>CAIRXZ010000270.1 GCA_903882645.1 uncultured Acidobacteriia bacterium | reverse complement strand
GTAAAAAAAACTTCTGGGTGGACCCTGCCGAGGACGCGGCGTGAAATCCAATACCTGCTCTTCACGTGGACGGGCGCCTGCGCCTACTGCGGAGCCGCCGTGGGCCATTCACGGAGTCCCTAGCACTTAACGTAGTAATAATAGGATGCGCGTCAGGTATTCGAGCACCGTCCCCTCCGGCAGTTGTATGATCATGGGTATGGGAACGCTCCACATTAGCGAAGCCGAACTCGCCCGCGACCTAAGCGCCGTGTTAGCGAAGGTCGAGGAAGGCATGGAAGTGGTCGTGGAGCGGGACCGTCGTCCCGTGGCGACGATTCGACCGCCCAAGCGTTCTGGGCGTCCGATCTCCGCATGTATTGCGTCCGCCAGGGCCAGCGCTTCAAGCGTGATCTTGGACGGCGGCTTCGGCCGGGATGTCGAGCAAGGGATTCGGGAGCGCAGCCAGCCATGGAATCCGCCCTCCTGGGATTGATCCTAGATTCGAGCGTAATCATAGCGGCAGAACGAAAACGGCAGACCGTCGAGGAGTTGCTGGCGTTCGTCGGGCGGACCTTCGGCGAGATCGAGATTGCTATCTCAGCGGTTACCCTTGCAGAACTCGTTCACGGCGTAGCGCGGGCCAACACACCGCAAATCCGGGAAGACCGCCGCGCCTTCATCGATGAGCTGAAGAAGCATGTCCCGGTGCACCCCATCACGGACAGTACGGCGGAAATCGCAGGTCAACTCAGTGGAGAGCAGGCCGCCAAAGGCATCACGCTCCCGGCCGATGACCTGCTGATTGGCGCTTCGGCGATTGAACAAGGCTATGCGGTAGCCACGCTCAACGCGCGCCACTTTCAGAAGATCCCCGGGCTGCAGATCGTCTCTTTCTAGGAAAAGTCAACGACCCATTTACGTGCGGCCCGGTGTTCGGGTGCCCGTTGCGCGCCTCTCCAGCCCGCCTCGACCGCCTTGGCGGGCCCAATGGCGGCAAATCCCGCTTTCGAGGAATTGGCTGAGACGTGCTTAGATCACAAGGGTGAAGGGCCGGTAGCAGGCTGTCAATTTTCGGTAGGCCTCTTTTCGGCGTGATCGACGATCAGTAGCTCAACCGGGGCTCTCCGCTTTTCCAGCTCGAGGCCGAGGCTCTTTAGGGTTCGCCCCATCCGCCCGCCTCCGGGATCCGACGCGACTTCCGCGGGACGGGGCGTCTGGCCGCTTACGTTTGGAGCGCCGGCCCCTGCGGTGCAGACCATCCCCGGCATTGCGGCGAACGGTATATCGAGAACGACCTGATAGGTCCCTGTGAGCCCCGTCATATCCACGACCGCGCGGCCGTCGCCGGCGTCGTCATTCATCAGTTCAGCCGCCAACCCAGCCATCGTCATTCCGTCAGATACCAGGTGCATTGAGCAATTGGCATAATCCAGCGTGAAACGGTGGCTAACGGTCCCAATCGCGAAGCTAGTGCTGCCATCGCTCTTCTTGGCAGCGCTCTCCGGTGGTTCCGCCTTCCCGCTGCTGTTGTCCGGAGGCCCTTCGGGCGTCGATTCTTTCAACTTGGGGCCACCCTTAGCAACGACCAGCGCCGAGACGCTTTGCTCCTTGAGTTCGCGGTGCACCATCAGCTTGAAACGGTCCGCCAATAAAGACTGCAACATCAGCGGCGCATCCTCCTTTCGCGACGCCACGGGCATCTTACAAACTACATCGAAGCGGTCGGCGGTGAGCCAGTCGGGACCGACCACCTGGAACGGCAGCACCTTATAGGCCTCGACAATGAGCTGCCGCATCGTCCGATAGATATACTCGGCCCTGTCTCCGTAGACTCCGTTGCCCTGCCTGCCTCATTTTCAGACCTGAAGATATTTGACACCGCGCTTTTGAGAAAGTTACGGGCTGCTTTCGCCTAGTTTCCTTCGGTGCCCGCCCTACGTGGTCGGCGGCGACAACGTCGATTCGGCCCCCTTTTTCGCGACTCAAACTTCGGGTCGGGGCAGCGAACCGGGCGTTGTGGCAAAAAAACGGGATTATCGTAGACTGGCTCTGAAAGCGTTTGGGAGAAGGGTGACCCAGCAGTGCAGGCCATAGCTGTTGCGCAATCCCATTTGCACCACCAAACGCCCCCGGTTAAGTCCCCACCTGGGAAGTCTGGGCCGGGCCATCCGCCGCGGATAGATCCCGTGATACGGCGTCACCGAAACGCGCGCCGCTGAATCTCCTCCGGCTGGGTGTCGGCGCCGAAGCCCGCGCCAAACAGCAGGACGGCGCATTCCGCGGGCAGGTTCTCGTCGATTCTGAAATTCAAGCGGTCCGTTCCAGCGGGAGTGTCGCGGCGCCTTCACGGGCCAATTCAGCGGCGCAGGAGATGGCAGCTTGGATATCGGCATCGGAAAGAGTGGGGTACTTTGCCAGGATCTCGTCCCGGCGCACGCCCGCAGCCAGGTTGTCGAGCATTACCGAGACCATCACGCGCGTGCCACGAATGCACGCCCCGCCGTGGCAGACCGCCGGATTGATGCTGATTCGCTCACGCCACCGAGCCATGGTCCCGTTCCACATCCATGCCGGCGCCTGCGTGGCCGCGACAACGGCAGTAGCGGTCCTGGTGAACGCCCGTCACCGAAACCGCCTCCGCCAAGCCGGTCTTTTCCCAGTGACACAAACTCTAAATATTTCTTCCCCATGTTTTCTTGCACTTGCAGCCCCTCCGCCCGGCCTGCCCGTTTCCCGCCTGCTACTCTGAAATCGGGTAAAGGGCTTGCGCCCACCGCGCAGGCCGCAACAGCCTTTCTTCGTGGCCACGAAGCGTTGTATTTACGGTGGTACTGAACTTCTCGTAGGGCCTGAATGAAGCCCCAACGGCGCTCACCATTGGATGACGCCGGCGAGGAGAATTTGGGTTCGAACTCATCACACCCGGTGGGAGGGATAGCGCGTTTCGCCCTGCCATGCGGATATCAGAGGATCAAGCATCGAAACGACCCGGTAAGACTGCCAGCCAGCGGCCCAATATCGACGTAGATGCGGTCCAAACCATTGGCGGCCGGTGACGCACGGCGAAAAGTCCGAGAGCCCCGGCCGCCACGACGAACTCCTATTGCTCGCCATAGCCCCCTCTCGCCCGTAGTGTATCTGCACGCCTGTCGGCGAACGTCGCCTCACCGACTCTGCAACGTTCCAGATTTCCGCGAATCATTTTCCTCAGTTTGTAGCGAATCACCTCAACCGATCACCGAACGGATGATCCTGCCAGCACCCTTCCCGTGCCCAAAGCCCCGCGGATGTCGGATTTCAGGAAAATAGTGTTTGAAAATCGGATGACAAGGTGTTATTATCCTTAGCGGCAATCGGTTCCACATTCGCGGAAGAAGGAAGCCGCGGTTGTGACGCAAAAAAGTTCATTCCGAACGCAAGCCGATCCACCTTCGCCGAAGGTCGGCGATTCCCTTGCGGTAGTTTCTCCAAGACCCGGTTATCCCCTGGCATATCTGCCACAACGGCTCGATAACCATAGTTTTGCGGGCGGTCATGAAAGCCCCGGCCGGCTTTCACGGACGCCCGGAACAAGAGGACTGGCTGAGGAGCGGAGCTCCATTTCCGGACCGCCGCGCTGTCCGGAGATGCGTTTCGCCGCGTAAACGAATTCTGGAGGGATCGATGGGCGCGTGCAGCGTGACCCTGGAGACTCTCCCCCGGTTTCCCGAGGGAAAGGAATTGCTCACCTGCCTTCAGTGCGGCGTGTGCTCAGGCACGTGTCCGTACGGCGATGTGATGGAGTACCCTCCGCGCCGCATGATCGCCATGATGCGCGCGGGCTTGCAGGAAAAGGTTTACACCAGCGACAGCCTGCTTGCCTGCGTGGCCTGCTATGCGTGCCAGGTGAAGTGCCCGCGAGGCATCCGCCTGACGGAGGCGCTGCTGCCCCTGATGAAGGAGCAGGCCCTGACGCACCTGCCCGAACTGCCCGGGGAGCTGCAGAAGGCCTTGCAGAGCACGCTGCGCTACGGCAACCCCATGGGCGAGCCTTCCCGCAAACGCGCGGCGTGGGTCAAGACCGCGGGCGTTCCTATCCGCATCCTGGCCGAAGACCCCAGACCCGCGGACGTGCTCTGGTTCGTCGAGTGCTACACGTCGTTCTATCCGCGCGGACAGGATAATAGCCGCGCGACCGCCAGGCTGTTCCACCGGTTGGGGATCGATTTCGCCATCCTGGGCAACGAGGAAAAATGCGCGGGCGAGTGCGGCCGTCTTACCTGGGAACCCGGCCTGTTTGAAACCCTGATGGACTACAACATGGCGATCTTCCAGAAGTACCGGTTCGACCGCGTCGTGACCTCCTGCCCCCACGCTCACAACGCATTCAAGAACCGTTACCCGGCGCTCGGCTTCAACTGGGGGTTGGAGCATACCACGCCGTTCCTGGCGCAACACCTCGATCGGCTAAAGCCGCTGCTCACGCGAAAACTGAACTACACCGTGACTTATCACGATTCGTGCTGCCTGGGCCGGCAGAACGAGTTTTATGAGCCTCCCCGAAGGTTGTTGAAAGCCATCCCCGGCCTGAAAACGGTCGAGATGGTCCACAACCGCGGGAACTCGATTTGCTGCGGCGGCGGAGGAGGAGGCATGTGGCTCGACACCTACTTCAAAGCGAAGGGCTACGAGCGGCTTTCGGAGCGGCGGGTCAAGGAGGCCGTGGCTACCGGCGCCGACGTTCTGGCCGTCTCCTGCCCTTACGAGGTCTCGCGATTTGAGGACGCCTTGAAGGTGGTGGGGTACGACAAACGGATCGTCGTCCGGGACGTGACCGAACTTCTGGCCGAGGCAATGGAGGAATAAGACATGCGCATCCTTGTTCTCATGAAAATGGCGCCCGACGTCGTGGAGGAACTCGAGATCGCTCCCGGCGGGACGGCGCTCGATCTGGATTATGTTCGCATGATTCTGAGCGAATCCGACGACCATGCGCTGGAACAGGCGCTGCTGTTGAAGGAGCGCCACGGCGCCACCGTGACGGCGCTCGCGCTCGATGCGCCGGAGGTGGACGACGCGCTGTTCACCGCTCTGGCGAAAGGCGCCGACCGCGCGGTGAAGATCGCCGGCCTGGACGCCGGGTTCCCCACCAGCCAGGCGGCGCGCGCCATGTCGCAGGCGATTGCGCAGGTTCCCGGCTTGTCGCCTGCGGACTTGATCCTTACCGGGGTTCAGGCCATCGACGACCTGGACGGGCTGATCGCGCCCATGGTGGCGCACGCGCTCGACCTGCCCTACCTGGGAATCGTCACCCGGCTGAGCCTGGATGCCTCCGGCCGGACGGCTCTGGCGACCAAGGAATACCCCGGCGGGGTTCGGGGCGAATTTGAAGTGAAGCTTCCGGCCGTGCTGGGAATCCAGGCGGCCGAGAAGCCGCCTCGTTACGTCCCCGTCGCCAAGGTCCGCGCCGCAATGAAGACGCAGAAGATCGATAGCGCGCCAGCCTCTCTCCCGGCGGATGGGGGCTGCGCGGCGGCGCAGGTGGTGGAGATGAAGAGGAACGAGCCCGCGGGGCACGCCGAAATGCTGGACGGCGACCCGGAGAGCGTTTCGGACAAGCTTTGCGGGATTCTGACCGGGCACGGCCTTTTGTAAGGAGACGATCACCATGACCGGAAGCATTTGCGTATTTGCCGAGCAATGGAGAGGAAGCATCTCCGAAGCGACCTACGAGGCCCTGGCGCTCGGACGGGAAGTCGCCGACGCGCTCGGAGTTCAACTCACCGCGATCCTCACGGGATCGAACGCGCGCGAGTTGGCGCAGACCCTGGGCGCGGCGGATCTGGTGGTCTACGTGGATCACCCGCTGCTGGCGGAAACCCTTCCGCAGCCCACGGCCGAGGCGTTGGCGCAGGTGCTTCAAGACCGCAGGCCGCGCGCGTTCATCGTGCCCCTCACCAACGTCAGCCTTGGGGTGGGCACGCTGTTGGCTCTTCGCCTGGGCACGGCGGGCATCAACTTCTGCAAGGACGTCAGGATCGCCGGCGGCAGGCTGCAGGCGGTCTGCGTCATGTACGGCGGAAAGATCGAGGCCACCGTCGAGGCTGCCGGCGAGCCGGTTGTCCTCGGCCTGTGGCCCGGAGCGCGGCCGGCCGAAAAGGGCCGTTCCAGCCGCTCGCCGGTCGTCGAGGAAGCCACGGTTTCCCTGCGGGATTCCCCGGTGCTGCTGAGGCGGTACGTCGAGGCGGAAGCCGGCGATGTGGACCTGACCAAGCAGGACGTGCTGGTGGCCGTGGGACGCGGCATTCAGAGCAAGGATAACCTCGGCCTCGCGGAAGACCTGGCAAAAAGCCTGGGCGGCGCGGTCGCCGGGTCCAGACCCGTAATCGATCAAGGCTGGTTGCCGCTTTCCCGCCAGGTCGGCAAGTCCGGACTTTCGGTGAAGCCCAAGCTCTACGTGGCGCTGGGAATCAGCGGGGCGCCGGAGCACGTGGAAGGGATGAAGGACTCGGCCTTGATCGTGGCCGTCAACAGCGACCCGCGGGCCCCGATCTTTAACGTCGCGCACTACGGAATTGTGGCCGACGTGTTGGAGACCATCCCGGTGTTGACCGCCGCCATCGAGGCGAAGAGAGCCGTGGCCCGCCATGCCTAGCGGCGATGCGCGATTCGGCAAAGGTGGGGCGGACGCCCCCGTCCGCGCGCGACCCCCTGGTCGCGCTCTTGTGCTCCGCGCCCGCGAAGAGGAGGCAAAGCGCCCATGACTAGCGCGACGCTGATCCTCTGGCTCCTCACGCTGGCTGCTTTTGGGCTGTTCGGGGCCCGCGTGTTCCGGTATGTGAAGGTCCTGCTCGCCGCCCGGCCGGAGAAGCGCTGGGACCACCCCTGGAAGCGCCTGCAACTGGTGATCGTGAACGTGCTCGGGCAGCGGCGCTTGCTGGAGGAGCCTGTGTCCGGCGCCGCGCACCTGTTGATCTTCTGGGCGTTCGTCTTCTATGCGGCGAGTTTCTTCTGGAATCTCGTTCACGGACTGTTTCCTTTTCTGCCGATCCCGTCCGCCGACGAGGTCTCCTGGGTGCGCGCCGCGCTGGCGGCTTTCGGCGTCCTAGGCCTGGCGGCGCTGGCGGTGGCCGCGGCGCGGCGCTACTTCTTTCCGCCGCCGAGGTTGGAGAAGTCGCGGGACGCCGGCATCATTCTCGCCCTGATCGCGATGGTCCTCCTGTCTTGCCTGGCGGGGCAGTGGTACCGGGCGTCGAACCCGGCGGTCTCGCGGGCGATGTGGTGGGTCCACATGGCGACCGTGCTGGGGTTCCTCGCCTACCTGCCCTACTCGAAGCACCTGCATCTGCTGGCCTCTCCGTTCGGCGTGTTCTTCGCCTCGCTGGAGCCGGGCCGCGTGCCCGAGGCTTCCGCCGGGGCGGCGCGGCGCGAGGATTTCACGTGGCGGCAGTTATTCAGCGGCCTGGCCTGCGCCGAGTGCGGCCGCTGCGACCGCGCGTGCCCGGCGTTTAACAGCGGCTTCGCGCTTTCGCCCAAGATGCTCATGCACCACATGAAGGAACTGGTGCGCGGCGAGGGCGCCGGCCCGGATGGAGCCGGTCTCGCCGGCTTAATCAAACGCGAGGAGATCTGGGCCTGCACCAGTTGTCTCGCGTGCATGCATAGGTGCCCGGTGATGAACGAGCACGTCCCCGTGCTCGTCGAATTGCGCCGGCGCCTTCTTGGGGAGGGTGATATGGATAAGTCCCTTCAGGAATCGCTGAAGAACCTGACGCGCTATGGGAACTCCTTCGGGGCGCCCCCGAGAGCGCGCCCGAAGTGGACCCAGCAACTGGACTTTCACATCAAGGATGCCCGGAAGGAGCCGGTCCATTACCTGTGGTTCGTCGGCGACTATGCCTCGTTCGATCCCCGGCTCGCGCCGGTAACCTGCGCGGCGGCGCGCGTGTTCCGCAAGGCCGGCCTGGATTTCGGCATTCTTTACGAAAGCGAGCAGAATTCGGGCAACGACGTGCGCCTGGCGGGCGAGGAGGGACTTTACGAAACCCTCCGGGACAAGAACCGGAACGTCTTCGCCAAGGCGCATTACGAGGAAATCGTCACGACCGACCCGCACAGCTTTCATATTCTCAAGCACGAATACATGCCCATGAATGGCGGGCAGCCCGTTCTGCATCACACGCAACTCCTCAGCCAAATGGTCCTGTCGGGCGAGTTGCCGATAAAGCACAAGCTGCGGATGCGGGTGACATACCACGATCCCTGTTACCTGGGGCGCTACAACGCGGTCTTCAACGCCCCGCGCCGCGTCATCGAAGCCCTGGGGTTGAAGCTGGTCGAGATGTCCCAGAACCGCACCTACGCGTACTGCTGCGGGGCGGGAGGCGGCCGGATCTGGATGGAAGATCCGCCGGTAATCATAGAGCGGCCGGCCACCACGCGCATACGCGAGGCGGCCACGCTCAAGGACGTTCGCACCCTGGTGGTCGCGTGTCCGAAAGACCTGGTCATGTTCCAGGACGCGATCAAGACAATGGGACTGGAAGACAGGCTCGAAGTGAAGGAGCTGTCGGAACTTGTGGAGCAAGCCATGGGGTAACTGACGACGGCGCGCGCATCGGCGTCTATATTTGCCACTGCGGCACGAACATCGCCGGCATCGTCGATGTCTACGGCCTGGCGGAGTACGCCGCGGCCTTGCCTGGAGTGGCGCTGGCCAGGGAATACAAGTACATGTGCTCGGACCCGGGCCAGGAGTTGATCCGCCAGGACATCCGCGACCACGGCCTCGATCGCATCGTGGTGGCGGCCTGCTCTCCGCACTTGCACGAGAAGACCTTCCGCCACGCGGTGGCGGAGGCGGGATTGAACCCGTACTACTTCCACATGGTCAACCTGCGGGAGCACGATTCGTGGGTGCACGCCGACAAGCCGGCGGCGGCCGCCAAGGCGATGGATCTTATCCGCGCTGCGGTCCGGCGCGTCAGGTGGCATGTTCCCCTCGAGCGCAGGCAGGCGCCGATTCACGCCAACGCGCTGGTGGTGGGCGGCGGAATCGCCGGTATCGACGCCGCGCTCACATTGGCCAGCGCCGGGAAGCATGTTTACCTGGTGGAACGCGAGCCGACCATCGGCGGCCACATGGCGCAGTTCGACAAGACCTTCCCCACGCTGGATTGCGCCGCCTGCATCCTCACGCCCAAGATGACGGCGGTAAAGAGCAACCCGAACATCACGCTGTGGTCGTATTCCGAGGTCCGGCGCGTGGAAGGCTACGTCGGCAACTACGACGTGGAAATCCGCCGCAAGCCTCGTTACATCATCGAGGACCTGTGCGTGGGCTGTCTGGAGTGCATCCAGGCCTGCGTCTTCAAGCAGGCGAAAGTCCCCGACGAGTTCAACCTGGGGTTGGGCAAACGCAAGCCGGTCTACATTCCCTTCCCGCAGGCGGTGCCGCAGTTGGTGGTCATCGATCCGGAAACCTGCATCGAGTTCAAAAGCGGGAAATGCAAGAAGACCTGCGTCGAGGTCTGCGCCGAGCGGAATGCGATCGACTTCAAACAGAAGGAGAAGATCGAGAACATCCGCGTCGGAACCATCATCCTGGCGACGGGCTTCGAGACGTTCGACCCCGTCCGCGTCCCGTACTACGGGTACGGCCTCTATCCCAACGTTTACACTTCGCTCGAAGTCGAGCGGCTGGTGAACGCCTCCGGGCCGACCGGGGGTGAGATCGTTCTCCGCGACGGCCGCAAACCCGCGACGGTGGGCATCGTGCATTGCGTGGGCAGCCGCGACGTGAACACGAATCGTTATTGCTCGCGCGTCTGTTGCATGTATTCCCTGAAACTGGCCCACCTGATCAAGGAGAAAACCGGCGCCGAGGTGATCGAGTTTTATATCGACATGCGCGCGCCCGGAAAAGCGTTCGAGGAGTTCTACAACCGCGTCGCCGAGGAAGGCGTAAGCTTCGTGCGCGGGAAAGTGGCCGACATCTATCCGGCGGGCAACGGCGACGGCCGTCTGATCCTTCAGGCGGAAGATACGCTGCTGGGCATGGTCCGCAAGATTCCCGTGGACATGGTGGTGCTGTCGGTGGGGCTCGAGCCGCGCCCCGACGCCAACGACGTTCGCCGCCTGTTCAATATCGGTTGCTCCGGGGATGGGTTCTTCCTCGAACGCCATCCCAAACTCGCGCCGGTCAGCACATTCGCGGACGGCATCTTCGTGGCGGGTTGTTGCCAGGGTCCCAAGGACATACCCGACACCGTGGCGCAGTCGGGGGCGGCAGCCGCCCAGGCGCTGGCGCTCATCGACGCGGGCGTGATCGAACTGGAGCCGAACACGGCTTACGTTACGGAGGACGCCTGCTGCGGGTGCAAGACCTGCATTCCGCTCTGCCCGTACTCGGCGATCTCTTTCCTGGAAGAGAAGAAGGCGCGCATCAACGAGGTGCTGTGCAAGGGGTGCGGCACGTGCGTCGCCGCCTGCCCGTCGGGTTCCATCCGCCAGAACCTGTTCGAGGACCAGCAGATCTTCGAGGAGATCGGGGGGATTCTGACTTATGCCTGAAGCCTTTGAACCCAAGATCGTCGCGTTCTTCTGTAACTGGTGTACGTATCTGGCCGCGGACCTGGCTGGGACGTCGCGAATCAAGTACGCGCCCAACGCGCGCGTCGTTCGCGTGATGTGCTCCGGCCGGGTGGACCCTCAGTTCGTGATGGATGCGTTCGCAAAAGGCGCCGATGGCGTTCTCATAGGGGGATGTCACCCGGGCGACTGCCACTATCAGGAGGGCAATTACAAGGCGCTGCGGCGCGTCGAGTTGCTGAAGCGCCTGCTGAGGCAGATGGGCGTCGAAGAGGAGCGCTTTCGCCTGGAGTGGATATCCGCGGCCGAGGGCGAGCGAGTCAAAATCGTGATCGACGACATGGTGGAGAAGCTGCGCGCGCTGGGTCCCCGAGTCCCCGCCAGGCGGCAGGAGGTCGCATGAAACCCAAGGTGGCGTTCTACTGGTGCGCATCCTGCGGCGGATGCGAGGAAGCCGTGGTGGATCTCGACGAGGAGATCCTCAATGTGGTGAACGCGGTGGACATCGTGTTCTGGCCGGTGGCCCTGGATTTCAAGAGACGCGATGTGGAGGCCATGCCGGACGGTTCCATCCTGGCCAGCTTCATCAACGGCGCCATCCGCAACAGCGAACAGCGGGAGATGGCGGAAACGCTGCGGGCGAAGTCCCAGGTGGTGGTGGCGTTCGGAAGCTGCGCGCAACTGGGAGGCATTCCGGGGCTGGCCAACCTGTTCGACGCGAAAGAGATACTCCAGGAGGTCTATGGCGATGGGGTGAGGCCGCAAATGGTCCACCGGGAAAACGGCCACTCGCTTTCGCTCCCCGAGTTCTTCGACACGGTCTTGGCCCTCGACCGCGTGATCGGCGTGGATTATTACCTGCCAGGCTGCCCGCCGACGCCGAAAATCATAGCCGGCGCCTTGCACGCGCTCCTCGGCGCGGACTTGCCGCCGAAAGGCGCGGTATTGGCGCCGGACCACGCCCTGTGCGAGCAGTGCCCGCGCAAGGACACGCGCCCGGAGAAGTTGGTCCTCAAGGAGTTCAAGCGGCCGCACCAGATGATCGCGGACCAGCAGACCTGCCTGCTGGCGCAGGGCCTGGCTTGCCTGGGACCGGGGACGCGCGCCGGTTGCGAGGCGTTGTGCCCCCAGGGGAACATGCCTTGCACCGGCTGCTTCGGCCCCACCAGCCGGGTTCGGGACTTCGGCGCCAAGGCGCTCTCCGCAATCGCCTCGGTGATCGATGGCAATACGGAGGCGGAAATCGCACGGGCCTTGGACGCCGTGCCGGACCCGGCCGGGACTTTTTACCGGTATAGCCTGCCGTCCTCTTTGCTGGGCCGGCGCCGGATGGGGTGAGCATCATGGACAGCGTTCGCAGGATTACGATCGAACCCATCACCCGTCTCGAAGGACACGGGAAAATCGAGGTCTTCCTGGACCCGCAAGGAGTGGTGGAGCGCGCCTATTTCCAGGTGCCGGAGCTGAGGGGCTTCGAGAAATTCGCGCAAGGAAGGCCGGCCGAGGACATGCCCCAGATCACGTCGCGGATTTGCGGCGTCTGCCCAACGGCTCATCACATGGCGTCCACCAAGGCGCTCGATGCGCTCTGGGACGTGACGCCGCCGCCCGCGGCCCTCAAGATCCGCGAATTGGTCTACTCCACCTTCTTTGTCGAGGACCATGCGCTGCACTTCTATTTCCTCGGGGGCCCCGATTTCATCGTCGGGCCACAGGCGCCGGCCGCCGAACGGAACGTGCTGGGCGTCATCGCCAGAGTGGGCGTCGAGGTCGGGCGGAAAGTGATCGTCATGCGGCGCAGGCTGCGGGAGCTGATGGCGCTGGCCGCGGGCAAGGCCGCTCATCCGGTGTTCGGCCTGCCCGGCGGCGTCGCCAAGCCGCTCACCGCGGACGATGCCGCCCGGTTCCGCGAAGTGGCGGACGAAGCCGTGGACTTCGCCTGCTTCACGCTCGAGGTCTTCGAGAAGCTCGTGCTCGGAAACTCCGCCTATGTGGACCTCATCCGCTCCGACGCTTTTACCCACCGCACATACTATCTGGGGTTGGTGGACGAGAACAACCACGTCAACTTCTACGACGGTTCGATCCGGGTGGTGGCGCCGGACGGGCACGAGTGGAGCAGGTTCCGGCCCGCCGAATACCGGGACTACATCGCCGAGCGCGCCGAGCCCTGGAGCTACATGAAATTCTGTTACCTCAAGGAGCTTGGCTGGAAGGGCTTTTCCGAAGGAGAAGACGCCGGCGTGTATTGCGTGGCGCCGCTGGCCCGGCTGAACGTGGCCGACGGAATGGCCACGCCGCAGGCCCACGAAGCCTATTTGAGCTACCACGGCAGGCTGGGCGGCAGGCCGGTCCACCACACGCTCGCCAATCACTGGGCCAGGGTCGTGGAGATGCTCTACGCGGCCGAGCGCATGCGGGAACTGGCGAACGATCCTGAACTGACGGACCCCAATGTACGCACGTTGCCGACGGCGGTCCCGCGTGAAGGCGTCGGCGTGGTGGAGGCTCCGCGAGGAACGCTGTTCCACCACTACCGTACCGATGAGCGGGGAATTATCACCGGCGCCAACCTGATTGTCGCCACCCAGAACAACGCGGCCCGCATCGCCATGAGCGTGGAGAAGGCGGCGAAAATGCTGATCACGGGCGGGGACGTCCCGGAAGGACTCCTGAACATGGTGGAGATGGCCTTCCGCGCATACGATCCCTGCCTGGGCTGCGCCACGCACGCGCTCCCCGGCAGTATGCCGATCCTGGTTCAGGTGCGCGATGCGCGGGGGGCGCCGGTGGCCATGCTGAGGCGCGACGCCGATGGAACCATCCACAGGGAGTAGCCGCAGCCGGCGAGGGCGCGCCCAGTGGGGCGGACCTCCCGGTCTGCCTTCTTTCCGCGACGCAAGTTCAAGAAACGCTAGCAACTCAACTGAATCCCGGCGCGCCGTATTCTCAATGATCGGCAGCGGTTTTCGACCGCGCTGCCGGGCGACAAAAAGGCAGGGTCGAAAAACCAGCGCGGGTGTCGGTGCGCGTTTGTGGAGCGAGCCTCCGGCTTGCCATGCCGCCATTCCTGGCGGCATCCTCTCGGCCGGCGGATGCCCGCAAGAAAGCGGGCATGGCAGGCCGGAGGCCCACTCCACGGCGGCGAACCAGGGGGCGGCTCACCATCACTGTTTTTCATGAAATTCCGCGGGCCGCAGGCCCTATCCAACAGACCGGGAGGTCCGCCCCACTGGGCGCCGGCACGCCGGCCCTGGTCCGTTTGCTCGCCCTGGGAAACGAGATCCTGGCCGACGACGCCTTCGGTTTCCGGGTCGCCGACGAGGCGGAACGGCGGTTCCCGGGCCAACTCGAAATCGTGCGCTCCTCCAGCGCGGGATTCGATCTGTTGGACAGTCTGGTAGGCGCGTCGCGCCTGTTGATCGTCGATACGATTGTCACGGGGAGTGCGAATCCCGGCGCGATCCGTGTTTTCCGCGCGGATGAGATACGTCCGGCGCCGGGCGGCTCGCCCCATTTCCTGGGGCTTTTCGAGGTGCTCGCGGCCGGCCGGCAACTGGGTCTGCCCGTGCCGGATGAAGCCACCGTAATCGCGGTCGAAGCGGCCGACTGCACTACCGTCGGCGGCCGAATGCATCCGGACGTGGAAGCGGCGATTCCCCAGGTGGCGGAACTCGTCGGGAAGTTCTTGGAGTCCGCTCTGACATGACCGCGCCGGCCGCACCCGCCTGGCCAGGCAAATCTCATTCCCCCAGCTTCCCCCGCAGCACGATGATCGACGCCTTGGGTAGCTGATAGAGCGTTTCCGGGCCGCTCGCCGCCACCGTCGATTTGGACGGCGGGCCGTCCGGGTCCGCGTGACCGGGGACGCCGCCACGCCCGCCCCGTCCGCCAGCGCCCGTCGCAGGCGCTCCGCCCGCCGGAACCGGATCGGCGCGCCACTGGTATTCATTCGGGCCGAAGACCACCCGGTCCACCGTCCCGGAAAAGAATCGGCTGCTCCCGGCAACCGGATCGGCGAACGCGACCCTCACGGAATGGCCGTTGTCGTGGTCCTTGTTCACCAGCATGACGGACCACTGCCCGTCGGGCCGCTCGACGCAGTAAGCCGTCACCAGCGTGTTCCCGTCCTTGTCCTTTACATCGCTCGATACTCTGAAGAGTTTGTGGATCGCATCCACCGGCTGCACCCATTCCTTGGTGATTACTTGGGTCGCCAGGTACTGAGGGGGATAAGTCGTGACGTGGTTATCCTGGTCAATCGCCAGGAACCCGCCTCCCCCGCCCCTGCCCGCCGTCGCGATGTAGTGGAAGTAGTAAGTGCCGCTGGCGCCGGCGGTCATCATGGAACCCACATAATCGGCCAGCCACAGGGCCGTCTTACCTTCCGTGGCTCCGCCGTCGCCTAAGTCGTTGCCCTCGGTCATGAAGAACGGGATGTTCGGCGGCAGACCGTTGTCTTTCCACGCCTGAACCACGCGGTTGACGTTGGCCGGCTCGTCGTACAGGGTATTCCAGGCCCGGCAGGCCGGATTTCCCTGGCACGGGTAGTGCTCGAACGAGAAGAACGCGAAATCCCGCAAGTGGCCGTGGCTCTTGAGGTAGTCCACGAACCGGCCCAGGAACGACGCCCTTCCGTTGGCGTCCGCCCAGGAATCGACGTCCGCCGGCGTCCCCTCGAATGCCGGCCCGCCCAGCGGCGCGTTCGGCGTGAGCTTGTGGATGGCCTTGGCGAACTGTACGTACAGCGCGGCGTAGTCCTCCGGAAGCACGCGCTGCCCGTCCGCCTCCTCTCCCATCTCGATCCACGAGATCGGATACTTCCGTTTGTTGAGATACGCGATCTCGTTGGCCGCATCCTCCGGTGTGTTGTAGAGAATCGCGACCGGAATCATAGCCGGAAGACCGCGCGTTACTCCGCAATTGAAGAAGAAATCGAATCCGATCTGGTCCCCTCTTCCGTAGTCCAGGCCGGAGGCGGCATGCCACGGATCCACCGAGGAAGGCCAGGTGACGGTCTGCTGCCTGTTCGGCAGGTGCTTGACTAAGTCGGTAAACTGGCCGCCGGCCGCCACGGTCCCGACATACAGCTCATTTATGGCGTATCCCATGCAGTTGCGCTTGTCCTGCGCGCCGTGCGTGTCGCACGTGTTGGACGATTCCAGCATCCAAATACGCAGATACCGCGCGGGGATCTTCCAACTGGCCAGCGTCAGCGTGGGCGTCCCGCCCTTGCCGTCCGCGACGGTCCCCATGGGGAAAGTCTGCCAGGCGCCCTTGTTGATCCCGTCGTAGAAAGGTTCCTTCTCGCCGGTCCAGAACTGCACGTAGTAGCGCGTGGCGTAGGGGTCGGCCCAGGCGATCTTGATGGCGTTGACGTCCACCTTGGCGCCCATGTCGATCATGACCCATTGCGGGTGCAGCGAGTCGTCCTCTCCCGTGTAGGCTTTGGTCAGATAGGGGTTGCTCTTCCAGTACGATTTCAGGTCTCCATCGGTCAGGCGGGACCAGCCGTTGCCGTCGCCCAGGGTGGCGCCGCGATGCGGAAGCGGGTACGCCCAGGAGTGCGGGATCTTCTCGCCGGTTGGCTCCGCGCTGCCCGTGAAGTAGCCCTCCTGCCTGGCTGCATCGCTCCACGCGCCGCGCGGGTTCCAGTGCCACGCCTCGATCATCAACTCCGTGTTCTGGCGGTAGCTCACGGTCTGCCATCCCGCTCCCAACAGCTCCTTGAGGACCGGGCCGGTCAGCAGCCGCTCGGTATTCTTCTCGTTCGCCTCCTTGGTGGCTCCGCCGCGCAACCGGTCAATCGCCCCGCCCAGCGCCCGGAAGGGACTGAACGAATTCACCGCGTGCGACGGCGCCGCATCCACCACGATATTCTGCGCGCACGCCGCGCACGCCAGCCAAAGGAATACGCCTGCGCGCCATTTCATGCGTGTATCCACCTTGCCGCCCAGCTACCGTGGAGTCGGCCGCTACGCCGCCGCTCGGTCACTTCCCGCCCCCCGCCGCCGAATCCAGGGCATCGCGCACTTTATGCGCCAGTTCGGCGGGCGTAAAAGGCTTTTGGAGGAACGCGGTTCCCTTCTCGACGCCCTCCTTCAAGACGACATCCTGCGTGTGGCCGGACATGAACATGACTTTCATGCCGGGCCGCAGCTTGAGGGCGCTTTCGGCAAGTTCGCGTCCGCCCAGTTCCGGCATCACCACGTCGGTCACGAGCAGGTCGATCGGGCCCGGGTGGACTTCGCACAACGCCAGACCTTCGCGTCCGTTGCGGGCCTCGAGAACCTGGTACCCGCTCGCCTCCAGAATCGTCCGGGCGAGCCTGCGTACCATGTCTTCGTCCTCCACCATGAGAACGGTTTCGCATCCCGTCGGCGCCTTCGCAAGGCCCCGCCCCGCTCCCTTGTCCACCGCCTCGGCCACCGCCGGCAGGAAGATTCTGAAGGTCGTCCCGCGCCCCAGTTCGGACTGGCAACGAATCGCGCCGCCGCTCTGCTCGACGACTCCCAAAACGATGGCCAGCCCCAGACCGGTTCCCTTGCCGGTCTCTTTGGTGGTGAAGAACGGCTCGAAGATGTGGGCCTGCATTTCCGCGTCCATGCCGATCCCGGTGTCGCGCACGGCCAGCATCGCGTAGCGGCCGGGCGCGAGGTCTTGCCCGGCGGCATCGTCCCCGGTCACGGCCAGGTTGGCCGTTTCAATGGATAGCGTGCCGCCGGCCGGCATGGCATCCCTGGCGTTCAGGGAAAGGTTCATGATGGCGCGGCCAATCTCGCCGGGGTCGGCCCTCACCAGCCAGAGGCCGGACGCGCAATCGACGGCCACCTCGATCCGCCCGCCGACCAGGCGGCGCAGCATTCTCTCGAAGTCCCCGACGATGACATTCAGGTCCAGCACCTTGGGTTGCAGCACCTGCCGCCGGCTGAAGGCCAGCAACTGCTGCGTGAGTGAAGCCGCCCTCTCGCCGGCGGTCTTGATTTCAACAACCTGCTCGAGAGCGGGCTGGTTGCCGGCCAGCTCGTCCTGAAGAAGGCCGCTGTAGCCGATGATGGCCGTCAGCAGGTTGTTGAAGTCGTGCGCGATGCCGCCGGCGAGCCTGCCGACGGCCTCCATTTTCTGCGACTGGCGCAGACGCTCCTCGCTTCTGCGGAGGGCGTTCTGGGCGAACTTGTGCTCGGTAACGTCGTCCACCGCCAGCAGGATCATGCCGAGATGATGGATGCGGCAGCCCCCAAGCACGAGCGCCCTATGCCCGACGGTTGGAAAATCCCACTCGACTCCGAAGCCCAGGAACGAGCTGCCGCCCTGCAGAAGACCGTCCAGCGCGTCCCGCAGACCCGGAAGGTCCCAACTCCCGCGCGATAGCGAATAGACGACTTGGCCCTCGGTTTCCAGCGGCAACGTGCGAAACGTTTCGTAAAAGGCCTGGTTCGCCATCCTGATCCGCAACTGCGTATCGAGCACCAGCAAGGGCTGCTGCACGGTTTCGACGATGGACATTGCGAAGTCGCGCGCCTGCGCGAGCGCCGCGTTCTTGGCCTCCAGCTCGTCGTTGATCGTGATCAATTCCTCGTTGGTGGATTGCAGCTCTTCCTTGGCGGTCTCCAGTTCCTCGGTGAGGCTTTGCAGTTCCTCGTTGGCCGAAAGCGCCTCCTCGGTGGTGTTCTGGTCTTCCTCCCTGGATGCCTGGTGCTCTTCGATGGCCGAGAGAAACCGCTGCTTCGCATCGTCAAGCTGCTGTTTCAGCCTGGCGATCTGGCGGTCCCGCGGATCGCCTTCGGGAGGCGCATCCGGCGGTTCGGCCGGGCGTCCGGCGGGGCCCGTCGCCGGTTCGAAAAGGACCAGGGCCAACCGCCCTTGACTGGCGTCCAGCGGGGCCGCCTCCACGTTCAGCTCGCCGGCCCTGCCGTCGTGCTCGTACGGTACGCGCTCCCGCCGCGCCGGCTCGCCGCTCCGCCGCGCCTGGTGGATCAGCTTCTCGACCTCCAGGAAGAGTCCCGTATCCGGGATCAGCTTCATGAGATTGAAGCTCACCTTCCCAACCGGAAGCGTGAGGTAGGGGCTGGCCTTGCCTCGAATCTCGAGCACCTCCAGGTCGTCGTCCACCACCACTCCAGCCAGGCTGTACTTCGTCAGGAGTATGCGATCTACCTCTTTTCGCGCGTCCGCGCCGTCCCACAATCGCGAAGATGGAGCCGTGGCGGGGCCGCCGCCGGCCGCCGCGTTCCGGCGCGCGTCGCGGGGGCCCGCGTGAAACACGCGCGGCTTCCTGGCGGTTTCCCGCCTGGCATAGATCCGTTGCTTGCGGTCCACCAGCGAAAACAGTTCGCCGGACGCCGCCCCCTCCGCCGCGCCCAGCATAAGAAACCCGGTTGGCTTGAGCGCGTAATGGAACACCGGGACGATGTCCTTCTGCACCCCTCCCAGGTAGATCAGCACGTTGCGGCAACTGATCAAGTCCAGCTTCGAAAACGGGGGATCTTCGATCAGATTATGCCTGGTGAACACGCACATCTCGCGCAGGTTCTTGTTGACCTGGTAGCCGCCTTCGATCTTTGTGAAATAGCGGTTCAGGCGCTCATGGCTGAGGTCCGCGGCGATGTTCTCGGGGTACTTGCCGGTGCGCGCCTTTTCGATCGCCGGCAGGCTGATATCGGAGGCGAAGATCTGCACCGGATATGCCGCGCCCGTTTCGCTCAGGTACTCCTGCAACGATATGGCGATCGAGAAAGCCTCTTCTCCCGTGGCGCAACCCGCCACCCAGACGCGGATCGCCGCGTTCGCGGGCCGGCCCTCGAGGATGCGCGGAAACACGACTTTCTTCAAGCTCTCGAACGATTCCGGATCGCGGAAAAAGCTGGTCACGCCGATGAGCAAATCCCGCTCGAGAGCCGCCATCTCTTCGGGATCGTTCTCCAGCCGCCGGCTGTACTCCGCAAGGCCGTCGATGTTGCGCAAGGCCAGGCGCCGCAGGATGCGGCGCTTGATCATCTTCTCCCGGTAAAGCGAAAAGTCGATGCCGGTGGCCCCGTGCAGAAGGGCCAGGATGGCGCCGAACCGCTCTTCCTCCCCGGCCGGCGCTGGCTCCTCTTCCGCGCGCGCGGCATCCGCAATATAAGGGTGCCGGCCAATTCTCGCCAGTTCCGCGGCAATGCGTTCGGGCGGCAGAACGAAATCCACGCAGCCGGTGTCCGCCGCGGCCTGCGGCATGGTGGCGAACTTCGCCGTGGCGTGATCCTGCGCAAATGTCACGCCGCCCGCGGCTTTGATGGCTTCCACGCCGGCCGAGCCGTCCGACCCCGTACCGGAGAGGATCACGCCGATGGCCTTGCTTCCGCACTCCTCGGCCAGCGACCGCAGAAACCGGTCGATGGGCATGTGCGATCCCGCCGGTTGCGTGCGGAGAGCCAGTTGCAGCGCCCCGCGCGCGATGGTCAGATCCGCTTCCGCCGGTATGACATACACATGGTTGGCTTCCACCGGCATGCCGTCGGCCGCCTCGCTGACCGGCATGGCCGTAGCGCGCCCCAGGATTTCGGCCAGCATGCTATGGTGCGTTGGATCGAGATGCTGAACGAATACGATGGCCAGGCCGGTGCCGGCGGGCAGATCGGCCAGTAGGAGCTTAAAAACCTCCAACCCGCCCGCCGAGGCCCCTATGCCAACTACCGGAATGGCCTGTCTCTCGTCCATAAACCCCGCCTTCAACTCGCCGGCAAAAGGCCGGTTAGATGACAGCGTAACACCGAATCGTTGTCGGCACTACCGTGTGGCGCGGACGTCTTGTATGCCCCTGCGCGCCCTTGCCGGCGCCCGGCGATGGCCCCGCCGCGCCCTATCGCCCCCCCACCAGCACCATCCTGATGTCCATCACGTTGGTGCCCGTCGGGCCGGTGAACGCCAGGTCGCCCAGCGCCTCGAAGCAGTGGTAGGAATCGTTCTCGTCCAGATACCGGCGGGCATCCGGCTTGCGGCGCACGGTATCGCCATCGGCGAACGCGGAGCGAACCGCGACGCCCGTGCCGAGATGAACCGGAGCTTTGCACGATGTCGGAAACCCGACCGGATCCTCAGGGCAAAAAAAACGCCCCGAAAAGGGGCGTTTTGCTGAGGGCGCTCATGGAGCGTAGCCTCGCGTCGGACAAAAGACCGACTTACTTTGAAGAAGCCGGGCAATCGCCGCTTTGATAGACTCGTATAGAATATAGCTTCATAGTAGGCGACATGTCAACCTCCCGTTCGCCGCAGGGCCTCCCCTCGGGCTTGGTCCTCGGCATTGACCTCGGGTCTGGTTCACTCGGAACAGCCCTCGTAAATCCAGCAGCGGAGAGAATTGAGTTTCTTGGCGTTCGCATTTTTCCGGCGGGCGTTGAGGGTGATCTCGAAACCGGAAGAGAGGAGCCCCGCTCCGCGAAACGGCGCCAAGCCCGCTTGGCCCGCCGCCAGACACAGCGCCGGCAGCGCCGTCTCTACAAGGTGTTTCATCTGCTTCAACGCATGGCTCTGCTGCCAACGGGGCGGCGTGTCGATGTGCTCTGCCAGTTGCAGCGCGACCTCGAACGCCGCTATCCGGAAACAACGGTGCTTCCCTGGTTCTTGCGTGCTCGCGCCCTCGATCATCCACTGGAGCCGTGCGAACTCGGCCGCGCCCTGTACCACCTCGCCCAACGGCGGGGCTTCCTCTCCAACCGCGTTGGCGGCAAGCAGGATGAGGAAGAGCGCAGCATAGTCAAAGGCGCCATCAAAGGGCTGAGAGCGGCGATTCAGGATTCCGGCAAGCGAACGCTAGCAGAGTACATGGTATCGCTTGATCCTCATCTCACTCCGTTGCGCAACAAGCCCGAGTTTTCAAATCACTACACGCACCGCTCGATGTTCCAGGATGAGTTCGCGCTGATCTGGGACGAACAGCGCCCGCACCATCCCAAAATCCTGACGGAACATTGGCGCGCCCGGCTCTTTCACGCTCTGTTCCACCAACGCCCTCTCAAGGACCAGTCCTACCTCGTCGGCCCTTGCGAGCTCGAACCGGATGAGAAGCGCGCGCCCTTACGACTGCTCGCCGGCCAACGGTTTCGCATTCTCGGGTTTGTCAACAACCTACGCTTGCGTCTGGAGGATGGCGCCGAACGCAAGCTTTCGCCGAATGAGCGCGCGGTTTTGCTGGATCTCTGCGAGAAATCGGAAACACTCTCCTTCGCGGCGGCGAAGCGCGCGCTCGGTTTGAGCAAGACTCTGAAATTCACGGTCGAAGAAGGCGGCGAAAAGAACGTGCCGGTCAATCTGACCGCAACGCGCCTCCGGGCCGCGCTTGGGAGCGCCTGGGATGAATTCTCGCCCGTGCAGCGGGAAGATCTGATCGAAGATGTCGGTGACGGCCGCCGCTGCCCCACTGACGAGGACCTCGAGACCTGTGCGCGCGAGAAATGGGGGCTGCCGGCCGAACTGGCCGAAGCGCTCACCCGGGTTCGCTTGCCCGATGCCTATGGGCGGTACTCGCTGAAAGCCCTGCGGGAGCTTCTGCCTGCTTTGGAGGGCGGACTGACGGTGGAAGAAGCTATCCGCCAGCACAGCAGGTACGCCGCCACCCGCAAGCCCGCCGATCCCTTGCCCCTTCTTCCGAAGGTAAGTGATGTCTTGGGCGAGATCCGCAACCCCGCGGTTCTGCGCTCTTTGACCGAACTCCGGAAAACCGTCAACGCCATCATCCGCCGCCATGGCAAACCTGACTACATCACGATAGAACTGGCGCGCGACCTCAAGAAATCGAAGAAAGAACGCCAGAGGGAAACTTCGCGCAACCGCGAGCGCGAAAAACTCCGCCAGCTCGCCGTTGAGGATCTTCGAAAGCACGACCCTGTCCGCTTCGCCAACCCGCGCGGCTACGACATGGAAAAATGCATGCTTGCCATGGAGGCGAAGTGGCGCTGCCCGTATACCGGAAACCAGTACGGCTTCACCGATGTCTTCGGCGAGCACCCGGTCGTGGACATCGAGCACATCATTCCACGGTCGCGCTCCCTGGACGATTCGTACTTGAACAAAACGCTCGCCTACCGGTCCTGCAATGCCGAAAAGGGAAACCGCACGCCGCGGGAATGGCTCTTCGATTCGGATGGCCAGCGCTACGACCAGATGATTCAGGTCGTCAAGAGCTTCGACTCGCGCTTTGAGGTCGGGAAGAAGCTCAGGCGCTTTGCAATGGAGCTTTCCGATCCCGACTCGCTATTGCGCGAGTTCACCGAACGGCAGCTACAGGAGACCCGGTACGCCTCTAAGTTGGCCTGCCGCTATCTTGGCTGCCTTTACGGCGGCGTAATCGACAACCTCGGGCGACAGCGGGTATTCGCCTGCGCCGGCCAGGTTACCGCCAAGCTCCGCCGGGCCTGGGACTTGGATCGCATTCTCTCCGGCAAGCCGGAAAAGTCCCGCGACGACCACCGGCACCACGCTGTCGACGCGTTGACTGTCGCGGTTTCCTCGCCCGGAATCATCAGGGATCTCGCAACGGCCTCCGGTGAAGCTGATCGACTGTTCCGGCGGAAGGTCATTCTACCTGTTCCGTGGGCCGGCTTCGGGGAACAAACGCGATCAGCGGTGGAGGGCATTCAGGTCTCGCACCGGCCCATGCGCAAGCTGTCCGGTCCACTCCACGAGGAAACGCTGTACAGCCGGCCGCGTGCCCGCGATGTGGGAACCGGCGGCGGGCCGAACGCCAAGGAGTGCGTCCATTACCGCGTACCGGTGACAACCCTGAGTTCCGCTAGAGACTTTCAAAACATTGTCGATTCCCGGGTGCGGGCCGCCGTCGAGGAGAAGGCGGCCAACCTCGGGGGCGGCGGTAACAAGTTTCTTAACGACTGGCCTGTGCTGAACACCCGTAAGGGAGGCGTGGTCCCCATCAAGCGCGTGCGCATCCGCAAGGTTCAGAGCGTCGTTCCGATCGGGCAAGGTCCGGCACGGCGCTTTGTTATCCCCGGCTCGAATCACCACGCCGAGATCGTGGCGCGGTTGGATACCGCCAACCGGGACGCCCGGTACATCTGCCACACAGTAACTCTTCTTGAGGCCTTGGAGCGCAAACGCCAGCATGTCCCCGTCGTCCAGCGGGATCACGGCCCCGGCTGCCGCTTCGTGTGTACGCTCAGTGAGGGGGACCTCCTGGAGGCCCGCAGGCCGGAAGATCCCCAGACCCGCATCTGGAAAGTGCGCTCTGTCCGGCAGAGCGGCCAGTTGGACCTGACTCCCTCCCTGGACGCCCGCATGAAAAAGGATCTCGAAGAAGACGGGCTCGTTTGGAGCCCGGCCGTCGGTTCGGTGTTTCTGAACCGCGCGGCGCGCAAGGTGGCTGTCACGCACCTCGGTGAAGTGGTCCCGGCAAATGATTGACCGCGTGCTCGATATTTCCGAGGAACCCGCGCGCCTGAGCATCCGTAACGGCCTTCTGGTCGTCGAGTCGGGCGCCTGCGAGCGCGCGGCGATTCCTTGCTCGGAACTTGCCGCGGTGGTCATTGGCCACAGACAGGTGACGCTGACTCAATCGGTTCTCAGCGAACTGGCTCGATGCGGGGCACTCCTGATCACCTGCGACGAGAAGCGCGCCCCTGCATCGATGGTCCTCCCGCTTGATGCCCACCACGCGCAAGCGGAGCGGTTCCGCCGGCAGGCTGCGATTCCGCTGCCAAAGAAGAAGCGACTATGGCAATCCATCGTTCAAGCCAAGATTCGCGCACAGGCGTCAGCTCTGGAGTTGGCTATCGGAAGCGATGAGGGTCTTCGCGCCCTTGCGGCGAAGGTCCGCTCCGGCGACCCGGATAATGTGGAAGCCCGCGCCGCGCGGCGCTACTGGCTACGCCTGTTCGGGAACGCCGAGTTCCACCGCCGTGACGCCGAGGACTCCCGCAACCATCTTCTCAACTACGGCTACGCGATTCTTCGCTCAATCACCGCGCGCGCGATTTGCGGGGCCGGCCTGCACCCCAGTTTCGCGCTTTACCATTCCAACGTTCACAATCCCTTCGGCCTTGCCGACGACCTCATGGAGCCCTTTCGCCCCCTGGTGGATCGGGCGGCTTGCGCGTTGGTTGGAGCCGTACTGAACCCCGCGACGAAGCACGAGATCATCGAGGTTCTGCTCTCGCGGTATTCCGTTGAGGGCGAGGAACGGTCGCTGCCCGACATTCTGCACCGCGTAGCTCACAGCCTGGCGGCGGTAGCGATGGGGGAGGGCGACGCGCTTTGGCTCCCCGAACTCGCGCCGCCATGCTGCGGCGAGGGAGGCTAACAGCGATGGCGCTTTCCAGGTACCGCGTCATGTGGCTTTTCGTCATGTTCGATCTTCCGGTCCTGAACAAGGACCAGCGCCGCGACTACAGCCAGTTCCACCGGAAGCTCCAAAGCAAGGGCTTTACCATGTTGCAGCTCTCGGTCTACGCCAAGCACCTCCCGAGCGAGGACGCGGCGGAGCCATTAAGAGCCCATGTCCACGCGGCGCTGCCTCCGATGGGGCAAGTCCGCGTGATGGCCGTCACCGATCACCAGTTCAGCAAAATGGAGGTCTATTTTGGGAAAAAGCGAAGGCGAGTCGAGGACCCGCCCTTGCAGATATCGCTTTTTTGAGAAGGAGCCGCAAAAGAAGCCCCGCAAACCCATAGGCTTGCGGGGCACTAGAGTCTACCAAAGCCGCGATCCCCGGCCATCCAAAGCACTTGGACGTGCTGACGCTGTACTCGTACGAGTCTACCAAAGCCGCGATCCCCGGCCATCCAAAGCCCGGGGAGCTTGGTGTATGGCTTCCTGCTGGAGTCTACCAAAGCCGCGATCCCCGGCCATCCAAAGCCTGGCGGCTCGGGTGACCGCCACGCAAACGAGTCTACCAAAGCCGCGATCCCCGGCCATCCAAAGCGCCCGCTAGTGAGCGCAGACCCGCTGCTAGAGTCTACCAAAGCCGCGATCCCCGGCCATCCAAAGCCTAACGGTACTGCACTATCCCATGGGATCAGAGTCTACCAAAGCCGCGATCCCCGGCCATCCAAAGCGCCTGCGCGGAGTTGGACGCGGCCTACGCGAGTCTACCAAAGCCGCGATCCCCGGCCATCCAAAGCGCCCGCGCGAAGTGGAACGCCGCCCGCTAGAGTCTACCAAAGCCGCGATCCCCGGCCATCCAAAGCCCTGTGCCGTATGCCCAGCCGTTCCCGGCTGAGTCTACCAAAGCCGCGATCCCCGGCCATCCAAAGCCTCCCGCTCCCCTTGGAGACGTTCAATGTGAGTCTACCAAAGCCGCGATCCCCGGCCATCCAAAGCTAGATGGCCGCCGCATTCCCGCTGATCTGAGTCTACCAAAGCCGCGATCCCCGGCCATCCAAAGCAGCGCGCAGCCAGCGATTCCGCATCCGTGGCAGTTGGGTGCGGGCAAGCAGCGGTATCGAAAGGGATTCCGAGGTTTTGGGCGAGCTGGGCAACTTCGGATGGGCATTGGGTGGGCTTGGCGGGGTCCCAAGGG
>CAIRXZ010000269.1 GCA_903882645.1 uncultured Acidobacteriia bacterium | reverse complement strand
TTGACGGGCATCCTGGGCGCCGCCAATGCGTACCTGGGATTGAAGGCCGGTATGACGATTGCCGCCACCTACCCGGCGGCGGTGATCGGCATGGCGCTGCTGCGCATGATGGGCGGCTCGCTGCTGGAAGAGAACATCGCGCGAACCGTGGGATCGATCGGCGAATCGGTGGCCGCGGGCGCCATCTTCACCATTCCGGCATTCGTATTGTCCGGCGCCTGGCAGTCGTTCGATTTCGGCGTGGCTTATTGGAAGTCCACCGTGCTGATGATGGTGGGCGGCGTCCTGGGCATTCTCTTCGTGACCCTGCTGCGCCGCGTCATGGTGGAAGACCCGGAGCTGCCGTTCCCCGAATCGGTGGCCGCTTCGGAGATTCACAAAGCGGGGCAGCAGGGCGGCAAGGCCGCGGGTCTGCTGTTCAAGGCGATGGGATTCGGCGCCTTTCTATATTCCCTGGGCGCGCTCAAGCTGTATGACCAGAGCCGCGACTTCCTGGTCAAGATCGGCAGCCTGGGCAGCACCAGGGTAAGACTCGGCGTCGGCGCGAACGCCCAGGCCGTGAGCGCGGGTGGAATCACGGCCATTTCGGCGCCCGCCGTTAGCCCGGCGTTTCTTGGAGTGGGATACATTATCGGCCCCAGACTCGCCGCGCTGAATTTCGCGGGCGGCGTGGTCGCCTGGGGGCTGCTGGTGCCGCTGCTGATTTACTTCCTCGGCCCGCAGCTTAAGACCCTGCTGCCACCGGGGGCGGCGGAATCGTCCTGGGGCGGAATGAACGTCGCGGTCTGGAAATTCATCGTGCGGCCGATCGCGGTGGGCGGCATGCTGGTGGGCGCCGGCAACACGCTTTTCAAGATGCGCAAGAGCCTGGCCGTTGGCATGAAGCGGGCCGTCTCCGACCTCAGGAAATCGGGGGCGCAGGTCGAATCCACGCTGCGCACCCAGCGCGATCTGAGCGCCAAGGTGGTGTTCGGCGGGCTGGCCGCGACGTTCCTCTGCATGATCGCGCTGTACACCTACTACGCCGGCATGCTCTCGGGCGGCATAGTGGCGGCGGTGGTGATGATCATCCTGGGGTTCTTCTTCGCCGCCGTTTCGGGGAACCTGGTGGGCATGATCGGCTCGTCGAACAACCCGGTGTCGGGCCTGACGCTGTCCACCCTGATCGTGGCGGCGCTGCTGATGGTCTCCATTGGCGTATCGGGCAATTCCGGAGTCGCGGCGGTCCTGGGCGTGGCCGCGGTGGTGTGCGTCTCCTCCGCGGTGGCGGGCGAGATGTTGCAGGACCTCAAGGTGGGGCACATCCTCGGCGGCACGCCGAGGTACATGCAGATCGGCGACATTCTGGGCATCGTCGTGGCCAGCGCGGTGCTTTACTTCCCGCTGTTCATCCTGCACGCCGGCAATATCAAGGCCGGCGGAACGGGATTTGGCGACCTCAAACTGCCCGCGCCGCAAGCCGGTCTCATGGCCATGCTGGCGCAAGGGATCGTGGGCCACAATATGCCGTGGCCGCTGGTGGTGGTGGGCATCTTCATGGGCTTTGCGCTGATTATGGTGCAGGTTCGCAGCCCCATGCTTTTCGCGGTTGGCATGTACATCAACCTCGAGACCACGTTCGCCATCTTCCTGGGCGGGGTCTTCCGCTGGCTCACCGACACCATGCGCGAGCGGCGCGGCTTGAACGAGGCTCAGAAGGCGCGCGTGGAGAATGCCGGGGTGCTGACCGCCTCGGGACTGATTGCCGGCGAAGCGCTCACCGGGCTGGTGCTGGCGGCCTGCCAGTTCTGGGACGTCAAGCTGCCGGAGATCTTCAAAACGCCGCCCGTTCTGCTGGGCTTCGCGGTGCTCGCGATACTGGCGGTCTATATGATCCGGGTTCCGCTGGCCAACGCCGGCCGTCCCGAAGAACCCGCGCCTCCCACCGCGATCATGTAGACTGCAAGTTGAGAGCGTATGCGCCCCGCCGACACATCGCCCGAAGCGTGGAAGGTGTTCCTGGACCTACAGCGGAGGATGCCGCCTGAAGTGAAACTGCGGCGCGCGTTCGAGTACTCCGAGTTTGTGAGGAACCTGGCCGAGGAGATGCTGCGCAAGAAGCATCCCCAAGCCACCGAACGCGAGATTTTCCTTCGGGAGGCGCGCCAGAGACTCGGTGCAGACCTTTTCCGCAAGGATTACGGCGGCGAGCTTCCAGATGATGGACCCACTACTCGAAAAAGCGCTTAGCGAGTTGGTCTCCGCCCTGGAAGGCCTGCGAATCTGCTACATGGTTGTTGGATCGCTCGCGTCGTCCGCGCATGGCGTGCTTGAAACGCCGTCGGACATCGATCTGCTAGTTGCAATGGCTCCGAGTGAGGCTGCGCCGCTTGCGGCGGCTCTCGGACCGGATTGGTACGCGGATGCCGATGCGATGGAGTTCGCCCTGCGCGCCGGGCGTTCTTTCAATGTGATCCACGTTCCCGCCGGCCAGAAGTTCGACGTTTTCCCCGTGACCAGCGAATTCGACGCAGCCGAGGTGGAGCGGGCCGTGATTGTCTCCACAGCGCATATTGACCTTCGAGTCGCTTCCATGGAGGATACGCTGCTTGCCAAGCTGCAGCGATATCGCGAGGGCGGCGAAGTTTCCGACCGTCAGTGGAACGACATCACCGGCCTCATCGCCACCAATTCGTCGCTCGACCTCGATTACGTCCGCTCATGGGCCGCGCGGCTGCGGGTCGAGGATCTGCTGGCAAGGGCGCTCGCCGAGGCGGAGCGCGGCTGACCCTCTACCCCACCAGCGCCCGCGCGACGATGCAGGATTTCTCGAGCGCGGAAAGGCGCACGCGTTCGGAAAACACGTCGAAGCCCTTGCGCTCGATCCGCTCCAGCAGCCGCGAGTAGATAGTCACCAAGGCCCAGAGCGACGAGCGGCTCTTCGGGTGTACCAGGTCCAGAAGGGGGCGCGATTCGTCGTAGTAGGAGCGCGCCCGCGCGGCTTCGAATCGCATCAGTTGCAGGAAGGCGGCGTTGCGGTTTCCGGCGCGGAGGTCCGCTTCGGTCACCCCGTACCGGCGCAGATCCTCGGCAGGGAGGTAGAGCCGATCGCGCTCCAGGTCTTCGCGAATGTCGCGCAGGATGTTCGTCAATTGAAAAGCGATGCCGCACTTCTCGGCCAGGGGTAGGGCGGCCTCCGATTCGAAGCCGAAAATGCGCACAGCCGTCAGTCCCACCACCGAGGCCACCTGGTAGCAGTAACGGTAGAGTTGCTCGAACGTCTCGAAGCGGCGCGGCTCCAGGTCCGAAGCCACGCCCTCGATCATCTCGTGGAAATACTCGCGCGGGATTCCGAAGCGCCTCACGGCGTCGTGGAAGGCGGGCCACACCGGGTGGCCGCTGAAGCGGCCCGCTAGCGCTTCGTCCAGGTCCGCGCGCCAGCCTTCGATGGCGGAGCGCGTCGCGCCCGGCTCGTCGCTCAGGTCGTCGCAATACCGCATGAAGGCGTAGACGGCGCACATGGCGTCGCGCCGAGGCTTCGAAAGCAGGACGAAGGAGTAGTAGAAGTTTCTGGCGCGCGAGCGGGCCACGCCGCGGCAGTAAGCGTAGGATTGCCCGACCGCGTCCATCACGCCGCCCGCGAGAAGGCCACGCCAGCCAGCGCGCGGAGCATCAATCGCACGCGCTCCGCCTTGGAGATGGCCGGGCGCGCGGCCAGCACGTTGTAGTCAATCGCTTCGATCTTCTCAAGCACGCGCATGCCGCCGCGGCTGAAGAGGCCGATGTCGAGCGCCAGCCGCCGGTCCACCATGTTCACAAGCGGCAGGCCCTCCAGAAACAGGCCGCGCGCTTTCTCGACGGCCTCCCGCATGGCGCCGCGAAAGGCCGGCGTGAAGCGGCGCGCGCACACGTCCTCCACGGCGCAGCCGTTCCGCTCCAGAAGGCCGAGCGGGAGGTAAACGCGGTCCTTGAGCAGATCGACGGTCACGTCCTGCCAGAAATTGGCCAGTTGCAGGGCCGTGCAGGTGGCATCGGAAAGCCGCTGCCGCTGGGGATCGGAGTAGCCGCAGAGGTACAGAACGAGCCGCCCCACCGGGTTGGCCGAATAGCGGCAATAGCCGAAGAGGTCTTCCCAATCCCGGTAACGGTTCACGGTCTGGTCCTGCACGAACGCTCGGATCAGGTCCGAGAACGGCCCGCGCGGGATGCCGTAGCGCTCGACGGTCGGCGAGAGCGCGACGAAGACGGGATGAGTGGCGCGGCCTTCGTACATGCCATCGAGCGACGCGCGCCACCATTCGAGCAGCCGCAGGCTCTCGGCGCGGACGGCGATTTCGTCTCCCAGGTCGTCGGCCCAGCGGCAGAACGCATAGACGTTGTAGAAATCCTGGCGGAGCCGCCGGGGAAGCAGGAAACTGACGACGTGAAAATTCTCGTAGTGATGGGTGGCCAGCCAGCGGGTGTAGGCGCGCGCCTCTTCGAGCGAGTAGCGGCGATTCAACGCCTCCGGCGATGCGGCGAATTCGGCCGGAGGTAAGAACAGGTCGGCGGGCATATTCTACGCCGGCCCGGCCTCCTAGGGAACGATGGCCGTCTTCAGGTGGCCGTTGTGGCTCATGAGGTGCCGCATCACTTCCAGGAGGTTGGCCAGAGGCTCCTCCCGGTTGACGAAGAACGAAGCCGCGATGTGACCCGCGCAAACCAGATCGAGCGCCTTCCTTATGGAAGCCGGCGTGTGATGGAAGGTGGCCTTGCAGGTGATCTCGGAATAGTGCAGCAGCGCAGTGTCGAGTTCCACCCTGGTGTCGTTGGGGCAGCCGCCGAAGAAATTCACCGTGCCGCCGCGCCGCACCATGTTGACCGCCCATTGCCAGGTCTGAGGCTTGCCGACGGCTTCGATGGCGCTATCGACGCCGCGCCCCCCGGTCATGCCGCGGATGATCTTGACGGGATCGGAATCGTCGGCGCCCATGATCAGCTCGTCGGCGCCGAGAGCCGCCGCGCGTTCCAGTTGCTTTCGGCGGCGCCCGATGGCGATGACCCGGCACCCATGCAGTTTGGCCAATTTCACGAACATCAGGCCGATCGGTCCCAAGCCGATAATGGCCATGGTGTCGCCCGAGCGCGGGGCGGTTTCTTCAAACCCGCGAACCACGCAGGCCAGCGGCTCCACGAGGGCGGCATCCTGATAGCCCACGTGTTGCGGAATGAGGTATGTATTGCGCGCCACGATGCGGGCCGGAATACGAATGAACTCCGCGTATGCGCCGTTGTTGAACAGCAGGTCTTCGCACAGGTTCTGCAAGCCGCGGCGGCAGAAGAAACACTCCTCGCAAGGCGCCGAATTGGCGGCCACCACGCGTTGCCCGACTTTGAAACGAGACACGTCCTCGCCCACCGCGACTACATCGCCGGCCAGTTCGTGCCCGAACACGGCCGGGGGCACGATCATCCGGGCGTGATACCCGCGGCGGAACACTTTCACGTCGGTGCCGCAGGTCAGCGCCACTTTGACTCGTACGAGGATGTCTCCGCTATTGACTGTGGGAACGGCCACAGGCTCCACCTGCAGATGTTCCTTGCCGTAGAGCACAGCAGCCATCATCTGGCTATTCACTATGACCACCTCTGTGGCTGAACTATTATTTTCAGTGATTTAGGTCCAGGATGCAACGCCAAATCGATACCTGAACGTATTTTAACCAATGGCAGGCGGTGCGAGATCAACTCCTCCAACGGCAGATCCCCGCCAAACACCAGGTCAGCCGATTCCTTTTGCAGGTCCACGGATGCACTATAGCACCCAAACAGGGTCCGTTCACCTACACAGACGTCCGCGCCGGACGTTTCGATCCGTTCCGTTGCGGAAGTCTGCGCAAAAAGCAGAATGCGCGAACCGGGGCGGGAGCATGCCATGGCCTGATCCACGATGCCCGGAGCGGAGGCGGCCACGATCACGAGGTCGGCCCCGCGCCCCCCGGTCAGCCGCCGCACCTCGGCGGCGACGTCGATGGCGCCCGGGTTCCAGGCGAACTCCGCGCCGCACCGCAGCGCGAGATCCAGGCGCGGCCCGATCGCGTCCGTCACCCCGACCCGGGCGCCGGAGCGCCGGACGAGCATGGTGAACATCAGCCCGATGGGGCCCTGCCCCAGGATCAGCACGAAATCCTCGGGCTGGGGGTCGCACTGAACCACCGCCTTCAGGCAGGTGTTTAGAGGCTCCACCAGGGTTGCGCGCTCGAAAGAGACGCCGTCGGGAATCCTCTCCACGCCCCGCTCCACAATCCAGTCCATCACCCGGACGTACTGCGCGAATCCGCCGCCCGCGGGCTCGAAGCCCGCGGTGATCCCGACTTTCTTGTACACCGGGCATTGCGCATACACCTTCCGCCGGCAATAAAAGCATTCGAGACACGGAATGTGATGAAAGGCCACGACCCGATCGCCCGGGCGGAACTGGGTGACGCCCGCGCCGGAGGCGACCACTACGCCGGCCGTTTCATGCCCGAAGATCCGCGGCGGCTCCAGCAAGTTGTACTCGATCTTCTTCAAGTCGGTGTTGCAGATTCCGCAAGCTTCGACCCGCACCAGGAGTTCGCCCGGGCCTATGCCGGGCGTCGGGACTTCTTCCACGCTAACCACGCTCAGGCCGCGGTAGACGGCGGCATGCATGGCGCCAGGTATGGCGATTGGCTCAGAATCCGCAATCGGCAAGAAAATCCCCCAAGGCCCGCGAGGCCCGAACACACCGGCTTCGCAGCCGGACAAGCTCGGGCAGCCGGGCCGCCGGATGACGCAGCAAACTTCCCAGAACAACCATTGTATCGAAATGACCGTCCGGGCGCAGGGCCCTGTTGAAATCGTTCGCCATAGTTTCGCCCGCCAGATCGGTGACGGCGCGAATGCAATAGAAGGGCAAGCCGGCGGCTTGCGCGCACACCGCGACGCCGGCGGCCTCCATCTCCACGGCGCAGGCCCCGGCGGCGCGCAACTCCTCCTTTTCCTCGGCGGTCTGCGCCACATGGTCCAAGGTCCGCACAAGACCCGGCTGAAACGCCCAAGGGCTCGCCACCGGCAGCGCGGGATAGCGCCGGTGGCCCACGGCCACGCACGTCGCCACCACAACGCCGGCCAGCTCCAGGATGGGGTCCACGGCGCCGCAGAACCCGGTGCTCACGATGGCTTCGGCCGGGAACGCGTTCAGCGCCGCCACGGCCGCCGAACCGGCGCGCGCGGCCCCGGCGCCGTTAGCCGCCAGCAGCGCCTCGTGGGCGCCCAAGCGGACCGTGCGCGCCCAATCCACGCCCAAACGGACAGCCCGCGCGCCGGCGGCGTGGCGCAGCAATCCCGCGAACTCCATACGGTCGGCCGCGATGAACAGAAGCCGCATCAGACAAAGGCGGGGTTGCCGGCCGCTCCCAGGAACCACTCGACCGCGCGGGCGAGCGCGACTCGAGCGGGCGCCGGGTTGAAGCCCAGCTCGCGCCGCGCCTTCTCGTGGGTCACCCACATCTTCTTCCGGGCCATGCGGACCGCCTCGAGCGGCACGCGCGGCGGCACGCCGGAGATCCCGGCCCATGCCGTGCTGCACACCCCCGCGCACCACGCCGCGGCGTACGGGAGCCGCACGGTGGGCGCTTTCCGGCCGGTGATCCGCGCCAGTTCCCGCAGAATCCCGGCCAGCGTCAGGTTCTCGGAGCCGAGGATGTACCGTTCGCCCGCCCTGCCGCGCTCCAAGGCCAGCAGATGGCCCTCGGCGCAATCCCGCACGTCCAACACGTTCAGGCCGGTATCGATGAAGGCAGGCATGTCTCCTTTCAGGAAGTCGAGCACGATCTTGCCGGTGGGCGTAGGCTTCACGTCGTGGTCGCCCACCGGAGCGGCGGGGTTCACAATCACCACCGGCAGGCCGCCGGCGGCGAACTCGAGCGCGATTCGCTCGGCCATGAATTTGGACCGCTTGTAGTGTCCCGCCATGTCTTCGAGCGCCACCGGAGTGGTCTCGTCGCCGACGCCGCCGGGCGGAAATCCAATGCACCCGACCGTACTGGTATAGACGACGCGCTCCGCGCCGGAGTTCCTGGCCGCTTCGAGCAGATTGCGCGTGCCATCGACGTTGGAGCGGTACAGATCGGCCGGATTCCTGGCCCACAGCCGGTAATCGGCAGCCACGTGGAACACCAGGCCGCAGCCCGCCACGGCTCGTTCGAGCGAAGCCGGATCGCGCAGATCTCCGGCCGCGGTTTCGACGTCGAGTTCGGTGACGCGGCTTCCCGGCCGCACCAGCGCCCGGACGGAATACCCCCGCTCCAGCAGCGCGCGCGCCACGTGCCAGCCGAGGAACCCCGAGGCGCCGGTAACCAGGACGGGCTTCATGTGCGGCCGTTCTTGACGCGGAGGCGCGGAGACGCGAAGGAATCCGTGGAGCGAACCTCCGGCTTGCCACGCCGCCATTCCCGGCGGCATCTACTCAACGGCCGGGGGATGCCCGCACGAAAGCGGGCATGGCAGGCCGGAGGCCCACTCCACGGGACTTCGCCGCGTCTCCGCGTCTCCGCGTCAAAGGCGCCGCCGCGAACTAATGCAACGTCCATGCCAGCATCTTCAGGTTGCCGGCCAAGCCGGCGTTGATCCCCAGGGCGGCGGAAGGCTCGAAGCCGCAGTGCATCATGCAATGTTCGCAGCGCGGGTCGTTGCCGGGGACGTAGCTTTCCCACGGGGTCTCGGTCATCAGCCCTTCAAAAGTCTTGTAGTGCCCGTCGGTGATGAGATAACAGGGGGCTTTCCAGCCCTGCACATTGTAGGTGGGGTTGCCCCAGGCGGTGCAGGGGAGGTCGCGCTCTCCCTTGAGAAAATCGAGGTAAAGCGGGGTCTGGCGCACGGGGTACTTCGACGCGATGCGGCCGAAATCGCGGAACTTCTCGTGGACGTCCTCGCGCGTCAGGAAGATCTCGCGGTCGTCGACGGCGGCGTAGCCATAGGCCGGGGCGATCTGGTGGCCGTCCACGCCGAACTGCCGAAGATACTCGAACAGCTCCTCGATCTCGCGCATGTCCGTCTCTTTGTAGACGGTGGTGTTCGTACACACTTGAAAGCCGGCGGTTTTGGCCGCCCGCAGGCCCTCGATCGCCGCGCGGAAAACCCCCTCGCGCTCGACGCAGAGGTCGTGCGTTTTTTCCATGCCGTCCAGGTGCACGTTGAAGTAGAAGCGGCGGTCGGGGCGGAATTCGCCCAGGCGCCTGGCGACGTACATGCCGTTGGTGCAGAGGTAGATGTACCGGTTGCGCTCCAGAATCCCAGCGGTGAGCGCGCCGATCCGGGGGTACATCAGGGGTTCGCCGCCGCAGATGGAGACCACCGGCGCTCCGCATTCGTCGACCGCCGCGAGGCACTCTTCGAGCGGCACTCGCTCGGCGATGGTGGACTCGTACTCGCGAATGCGCCCGCAGCCGGTACACGTCAGGTTGCAGGCGTGCAGCGGCTCAAGCATGAGCACGATCGGAAACCGCTTGCCGATCATGGGGTGCGGCTGGCGCTTTTCGCCGGTCCTGGGCGGCAGGACGCGAAACGGGCCGGCCCCGGCGGTCTCCGCCGCGGCGTTCTTCTGCCACTCCGGGCGGGGCCGCATCTTGTTCTTGAGAATGTATCCGGCCAGGCCGGCAGTCATGGCGAGGTGAAATTTCATAGTCGGTCCGTGAGAGCCTGTCCGGCGTCGGCGGCGTTGCGCGTCTTCAGGAACGCGGCGAGCGCCAGCAGCGGGAAGTAGTCCTTGTACAAATGGTAGTTCAAATAGAAGACTTTGGGAAATCCCGTCCCGGTGGCCAGCTTCTCCTCCCAGCTTCCATCGGGACGCTGGGCGCCCAGCAGATGCTCGATGCCATGACGCACGCTGAGGCTTCCGGCGTCCCCCCCGGCGATCAGCCCGAGAAGCGCCCAGGCGGTCTGCGAAGGGGTGCTCGACGCGGGCGTAAAGCCGCCGTTGTCGTAGCTGGCGCAGCTCTCGCCCCAGCCGCCGTCGGCGTTCTGGATGGAGCGCAGCCATTCGCCCGCGCGCAGGATGTGCGCTTCGCGGTCGCTTTCTCCGGCCGCCGCCAGCCCGCGGAGCGCGAAGCACGTGCCATAAATGTAGGCGACGCCCCAGCGGCCGTACCAGCTTCCATCGCTCTCCTGGTTGCGCACGAGCCACTCGGCGCCGCGGCGGACGGCCGGGTGATCGCGGCCCAGGCCGTGCGCCGCCAGGGCCTCCAGCGCGCGCCCGGTGATATCGGCGCAGGTGGGATCGAGCATGGCGTTGTGATCGGCGAAGGGCACGTTCTTGAGGAACTGCCAGGTGTTATCGGCGTCGAAGGCGGCCCAGCCGCCGTCGCGCGATTGCATGGCCAGCAGCCACTCGAGGGCGCGCTTCCGGCAGGCCGACCCGGCCGCCCGCGAAAAACCCGGTTGGCAGGCGGAAGCGCCTGCCCCACCCGGCCCGACAGACGAAAGCGACAGCAGCGCCATGGCCGTATCGTCGACATCGGGGTAGAATTCGTTGGCGTACTCGAAGGCCCACCCGGAAGGCTCCGTGGCGGGCCGCTTCACGGACCAGTCTCCCTTGCGCCGCACTTCCCGGGCGAGCAGCCAGCCGGCCGCCCGGCCGGCCGCCGGATGGCCGGGGTCGCTCTGGGCCAGCGCGTAGGCGGCGATGGCCGTGTCCCAGACCGGCGAGAAGCACGGCTGGAAGAAGAAGCGGCGTCCATCGTCCACCATGAGCCGGTTGAACTGCCGCAGAGCCTCGGCGCGCAGGGGGTCGTTCCCGGCGTACCCGAGCACATCCAGCGCCATCACCGAGTACATCATGGGAGGGTAGATCGCGCCCAGCCCATCGGAGTGGCTCAGGCGCTCGACCATCCACTGTCCGGCCCGTTCCACAGCCTTGCGGCGGATGCCTTTCGGCCCGTGGCGCTCCCACCACTTCAGCATCCGGTCAATGGCCAGGAAGGCGTTGCGCCAGCTCAGCCAGCGGCGGTCCCTGTGGAACGCAGGGCTGGCCCCCGGCAGCCAGATTTCGTCAAGGCTGAATCCTTGCGGCGCGGGGCGGTGTGGATTCGCGGCATGCACGATGGAGAGCGAAACCATGATGGCGCGCGCCCAGGACGCCATCTGATAGAGGAAATCGAACGGCAGCAGGGCGGCTTCGGGCGGAATGCTCGGGCAATAGCGCCGGGGATACAGGCCGAAGAGGCTCAGGTTGATCTTGACGTAACTGTTGGCCGCCTGAATGCCGCCGAGTTCCAGGATGCGCCCGCACAGGCGCGCCATGCGGGAGTCTTCCGCGGGCACGCCGCCCAGCTTCAGCGCCACGTAGGCCTTGACGGACGCGCTGGCCTCGGATGGGCCTGCCTCATAGATCGAAAAGCCGCCGTCCGGAAGCTGCCGTTCGAGGATCGATCCCACGGCCTTTTCGATCAGCGGGAGCGTCCGCGGCGTCCACACGCCGTGGCTGGGCGGGTAAAGCCAGAGCTGGAACAGGATGTAGTCGGATTCGAGCGTGGTATCGGCGGTCAGCTCGCCGCACCAGTGGCCGTCGGGCGCCTGAAGACCCGCCAAATAGGCCGCCGCGCGGTTCATGGCTCTTTCCGCGGCGGCATCGAGGGGGCTCCCGGTTTGTAGGCGCGCGCTCATCGAATCGAAACGGTCAGCTCGGAGGGCAGCGAGAAACGCACGTCTTCGTCCACCAGCTCGATTTCCTCCATCCGGCGGAATCCACGATCGCGCAAGAATGCGATCAACTCCTGAACCAGGTGTTCGGGGGCGGAGGCGCCGGCCGTGACGCCAACGTTGCGGGCGCCCTCGAGCCACGCGGTATCCACCTCGGCGCAATCGTTGGCGAGGTACGCCCGCACTCCGATGTTGCGGGCCACTTCAACCAGGCGTTTGGAATTGGAGCTGTTCCGCGAGCCCACCACCAGCAGCAGATCGCAGAACTCGGAGATGGCTTTCACGGCCATCTGGCGGTTCTGGGTGGCGTAGCAGATGTCCTGCGCGGGCGGTCCCTGCAAGTGCGGGAAGCGCTCCTTCAAGCGTTCGACGATATCGCTGGTTTCGTCGAGACTGAGAGTGGTCTGCGTGAGATAGCGCACGCGCATGGGGTCGGGAAGCTGGAGCTTGTCGGCATCCTCGACGGTTTCCACCAGGTAGCTGCACTCGGGCACTTCGCCCAGCGTGCCGATGACCTCGTCGTGGTCCTTGTGCCCGATGAGCACGATGCTGTAGCCGTCGCGCGCAAAACGCACCGCTTCGAGATGAACCTTGGTGACCAGCGGGCAGGTGGCGTCGATGACATTCAGCTTGCGGCTGAGGGCCTCCTGGCGCACTGAGGGGGCCACGCCGTGGGCGCTGAAAATGGCGCGGGCGCCGGGGGGGACCTCGTGCAGTTCTTCCACGAATATCGCGCCGGCCTCGCGAAGCTCTTCGACCACGTGCTTGTTGTGTACAATCTCCTTGCGCACGTAAACCGGCGGGCCGTACAGATCGAGCGCGATCTTCACCACGTCAATCGCCCTGACCACGCCGGCGCAGAACCCGCGCGGTTTGAGCAGGAAAATCTTCTTGTCCATCCCGTTGCTGGGAGCGAAAGGCTCGAGCGGCATAGGTAACAGTCGGCAAACAATTATATCAAGCTGGCGGATGGCAGCTTTCAGCGATCAGCTTTCAGCGATCAGCTTTCAGCTTTTGGCCAAAGGCGCTTCGGCGTTTTGGCTTGCGCGCGATTTACACATGGCAACGTAGGCAGCGAAGCCCGGCTCCCATGGGTCCGGCACGTGGCCTGGATCGGCGAGTTCGCCTTCCTGGCTGATCCGGGCGGCGGCGGGGAGATCCGACAGCAGCTCGTCGTCGAAGGTAAGAGAGGGAGGCGCGGGCGGCGCGGCGGGGGCTTCGGGGCTGCACGGGTTCGTTTCTTCGGGGGCGCAAGTGGTTTCAGTTTGTTCGGGTTGGGCCTCCAAATCGGCTTCGTTTCGTAATTCTTCCCGGAGGGCCTTGATCCGCTCGAAATCCTCCACCGCGCGGCGGTACAGGCGCTCGGTCTGGGCCTGGTAGCGGAGGAACAGCGCCCAAGCGTTGGAGCGTTTGGCCATGCGGTGGAAGCCTTCACCCATCAGGAAGTTGCGGTTCTGGGCGCGGGTGATTTGGATATCGCCATTGCCGGCAAGTTCTTCGTTCATGAGGACGACGGGCTCGCCGAGGGGGTCGTAGGACTCGTTGAGGCAGACGGTAAAGAGACCGACTTCGAGGCGGGCGGAGCGGAGGAGGGCCTGCTGGCAGAGGGCGATGCG
>CAIRXZ010000268.1 GCA_903882645.1 uncultured Acidobacteriia bacterium | reverse complement strand
CCGCGCACAAGGCGATCTACCAAGTGCTGAGGATTCCGGAAATCATTATCGAGCCGGTAGGGAGCCGCATAGTCACTGAACGACCACGCAACTGATTGATTCCGCAGGGCCGCGCCCTCAATTATGTGGAAGTTGGGTTAGGTTGACGCCTATGGGGTCCGCCCAGGGGTCCACCCACCACCGGCCAGGGCCCCTCCCCGGCCCGCCATGGCTCCAAGGGCGAATTGCCTGAATGGCCCAATCCCTGATAGACTTAACCTTTCCGGGTCGTTTCAGGACTGGGGTTGGTCATCGGGGGTAAGGCTGTGCTTGCTGCCCGGCCTGGCTGGCGCTTGGGCGTCTCGCCGCCCCGGCAGGTGAAGGGCGTGGTGGATACGCGCCTCGCCGGGAAGGCCGAGTTGACGATCGATGAGAACGCTCTTTCTGAATCCTCCATCTTTCGAAGGCTTCGACGGTGGCGCGAGCTCGCGCTGGCCGGCGTCGCGCGAGATCGAGTCGTACTGGTATCCGGTGTGGCTGTGCTATCCGGCGGGCATGCTGCCGGATAGCAAGGTGGTCGACGCGCCTCCGCACAAGATCTCCATCGGGCAGACCGTGGAGATGGCCAGGCAGTTCGAGCTTCTGGTGCTGTATACTTCCACTCCCGGCTTTCACGTGGACGTGAAAATGGCCGGGATGATGAAAGATATCAACCCGAAGCTCAAGGTGGCGTTCGTGGGGCCGCCGGTCACCATCGAGCCGGAGAAAACGCTGCTGGCGAATCGGGCCATCGATTTCCTGGTACGGCGCGAATTCGATTACCAGATCGCCGATTACGCCAAGGGCAAGCCCCTGGACGAGCTGCCGGGCGTCAGCTTCCGCAAGAACGGGCGGATCGTTCACAACCCCGAAGGGCCGGCCATCGAGGACCTGGACGCGCTGCCCTGGGCGACCAGGACCTACAAGCGCGATCTCGATATTACGCGCTACAACGTCCCGTTCCTGCTGAACCCATTCATCTCCTTCTACACCTCGCGCGGCTGCCCGGCCCTGTGTACCTTCTGCCTCTGGCCGCAGACCCATTCGGGCCACCGCTGGCGGCTGCGCTCGGCGGAAGACGTGGCCAATGAAGCGCGCTACGCGCTCGAGCAGTTCCCCAACGTCAAAGAGATCTTCTTCGACGACGACACGTTCAACTACCGCAAGGAGCGCACCATCGACCTGTGCCGGAAGCTGAAGCCGGTCGGTTTCACCTGGTCCTGCACGTCGCGCGTCACCACCGATTACGAAACCCTGAAGGCCATGAAGGAGGCCGGCTGCCGCCTGCTTATCGTCGGCTACGAATCGGGCGACCCCCAGATCCTCAAGAACATCAAGAAGGGCGCCACGGTGGAGATGGCCCGGCGCTTCACGGCCAACTGCAAGAAACTGGGCCTGCTGGTTCACGGCGACTTCATCATCGGCCTGCCCGGCGAGACGCGCGAGAGCATCCGCCGGACCATCGATTTCGCCAAGCGGCTGGATACCGAAACCATTCAGGTCTCCATCGCGCACCCATATCCGGGCACCGAATTCTTCGAGTACGTCAAGCGGAATAATCTGATCACCGTCGACTCCATGACCGACGAAACCGGGCACCAGCTTCCCAATATCATCTATCCCGGGCTGGACCGCGGCGAGCTGGTGGATTTCGTGGAGCGTTTCTACGGCGAGTATTTCTTCCGGCCGCGGGTGATCTGGCGTATCGTGCGGAAGGCCATCTTCGACGGCGAAGAGCGCGCGCGCCTCGCCAAGGAAGCCCGCGAATACATGGCGTTGCGGTCCAAGCGCAAGAGGTTCGTGGCCGAGCAAAAGGCGGCGGCCAAACCCGCCCCGGCGCCGGCGGAATCCGGCGGCTGATCCCCACATGACCCGCGAACTGGCGCGCCTCCGGCTGAAGACCTGGGTGTGCGCCCCGCTTGTGGTCCTGAGCGGCGTTGCCGGCAACTACTTCATGAAACGGGGAATGCCGCCGGCGCTGGCCTTCCCGTTCGGCTACTTTACGGTCTTGTTCCGGCCCTACGTGGCGTTGGGCGTGCTTCTGCTGGTCTTCTGGCTGCTTTCGCGCATGGCGCTTCTGAGCTGGGCCGATCTGAGCTATGTCGTGCCGGTGACCTCCGTCGGCTACGCATTGACGGCGCTCGCCGGCCAGGTGTTCCTGCACGAGGATGTGGACTGGAAGCGCTGGATCGGCATCGCGCTGATTGTGGCCGGCGTCGCGCTGGTCGGCGGATTCAGCGCGCCGCGGACGTTTCAAGGCATTGGGGAAGAGGAATCGGTTGGCGGGCGAAAGCGCCTGCCCCGCCTGCCGGAGGTCCTCCCATGAGGTGGCTGTTCGTCGCGGTCATCGTGGCGTCCACCGCCACCGGCGAAGTGATGCAGGCCATGGGAATGCGGCGGCACGGCGAGATCCGCGATTTCCGTCCGGGCGCGATTGGCCGCGCCATGGCCGCGCTGGCGCGCAGCCGTTTCATCATTGCGGCGGTCGCCGCCATGGGCATCTCTTTCTTTGCCAACCTGGGGTTGCTGAGCGTCGCCGACCTCAGCTTCGCCGTTCCGGCGACGGCCATCACGTGCGTATTGGAGACGGTGCTCGCCAAGTACGTACTCAAGGAGCGCGTGAACTGGCTCCGCTGGGTGGGCGCGTCGCTGGTCATCGGCGGCGTGGCGCTGGTCTCGCTGTGATGTGGCTCGCGGTCCCCGCCCTGGCCGCCGCCGCCTATTACCTATTGGCCATCGTCGCGGCGATGAGGTGGCGCAGGCGCTTTCGCCTGCCAACCGCGCCTGGGACCGAGGTCAGCCGCGTTGAACCACTCTCCATCCTCAAGCCCGTGCATGGCCGCGACCCCGGGTTCTACGAGGCCATCCGCTCGCACGCCGCGCAGGACTACCCGCAGTTCGAGATCCTATTCGGCCTCACCGACCCGCAAGACCCCGCGCTCGAAGACATCGCGCGGCTCCGGAGCGAGTTCCCGTCGCTTCACATCGAAGCCGTTGTGGTCCCGGTCTCCACACCCAACGCCAAGGCGGGCATCCTCGCCGAGTTGGCCAAACGGGCGCGCTTTCCGCTGCTGCTGGTGAGCGACAGCGATATCCGGGTGGATCCGGGCTATCTGCGGGCGGTTGCCGCGCCGCTGGCCGATCCCCAGGTCGGCCTCGTGACCTGCCTGTACCGCGCGCGCGCAGACTCCTGGCCTTCGCGCTTCGAGGCGCTCGGCATCGCCACCGAGTTCACCCCCAGCGTGCTGGTAGCTCGCCTGCTGGGCCAGGCGGAATTCGCCCTCGGCTCGACCATGGTGTTCCGGGCCGCCTCGCTCCGCGCCGTGGGAGGTTTCGAAACGATCGCGGACTACATCGCCGACGATTACCAGCTTGGCCGGCGCATCCGCGCGCTGGGCCTGCGGATCGAGTTCGCGCCGGTGGTGGTGGAGACCAACCTGGGCGCCGAATCGTGGCGGCGTACCTGGAGCCACCAGGTGCGCTGGGCGCGCACCATCCGCGTCTCGCGCCCCGGCGGCTACTTCGGCTGCGCGGTCACCCACGCAACGCCGTGGGCGATCCTGGCCTTCGCCGCCGGCCAATGGCGGGTGGCCGCCGCCGCGCTCGCCCTTCGCCTCACTGCCGGCGTCATGGCCGGCGCGGTCCTCAAGGACCGGCGCGTGGTCCGGGACCTTTGGCTGATTCCCGCGCGCGATCTGTTCGGCTTCGCCGTCTGGCTGGCCGGGTCCTTCGGCCGCACCGTAGAGTGGCGCGGACGCAAACTGCGCATCGCCCCCGATGGCAGGATCCGCGAGCGGCGTTAGTTACTTTCCGGCGCGAGAGTCGGTCTTCGGGGCTGCGAGTCGCGAAAGTCGAAGAAAGGACAGAGAAAACGGCGGGCCGGCACGCGGCTTGGCAGTTGGCTGCCCGTCGTGAACGCGTTTCGAACTTTTGCGGTTTGCCCGCCACCAGCGGTTCGGGTGGCTTTCCAATAGATTCAAGCACTTGCGACTATCTGAGGCACGGGTGACAGAAGATCGAATGAGAAACGGCGCTTGATCTTCACGTCTCTCCGCGAACTGGGAAGAGCCACCTCGGGCCCTAGAGCCAGACGCCAAGAACTACCTTCCATTCTGCTTATCTGGTATTCTGGACTTATGGCAGTAAGGAAGATGACGTTCAGCGTTCCCGAGCCGTTGGCCGCACAGTTCCTGCGCAGAGTTGCATCACGCGACCGATCGAGATTCGTGAGCGAAGCATTGGCTGCACGACTGGAACGGCGCGATCTCGACCTGATCCGCGCCTGCGAGGCCGCGAATCTGGATCTCGATGTCACCGAAATCGAGAAAGAGTTTGACGGGATCCGTGACGGGATGGCGGAGCCGTGGAAATAGTACCGGAGCGTGGCGAGATCTGGTGGGTTGCTTTGGACCCCACCCTCGGTTCGGAGATTCGCAAGACACGCCCCTGCGTTGTGGTTTCGGTGAAAGTACTCAATGCAAGGCGACGGACGGTGATTGTTGTCCCACTGTCGAGTTCGCCGACGCTCAGCCCGCCGATCCTGATACCGATCACCTGCGATGGGCGTCCGGCGGTAGCGGTGAGCGACCAAGTCCGCGCAGTGGCAAAGGAGCGCCTGCGCAGCCGGCTTGGCGTCGTAGCTGACGATGAGATGGCTGCGTTGGAGGACGGCCTCAGGCAGATCATGCAACTCGGATGAATTCGTTAGTCCGGGTTCGAGTCCTTGTTGGGGTGTGCAGATCGGGGCGGGGGACGCAGAACGAATCTCTCAAGCGCTCCTGATGGAATTATTCGGATAACGGAGATCTGGGAGAACCATCAGCGACTCGCCGTCGTGGACACGTTTCGAACTTTGGTGAACTGCCCGCCGCCGGCGATGCTCGTGGTTTTCCAGTCACTGGCGCTTGTCGTGGCTCCCCGGGTGTAGTCCCGTGCTGTAGCGCTTGACACCGCGCCAGGTAAGACGGTATCTTACCTGCATGAAGACCACCGTCTCCTCCAAGGGCCAAATCGTTCTGCCGGCAGAGTTCCGGCAGATGGACCGTGTCGAACCGGGGCAGGAGTTCGACGTCGAGCGTGTCGACCGTGGGGACTATCGCCTCGTCCGGCGTACTGCTCCACCGAACGAGGGCGCCGTTGACTGGCTACTGGACTGCCCGCAGAAGGACTTCTTCGTCCCGGTCGACTCTGAGTCGACGGATGCGCTGTGAGGTACCTGGTCGACGCTGACGTCCTGAGCGAGCCGACGAAACCGACGCCCGATCCGCGGGTGGTGGCGTGGCTTCGCGCACATGAGCCGGATATTGCCGTCGATCCCATCATTCTCGGCGAACTCCGATTCGGGATACTCATCCTGCCCAAGGGAAGGAAGCGGGGCGCCCTGGAACGCTGGTTCGACGCGGGTGTCGGGCGTCTCCACTGTCTTCCCTGGGACGCGGACACGGGGCTGAAATGGGCGGAATTGCTGGCGCGTCTTCGCGCAACCGGAAAAGCCATGCCGATCAAGGATAGCCTCATCGCGGCGACTGCGGTCGTCCACGGTCTGGCGGTCGCCACGCGAAATCGTGCCGATTTCGTGAACGCCGGCGTGCGCATCATCGATCCATTCGTTGGTTGAGGCCCCGCGTGGGAACGACACTCTACCCCGAGGCTCCCGTTGGCTCCCCGGCATGGATTCGAACCACGATTCACGGCTCCAAAGGCCGCTGTCCTACCATTAGACGACCGGGGAATTCAAAACGAAGGCTGCTTCGATTAGTGTAACGCCCCCTCGAGGACGCGCGCAACGCTCGCTCGCCGCGCTGTGGGCCCGGAACTTCGCGTGGGCCGCTGCCCGGAGCGGGGTAGAGGCATCCTCCGCGCCGTCCAGCATATTCTCATCGAAGGATGAGCCTGAAGCCGGGAGCGAAGCGATCCGGCGCTGAGTCTCCTTTCTGATAGGCTTTTGAACTCTGAGGCCGACCAACGGGAGGCCTGCGAGGGCCACAATCGCCCAGTGGGTTT
>CAIRXZ010000267.1 GCA_903882645.1 uncultured Acidobacteriia bacterium | reverse complement strand
ACAGACTCACTTTGGGGACCGCGGATCTCCGCTGGGGGCAATCGAATCAAAACAAACCGCGGGGAAAATGTAGAAACTCCAGGGCCGGGCTGTCGCCCGGCTGATGACGCCGGAAGGCGTCATCGCGGGCCGAAAGGCCCGGCCCCACGTGGCAAAGGTCGCGCCACACGCGTCAGTTGCACAGCGCGGCCGACTCCAGGCTCCGCACCTTCGCCGAGAGAGTGGTCCGCTTCAGATGCAGCATCTCGGCGGCGGCTTTCTTGTTCCCTCCGGTCTTGCGCAGCGCCTGTTCCAGAATGCTGCGCTCGATTCCGGCTACGGTCCGTTCGTAATCCAGCCCGCCCTCGGGGACGGAAACGCTCGGGATCTCGCCGAACGCGGCCTGCGGGTTAGGCGCCCCGGTGGAAAGGCGGAAATCGGTCGGCGTCAGAGTGGCGCGGTCCCCGCTCAGGGCGACCGCCATTTCCACGGAGTTCTCAAGCTGGCGCACGTTGCCCGGCCAGGAGTACCCGCACAGCCGCTCGAGGGCTTCCGGAGCGAGTCTCTTGGGCGGCATCTCCTCCATCCGGCAGACCTTTTCCACGAGATGGGCCGCCAGCGCCGGGATGTCCTCTCTGCGGTCGCGCAGCGGCGGCATGTGGATCGGCACCACGTTGAGGCGGTAATAGAGATCCTCGCGGAACCGGCCTTGCGCGATCCGCTCGATCAGGTTGCAGTTGGCGGCGGCCACCACCCGAACGTCCACGCGCACCGTTTCCGAGCTGCCGAGCCTCTGGAATTCGCGCTCCTGCAGGACCCGCAGGAGCTTCGCCTGCAACTCCGGCGGAAGCTCCCCGATCTCGTCGAGGAAGATCACCCCGCCGTGCGCCTGCTCAAAACGGCCCATGCGGTTCTGCATGGCGCCGGTGAAAGCGCCCCGAACGTGCCCGAACAACTCGTCCTCCAGGAGATTCTCCGGGAGGGCGCTGCAATTGACCGGCACGAAAGGTCCGCGTCCGCGCGGACCGGCCAGGTGCAGCGCGCGGGCGGCCATTTCCTTGCCGGAGCCGGTCTCGCCGGTAATCAGCACAGTGGCGCGGCGAGCCCCGATCATGCGGATGATATGGCAGACGTCGCGCATCGGGCGGCTGTCTCCGATCAGAAAGCGTTTCCAGTCTTCTCCCGAGGCATTGCGCGCCAGTTGCGCCAAGCTTTGCGCGACGCGCGCCTCCATGGCCTGTTCGATCAAGGGCACTGCCTGTTCCGCCGAGGTCAGGAACTGATAGGCGCCGAGACGGGCCAGCCGCACGGCGTCCGAGACGGTCGCCAGGGGGTCGCGGATCAGCGCGGGAACCCCGGGGGCCAGCCGGAGGGTCTGCTCCAGCAAGGCATCGGGGGACCACTCCCGTATCGGGAAATCCAACACGAGAGCATCGTACCCGTTGCGCCGCAGCCGGTCGAATGCGGCAGCCGGGGGGAGGAAGTCGACATCCCAGTCCCGGTGAGGCCAATCGGACGGCCAGCCCGCGGGTTCGCCGATCCACATCACTCGTCTGGCTTCCATGGCGGTTACCCGGACAATCGGCGGAAGGCTGGAAAACTTTAGGCTCGCCAGGCGGACAGTAGCCGAAATGGAGCGCGCGAGCAGCCGCCTCGGGGTAATCCCCTATTACCAAAACGCTCGCGAAAGGCTAAAGCGGGGTTCGGCCTCGGCCGATAAGACATCTAGCGACGATTGGCAAGTAGTATGAGAATCTCAAATCACGACTTGACAGGCATGGCGGCCGCCGAATCCGCCAGGGCGCAGGAAGCGCAGAGGGCGGAACGCGGCAGCGGCGCCAGTTCCGGCAGCGCGTCAACCGGGGACCGTGTGGAGTTTTCCGCCGGCTTGGGGCAACTGGCGCACGCGATATCGACTTACGGCGCGGAACGCGCCGCGCGCGTGCAGACGCTGACGGCGCTCTATCAAAGCGGCGGCTATCGGCCCGACTCGGCATCCACAAGTCGAGCCATGGTTTCCGAGGCGCTGAGCGCGGGCGTCGAATAGGCCCGGCGAAGGCTGTGCAGCGGTGGTGCAGGTATGCGGGAAGAGGAGGATACAAGAACGCTCGCGGAGGTCCGCGCGCGGGTCCAACAGGCTTGCGAATGGCTGCTCGCGCCCTCGCCGGCCGCCTTGGACCGCTGCGCGGACACGTTGGCTCCGGCAATCCCCCGGTTGAGCGAGTGGCAGGCCCAACTAAAGGACCGCCATAAGGTCGGCCCGCACGCTCGCGAAGAGGCGCTCCGGTTGAGGGTCGCGATTCGCCGCGCCGGCGCGCTCCTTCAAACCGCGGCGGATTACCACGCCGGGTGGCGCCGGGCTCTGGGGGCCATGTGCGCCGGATACACGGCTTCCGGCGCTCCCGCCGCCGCCGCCGCGCGGCAGGGACGCCTTAGCCTGCGGGGTTAGGAACTTCATGTCCATTGCGTCCTCACTCGTGAATGCCGCCGGCGCGCTGGACGCGTTCAGCCGCGTCATGGACGTCACGCAGAACAACGTGACCAACGCATCCACCCCGGGTTACGCCAAACAGACGGCGATGCTCGAGCCCCTGTCGTTCGACCTGACCGGCGGCGCGGTGGGCGGCGTTCGCGCCGGCGAGATCGTAAGCTCCCGCAACCAGTACGCCGAGCAGACTGTGCGGCGCGCGGCGACCTCGCTCGGGCAGGCGCAGCAGGATGTCGCCACCCTGACAAGCGTGCAGTCGGTCTTCGACATCGCCGACGATTCGGGCCTGACTGGCGCCCTGAACACGCTGTTTTCCAACTTCTCCGCGTGGGCCCAGACGCCCACCGGCCCCACCGCGAGCCAGGCCGTGATCGACAGCGCGGGCAACGTCGCCCGGGCCTTTCAACAAACCTACCAGGCCCTGACCAACGTCCGCGACGACACCGAAAGCCAACTAAAGACTACCGTGTCCGAGGTCAACCAACTGACGGCGCAACTCGCAAACCTCAACGCAGAGGCCGCCCAGTCGTCGGGACCGGACGCGGGCGTGGACGCCCAGATCAACTCGACCTTGGAGCAGTTGTCCCAGTACGCCGGCATCACCGCCATGCCGCAGTCCGACGGCTCCTACAACGTCCTGCTCGACGGCCAGATTCCCCTGGTGCTGGGCAGCCGTCAGTACCAATTGAGCTGCGCTCTCAACCCCGGCGCCCCGCAGAGCGCGACAATCCTCTCGAACGGCGCCGACGTGACAAAGAACGTAGACGGGGGACAACTGGGATCGCTGCTCAACACGTGCAACTCCGTGCTGCCCGCCTACCTGGGCGATTCCTCGCAGCCCGGAGGGCTGAATGTGATGGCCCAGCAGTTTGCCGACAGCGTGAACGGGATCTTAAGCGCCGGGACGCCCGGACTGGCCCTGTTCGACTACGACGCGACCAGCGCCAACACGGTCGCCCAGACGCTCACCGTGGATCCTTCCGTCACCGCCGGCCAGTTGACGGCAGTACCTGTCAGCGTACCGCTCTCGCTCTCCGGCTTGGGGAGCGAAGGTCAGGATGCGCTCGGCGGCTCCACATTCAGCGAGTACTATGGCCAGATGGCCTCGAGCGTCGGCTCAAAGCTCAGCGCCGCCACGGGCGCGCAGACGACGCAGCAATCCACGCTGGCTCAGGCCCAGAACTTGCGCCAGCAGAGCTCGGGCGTTTCGCTCGACGAAGAAGCCATGATTTTGATCGAATTCCAGCGAGCCTACGAGGCCAATTCCAAGATGGTCACGTTGCTCGACCAGATCATGCAGGACACCATCAACATGCTGCCAACCTCTTAGCCAAGGGCTTTGCCCTCGAAATCCCGCGCCGCAAGCGCCTAAGGAGCCGTCATGATATCGAACCTCGATGGACCCGCCCAGGTCTTTCTCGCCGACGTGGGGCGGATTCAGCAAAGCCTCGCCGACGCCAATCAACAAGTGTCCTCCGGCAAGAAGATCAAGGTCCCCTCGGATGCGCCCGACCAGATCGCGCCCCTGCTGCAGCTTCGCGCCGACCTCCAGCACAATACCCAGATCCAGTCCAACCTCGTTCTAGCCGGTTTTCCGCAAACAGATGTAGTAGTTCGACCATTTTAGAATCTCCGTCGTTGCAGCCATTGCGGTTAGGTTCCGAAAATCCAGAAAAACGCTTGTAGTGACAAATCGTATT
>CAIRXZ010000266.1 GCA_903882645.1 uncultured Acidobacteriia bacterium | reverse complement strand
TGGGCCAGGCAAAGCTGCCCCAGCGCAAGAAAAGACGCCCTTCCTATCCCAGGGCGGTCTGGGGCAAACCCAAATCGTTCCCCCATCGCAGGGACTAGCACCATGCTACGCGACGCTCAAAAAGTATGCGGCATTGGGCAGGATTGCCCGCCCCACGATCTATCCGGAATGTCGTCTTTGCGACAAGTGAGCGGGATTGCGCTTCAGCGTACCCCCGGGAGTTTGCACATTCTCAACCCGCGTCTGCGCCCCAACGCCCAGTTTGCCGCGTCGCGCCGGTTCTGCGTCCGCACGATTCCAAGCCCCGTAGGGGCGCTGGAAAGTAGCCCAGGGCGCAAGCCCTGTGGAATAGACCCGAAAACAAGCCAGCCCCGCAGGGGCGTAAGAAAGGGTTTCGTGCCGGGGATTGATCGCCCGACGCGGAGCGGCGCTTCCGCCCCTACGGGGCTGATCGCGACCGAAGGTCCGATCGAAATGTAGAAACTCCAACTCGCCGCCGCAACCGGCGCCCCGGAGTATCTACATTCTGGGAACGCGTGAAGGCATGATCGGCCTTGGATCAGGGCGTGGCTTTAGCCGTGCCGCACCGCTAGGCTGTATTCTCAAACCATTGCGCTGTGGAAATCCCACTTCGCCGAAGTTGACTCCGGAATTCAGTCTGAATTGAGATATGATCTGCGATATTTGGGCTGGACTGGATCTTTGTTCAGGATTGCCCCGCACAATCAGGTCGCCCGCCCGCCAGCTTGGCCGCAAATCCGTCCACCGCCAGCGGCAGCACTCACGGCAATTCCGGCGCCCGCTGGCTGCCCGGCGGGCGCCGGATGGTGGACTGCAACTCCGTGTGTTTGGCCGTGTCGCCGCCGGTGGCCAGGTAGAAGTCGCCGTTGCGGACTCCCGCGTCGATGTTGTCCACCGGCGTCGCGTCCGCCGTAAAACGGGCCTCCGTGAGCGGCGTCCAGGCGCCGTCTGTGGCGCGCGCCCAGCCGTTTCCGAAGCGGGCGGCGCGGCGCTCGCGCAGGCTCTTGCCGTCTCTGCGGAAATCCTCGATGAAGGAATAGAAACCCGCAAGCGGCGCGCCGCCGGTGATCGTCCGGAACGTCGCCAGGTGCTTCCAGACGCCGGTCTCGTTCAGGAAGAACCACGCGGCGAAGGAGGTCTTGTCGCCCTCCACCGTGGCCTGCACCATGAACTTGTAGGTCTGGCCGGTCTTCCAGTCGTAATTGAAGAAGCTCTGCCCGCCCGTCCCCTCGCCTCCGAACCGCCGCACCAGGACGTCGCCGGCGTTGTAGAGCGTTTCCACGCGCCGCTCGGCGGGAACGCTGCCCTGGTCGTTCTGCGCGCCCGCGTCCCACACCGAGAACAGAACCACCTTGTTCTGCCCCGGCCGAAGCTCCTGGATGCCGAAGTAACCCTGGCGGAACCCGCAAGCCATGAAGTAGCTGTCGGGTACGGACTCCTCGACCGTCAGCTCGTTGTAGAAAACCGTGGACTGCGGCCCCTGGTACCTCAGATGGACCGAGCGCGCCGCGCGCGGCTCGGCCGGCGTTTGCGCGAACAAGAAGCCGGCCACGCAGAGCGGCGCGGCTATGCGCCAGCGCGCTCGCACGCCCGCGTCGAATCGAATCCACGCCGCGGCGCCGTTCACACAAACCTCAAAAAAAGTTTATCGCGTGTTTTCATAGAGTTAGCGGCCTCCGGAGACTGGTTTCGTTTTGCCCGTCTGCTATTTTGGAATTGAAGAGAGGCTTGCGGCCCACTCCCGCAGGCCAAACGGTTTTCTTGTCGGCCGACAAGCGT
>CAIRXZ010000265.1 GCA_903882645.1 uncultured Acidobacteriia bacterium | reverse complement strand
GTCAGAATTGATCAATAGGTCAAATACGATTTGTCACTACAAGCGTTTTTCTGGATTTTCGGAACCTAACCGCAATGGCTGCAACGACGGAGATTCTAAAATGGTCGAACTACTACATCTGTTTGCGGAAAACCGGTTAGCTTAATGCGTGGTCTGAATTCCAGGGTCCACTATACCTTGGAAATGTGCGCGGAGTGGTTGTCCATGATCAGACGGATGCCGCACGCGGCTGGATAGCGGCGCCGGCCGCGGACCAGGGGGTCCGCCCCACCGCATGCGGCGATGATTGTTCGCGCCTCTGCAAGCGTGCTACGTTTTTTGTCGTAATCTTATGTTCGAGCAAGTCGAGGCATTCTACAGACCAGCCAGCGTGCGCGAGGCCGTGCGGCTGCTCCAAAGCTGCAAGGGCCGGGCGCGCGTCGTGGCGGGCGGCACCGATGTGGTGGTGGAGGCCGGCCATGCTGTCCGCTTCCTCATTGATATCACCCACACCGGGCTTTCCTATATCCGCCGCAAAGACGGCGCCTGCGTGATCGGCGCGACCACCACGATGGCCGGCCTGGAGGAATCCGCCGTCGTCCGCGGCCTCGCCGGCGGACTGCTGGCGCGAGCCGCGGCCACCTGCGGGTCGATGCAGGTGCGCAACCTCGCCACACTGGGCGGGAACATGGCCAACGGATCGCCGGCCGCGGACCTCGCCACCGTGCTGCTGGCGCTGGATGCGGAGGTGGTGGTGGCCGGCGCCGCGGGGCGAAAGAAACTCCCGGTGGGTGAGTACCTCGCCCAGGGGGCGGCGGGCGGCATGCGGAAATCGCTGCTCGTCGAGGCCATCATTCCGCGGCCGGCCGGCGGCAAGCGGCGCGGCTGGTCGTTTCAGAAACTGGGCCGCACGGCGCTCGACATTTCGCTGGTGAACGTCGCCGCGGGGATCCAACTGGACGCGGCGGGCCGCGTCAAGTGGGTCCGAATCGCGCTCGGGGCGGTCGCTCCGACCGCGATTCGCGCCCGCGCCGCGGAGGAGAAGCTGACCGGGAGAAAACTGGACGGCGCGCTGCTCGCGGAGGCGTGCGAGGCCGTGATGGGCGCGGTCGATCCCATCAGCGACCAGCGTGCATCGGCCGCGTACCGGCGCCGGATGAGCGGCTTGCTGGCCGGGCGCGCGGTGGAAGAATGCGCCGCGCAGGCGGGGTGCGTGTTATGAGAACCATGGAATTGCGCCTCAACGTGAACGGCAGCGCGCAGCGCTGGACCATCGCGCCGGGAGAGCTGCTGCTGGACGTCTTGCGCCGCCAGGGTTACTTCGGCGTGAAGCGTGGATGCGAAAAAGGAGAGTGCGGCGCCTGCACGGTGCTGGTGAACGGCCGCGCGGTGAACTCCTGCCTGATGTTCGCGGCGCAGGCCGAAGGCGCGCACGTCCTGACCATCGAGGGCTTGGCCGAGGGCGAGAAACTGCACCCGATTCAGGAGGCGTTTCTCGACCACGGCGCCGTGCAGTGCGGCTTCTGCACCCCCGGGATGGCGCTCAGCGCCAAGGCCCTGCTCGACCGTTGCCCCCATCCGACAGACGCCCAGGTGCGCGAGGCCATGGCCGGCAATCTCTGCCGCTGCACGGGTTACCTAAAGCCTGTCGAGGCGGTGCTGGCCGCCGCGTCCGGAATGGCCAAGCCGCCGCGCAAGAGGCGCGCCAAGGCGGAGGTGACGCGATGACTTCCCAGCGCCGGGTGGTCGGCAAGAATCTCCGCAAGGTGGACGGGTTCAACCTGGTGACGGGGCGTCCCGCGTTCACCGACGACATTCACATTCCGGGCATGTTGTACGGCAAGATTCTGCCCAGCCCTCACGCCCACGCGCGCATCAAGCGCATCGACGCCGGCAAAGCCAAGGCGCTGGCCGGCGTGCACGCCGTCCTGACATATAAGGACGTGCCGCGAGTGCCGCACACCACCGCCGGGCAGGCGTGGCCGGAGCCATCGCCGTACGACACGTACCTGCTCGATTCCAAGGTCCGTTTCGTGGGCGATCGCGTGGCCGCGGTGGCCGCCGAAAGCCGCGCCATCGCCGAGCGGGCGATCGAATTGATCGACGTGCAGTACGAGATCCTTCCCGCGGTACTCGACATGGAGAAGGCGATGGCGCCGGGCGCGGCCGTTATCCACGACGAGGCCGATTCCACCAAGATCCACGACCGCTCGCGCAACATCGCCGGCTACATTCTGCGCGAGATCGGCAGCGTGGACGAAGGGTTCCGCGAAGCCGATTTCATTTTTGAGCGGGAGTACCGTACGGGGCGCCAGCAGCACACGCCGCTCGAGCCTCACATCACGATCTGCTGGCTCGATCCGGGCGGCAGGCTCGTGATCCGCACGAGCACGCAGGTGCCCTACCACTGCCGCCGCCAGGTGGCCATGATCCTCCGGATCCCGGTCAGCCGCGTGCATGTCGTCAAGCCGCGGATCGGCGGCGGCTTCGGCGGCAAACAGGAGATGCTGCTGGAGGACATCTGCGCGGCTCTGACGCTGGCCGCCGGCCGGCCGGTGAAGATGGAGTACACGCGCGAAGAAGAATTCTATATGGCGCGCAGCCGGCATCCGCAGATACTGCGGATGAAGATGGGCGTTAAGCGCGACGGCGCGGTGACCGCCAGCCAGTTGACCGTGCTTGCCACCACCGGCGCGTACGGAAGCCATGCGACCACGGTGCAAGGCAACACGGGCAGCAAAGTTCTGCCGCTCTACCGCGCGCCGAACATGCGCTTCGAGTGTCACGTGGTTTACACCAACGCGCCCGTCGCCGGGGCTTTCCGCGGCTACGGCTGCCCGCAGGGTTTCTTTGCGCAGGAAAGCCTGGTGGATGAAATCGCCGAGCGCCTGGCCATCGATCCTCTCGAGTTTCACCGCCGCAACGCGATCCGCCTGGGCGACATCGACAGGCTGTCGGCGCAGCTTGGCGAAGGCAAGGAGGGCCTGCCGCGCGTGATCCGCAGTTGCGGCTTGCTGGAGTGCATGGAAAGCGCCGCGAAAGCCATCGGATGGACGGAGAAGCGCGCCACACAGGACCGCGACCGTGAGGGGCCGCGAAAGAATAGCCCGCAAGCGGGCTCGGCAGGCGAAACCGCCTGCCCCACCACTGCAAGCACAGGACTTCCAGAGGTGGCGCAGGCGGTTTCGCCTGGGTTCGGTAACTATTTCAAGGCTTCTGAAAGAGCGGTTGCCCTTAAGCGCGGCGTGGGTATGGCCTGCGCCATGCAGGGCAGCGGCATCGCGGGCGTCGACTGGGCCTCGGCGTTTCTCAAAATGAACGAGGATGGATCGTTCTTCCTGCAGGTGGGCGCATCCGACGTGGGCGGCGGGGCCGATACGGTGCTCGCGCAAATCGCCGCCGAAACGCTGGGCGTGAGCCTGGACAAGATCGTAATCACCTCCGGCGACACCGACATCACGCCGTTCGACGTGGGGGCGTACGCTTCGAGCACCACCATCATCTCGGGCGGCGCCGTGAAGAAGGCCGCAGAAAAGGTCCGCGCGCAGGTGCTCGCGATCGCCGCCCAGATGCTCGATGCGCCGGCGGAAAGCCTCGCCTGCGCGGGCAATGAAGTCTTCACCGCCGGCGCGGACCGAAGATCGGTGACGATGAGCGAGGTCGCAATGCGCGCCATGTACAAGGAGAAGGTGCAGATCATGGACGGCGCGTCGCACTTCAACACCGACAGCCCGCCGCCCTTCTGCGCCACCTTCGCCGAAGTCGAGGTGGACGCCGGGACGGGCCAGGTCCGCGTGGTGCATCTGGCTACGGCCGTCGATCCCGGCACGGCCGTCAATCCCATGCAGGCGGAAGGGCAGGTGGAAGGCGCGGTTACGCAAGGCCTCGGTTTCGCGCTCACCGAAGAGCTGCTGCTGGATCAAGCGGGCCGGCCGCTGAATCCCAATTTTCTGGACTACAAGATTTTCTCGGCGAAGGACATGCCCAAGCTGACGACGATTCTGGTCGAGACCGATGAGCCGCTCGGCCCCTACGGCGCCAAGTCCATTTCGGAAGTGCCCATCAACGGCGTCGCGCCGGCCATCGCCAACGCCATTTACCACGCCGTGGGCGTGCGCATCCGCAAGCTGCCCATCCGGCCCGAAGACGTGCTCAGGGCGCTCGGCGAGCGCCATGAAGAAGGGGTTCCCGTAACCAAATGAACGAGATCGCTTACCAGACGCTCGATCGCGAGCGTATCGCCCGACTGGCGCGGACATACGAACCGGACATGGTCCGCTTCCTGCGCGACCTGGTTGCCATCCCCGCCGAAAGCGGCCAGGAAGGCCCGGTGATAGCGCGCATCCGGCGGGAGATGGAGAAGGTGGGTTTCGACGAGGTCCGCATCGATCCGATGGGCAACATCCTGGGCCGGATCGGATCGGGCAGGACCATCGTCATGATGGATTCCCACACCGATACCGTGGGCGTGGGCGACCCGCGGGAATGGGCTTGGGACCCCTATCGGGGCAAGGTGGAAGACGGCTGCATCTACGGCCGCGGCTCGTGCGATCAGCGCGCCGGCATGGCGAGCATGGTCTACGCAGGCAAGATCGTTAAGGAGTTGGACCTCGCCGGCGATTGCACGATCTGGATGGTCGGATCGGTGCAGGAGGAAGACTGCGACGGCCTCCCCTGGCTTTACATCCTCAATGAGGACGGCATCCGCCCCGATTGCGTGGTGATTACCGAGCCTACTCGTCTCGGCATCTATCGCGGCCATCGCGGACGCCTGGAGATCGAGGTCCACTTGCGCGGGAAATCGTGCCACGCGAGCGCGCCCGAACGCGGCGACAACCCCATCTATAAAATGAGCCGCCTGGTCCAGGAGGTGGAGAAGCTGAACGAGCGGCTCCACGGCGACCCCTTCCTGGGCAAGGGCACCATCGCGGTCACTCAAGTCCGGTCGGTTTCGCCCTCGCTTTGCGCGGTGCCCGGCGCTTGTTCGGCGCATCTCGACCGCCGCCTCACGACGGGCGAAACCAAGGAAAGCGCCGTGGCCGAAGTGCGGGCATTGGCCGGCGCGGAGAACGCCGAGATCGAGATTCTCGATTACGAAACGCCAAGCTACACCGGGCTGCGCTATCCGATGCAGAAGTATTATCCGACGTGGGTGCTGGAGGAATCGCATCCGCTGGCGCAGGCCGCCATAGCGACCTGTCGCGCGCTGTGGAACGCGGAGCCGGTCGTGGACAAATGGACCTTCAGCACCAACGGCGTCGCATCGATGGGGCTGATGGGCGTGCCGACCGTCGGCTTCGGCCCCGGCGAAGAAGAATTGGCGCACAGCGTCGCCGAGCGCGTGCCGATCGAGCACCTGGTGAAGGCCGCCATGTTCTACGCGGCGTTTCCGTCCGTGTACGCAGCCGCCATGAAGAAGGTCCATGGCTGAGCTTGTTCCCATCCCGCTCGCTGTGCTGTTGCGGCGGGCGTTTCTCGAGTACGAACGCGAAGGCAAGATCTTCGACCTGCCGAAGAGCAAGTTCTTCCTCGGCTTCCCCGGGCTGGATCTTTCCGTGGATTTCCACGGGCGCCGCGCCTCCACGCCGCTCGGTCCAGCCGCCGGACCGCATGGGCAGCTTGCGCAGAACATCGTGCTCTCCTGGCTTGGCGGCGCGCGCATCATCGAGCTGAAAACCGTTCAGATCCTCGACGAGCTGAAGATACCGCGACCCTGCATCGACATTGCCAACGTGGGCTACAACGTCGAGTGGTCGCAGGAGCTGAAGCTGGAGCAATCGCTGCGGGAGTACGTCGGCGCGGCGATGTTTCTCGAGATTCTGAAGGCCTCGAAGCTGCTGGGCGAGGACGTCCCTTCTGGCACGGTCCTCGACATGAGCGTGGGCTACAGTCTCGAAGGCATCCGCTCGCCGCGAGTGCGCAACTGGATCGCCGCGATGCGGAACTCCGCGGCCATCGTCGATGAGCTGCGCGCCGGCCTGGACGGGCCTTTTGCGCGCTATCGCGATCTTCCATTCCCCGCGTGTACCAGCGACACCATCAGCCTTTCGACGTTTCACGGATGCCCGGCGGGCGAGATCGAAGGCATCGTCACATTTCTGCTCGCCGAAATGGGCTGCCACGTGTGCATCAAGCTGAACCCCACGCTACTGGGGCGCGAGGAAGTGGAGCACCTGCTCCACGGCGTGCTCGGGTACCACGAGATTCAGCTTCACGGGCCGGCTTTCGAGAACGACCTGAAGTTCGACGAGGCGCTGGACCTGATTCCGCGCTTGCAGCGGTTGGCCGCGGACCGCGGCCGCGGACTCTCGGTGAAGTTCACCAACACGCTGGTGGTGAAGAACCACAAGAGCTTTTTCTCCGACGAGTTGATGTACATGTCCGGGGCGCCATTGCACGTCCTGGCCATGAACCTGTTGAAGAAGTTCCGCGCGCGGCAGCGGACGCCGGTCGCGGCGTCGTTTTCGGGCGGCATTGATGCGCGCAACGTGGCGCGCGCCGTGGCGCTGGACCTCGTCCCCGTCACTTCGTGTACGGATCTGTTGCGCCCCGGCGGCTACGCGCGCCTGGCGCGGTACCTCGAGAACCTCGCCGCGGAAATGCGCGCTCTCGGCGCCGCCGATATCCCCGGCTTCATCCTGCGCTATCGGAACCAGGCCGCGGCAGCGTCAAACGACGCCGGCGAGGCGGGACTGCTCAATACGCCGATCCTGGTGGACGAGGCCGCCGCCGACCCCCGCTACAGGTGGGAGCGCAACAAGGGCGCGCCGCGCAAAATCGGCTCCAAGCTCTGGCTCTACGACTGCATCGACTGCGACAAGTGCGTCCCGGTTTGCCCCAACGACGCCAACTTCGTCTACGAAACGGAGCCTCGCGGCATCGAGTACGACAATTACGAGCTGCTGGCCGGGGGCGCGGTGCGCCGCATGCCGGGCGGCGCGCTGCGCGTCGTGAAGGAGCGCCAGTTCGCCAACTGGGCCGATGCGTGCAACGAGTGCGGCAACTGCGATGTCTTCTGCCCCGAGGATGGCGGCCCTTACAACGAGAAGCCGCGGTTTTTCGGGTCGCTCGAAACGTATCGCGAACATGCCGGGCCCAATGGCTTCTACATCGACTGGAAGGAGCGCCGGATTCACGGCGCCTTCGGGGGACTGCGGTGCGTTTTGAGTCTGCGCCCGCGCTCCGGCCGCGCCTTCATGGAACAGGACGGCGTCGAGGTCGAGATCCGGCTCGGCGACAACCAGGCGGTTGCGTGGAAGCCCCGTCCCGGCGCCGCGTCGCCGCCGCATTTCTTCGACATGCTGCCCTATCTGAAACTGAAACTGCTGTTCGAATCGATCGGCGATCCCCGCCGCGTGCATTTCGCCAACGTCAATCTTCCCGAGGTCACCGATGCCGGCTGAGCCCGCCGCCGAAATCAGACAAGCTCTCTTCAACGGACGAGACTGGATTACCACCGAAGAGTGGACCGACGCCGAGTTGGACGTCATGCTGGACGTCGCCTCGGACCTGAAGCGGAAGTTCAAGGGGCGCGTGGCCCACCGCTACCTGCCCGATCAGACCATCTTCCTGATGTTCTTCGACAAGTCGACGCGCACGCGGAACTCCTTCGAGGCCGGCATCACGCAACTCGGAGGCCACGGGCACTTCCTCACCGCCGACGCGATGCAGGTCTCGCACGGCGAAAGCGCCAAGGATACGGGGATCATTCTTTCCAGTTACGGCCACGCGATCGCGATCCGCCACGACCTGATTCCCGGGGAAGGCAACGCCTACATGCGCGAGGTGGCCAGGTGGGCGGAGGCGCCGGTGATCAACATGCAATGCGACATCGACCACCCGTGCCAGACGCTCGCCGACCTGATGACCATTCGCGAGAAGCGCGGCCGCTCGACGCGCGCTCTGAAGGTTGCGGTGAGCTGGGCGTACGCCCCCAGCTATGCCAAGCCGCTCTCGGTGCCGCAGGGTCTGATTATGCTGCTGCCGCGCTTCGGCATGGACGTCGTGCTGGCGCATCCGCCGGAATACAACCTGATGCCGGAGACCGTCGCCGCGGCGGAGCGCAATGCCGCGCGCGGCGGCGGCCGGTTCCGCATCGCGGACAACATGGAGGAAGCGTTCCGCGACGCCGATGTGGTCATTCCCAAGAGCTGGGGCTGCCTGGACACCATGGGCGCCGATCCCTCCGAATCGCTGCGTATCGCTAAAAAGTACGCGCATTGGATCTGCGACGCCGGGCGCATGAAGCTGGCCCGCCCGGACGTCCTCTATATGCATCCGCTGCCCGCCGACCGGGGCAACGAGGTGACCGACGAGGTGATCGACGGGCCGAATTCGGTGGTCTACGCCGAAGCGGAAAACCGCTTGCACACGGCGAAGGCCATCATGGCGCTGACGATGGCCGAGCAGGCCGTCGAGTACCAGCCGGGCGGCGCGGGGTGATGCCATGGCCGAAACCCTGGTGATTGCCCTCGGCGGCAATGCCATCACGCGGCCGGGAGAACCGGGAACGATTCCCCAGCAGTTCGAGCACACCGCGGAGACCCTGAATCGTCTCAAGCCGCTGTTCGAGAGCGATGCGCGCATCGTCATCACTCACGGCAACGGCCCGCAGATCGGCAACATTCTGATTCGCTCCGAGGAAGGCGAGCGGCGCGTGCCGCGGCTGCCGCTCGATACCTGCGTCTCGGACTCGCAGGGCGGCATGGGCTACATGATCCAGCGCGTGGCCTGCGAGATGTTCCGCCGCGAGAACATCGCCCGCGGCGCGGTCACCCTGATCACGCAGGTGCTGGTAAACGAGGGCGACCCCAATATGGTGCACCCGAGCAAGCCCATCGGCCCCTTCTATGGACGGGATGAAATCGAGGGCATCCGCGCCGAGCGCGCGCACTGGGAACTCGGCGAAGTAGAGCCGGGCCGCTGGCGCCGCCTGGTGGCGTCGCCGCGCCCGCTGCGTATCCTGGAAGAAGGCGCGATCGCCTGTCTGCTGGATGCGGGCATCGTCGTCATCGCCTGCGGCGGCGGCGGAATCCCGGTGGCCTGGGAGGGCGGCCGGCTGGTGGGCGTCGAAGGCGTGATCGACAAGGACCTGGCCTCCGCCCTGCTGGCGCGCGGCCTTCGCGCGCACAAGCTGATCATCCTCACCTCGGTGGAGCGGGTGGCCATCCGCTTTGGCCGCCGCGATCGGGAATGGCTCGGCGCGATCAGCGTCGCGCAGGCCCGCCAATACCTGGACGCCGGGGAGTTTCCGCCCGGTTCCATGGGGCCCAAGATCGAGGCCGCCATCGAGTTCGTGTCGCGGGGCGGCGGGGAGTGCATCATCACTTCCGCCGAGCAGGCCGTGCGGGCCATTCGAGGCCAGGGAGGCACCCACATCGTGGCATCATGATCCTCGCCAACGCCCGCATCCTGACTTTCGACTCGGCCAATCGGATTCTCGATTCGGGCTTCGTGGAGGTGCGCCCGGACGGCCTCATCGGCGTTGTGGGCAGCCGCCGTCCGAGCGGCGCGGAGGTGGTCGATTGCGGAGGCCGCCTGCTGATGCCGGCTCCGATCAACTGCCACTCGCACCTGTACGGCGCGCTGGCGCGCGGCATGCCCCCGCACGGGAAGCCGCCCGCCGATTTTCGCGCCATCCTCAAGAAGCTCTGGTGGCGTCTGGACCGCGCTCTCGATCCCGACGACGTTTACTACAGCGCCCTGGTGGGACTCATGGATTCGGCCCGCTGCGGCGTCGGAACCGTGATCGATCATCACTCGAGCCCGAACGCCTGCGCCGGCAGCCTGGACGTCATCGAGCGGGCGTTCCGCAAGGTCGGCCTGCGCGGCGCCACCTGTTACGAAACCAGCGACCGGAACGGCCGCCGGTCCGCCGAAGCGGCGATTCGCGAAAACGTCCGCTTCCTCGAACGGGCCCGCCCCTCGCCGCTGGTGAAACCGGCGTTCGGGCTCCACGCGGCCTTCACGCTGAGCGACCGTACGCTGCGCGCCTGCGTGGAAGCCAACCAGCCGCTCGGCGGCGCGTTTCACGTCCACGTCGCGGAGGACCGCTGCGACCGGCGGGCCGTGCGCCGCCTGTGCGACTTCGGCATTCTGGACGACCGCGCGCTCGCCGCGCACTGCGTACACGTCACCCCCGCCGAGCGCGGCCTGCTCGCGCGCCGGCGCGTCAACGTAATTCACAATCCGCAGTCCAACTGCAATAATGCCGTCGGCGCGGCGGCCCTGCTCGAGCTGGTCCGCGCGGGCGTGCTGGTCGGGTTGGGCTCGGATGGCTATTCGCCGCGGCTGTGGGACGAGTTCAAGACCGCGCTGCACGTGCAGAAGCTGCGCCTGCGCGATCCGCGCGCGGCCCGCGCGGAAGCCTTTGCCGCGGCGTTCCGGAACAACGGCGCCATCGTCAAGAAAGTCTGGGGGCTGGAATTGGGCCGCATCGAAACGGGTGCGAAGGCCGACCTTGCGTCGATCGACTACTTCCCGCCCACTCCGCTCGGACCAGAAAATGTTTTTGGCCATCTGCTGTTCGGCATCTCCAACGCCCCGGTGGATTCGCTGATGGTGGATGGGCGCTGGGTGCTGCGCCAGGGGCGATTCGCGAACCTCGACGAGCGCGCGATCGCGGCGAAGGCGTCCGCCCGCGCCAGGAAGCTGTGGGAGAGATTCTGAGGAAAGCCATGGATACCAACGTGCCCGGTCCGACCTATCGGGAAATGCTCGATCCGGAAGCCGCGCCGCCCGCCTTCCGGGCCGCCGCGCAAGCCGGGCTAGCGAACGAGCTCGATCCGGCGAACCTGTTCCACATCACCTGGCGCGGCCCCGGCAATCGGGTTCGCCTGGTGACGCTGCCGCGCGAGCTGACCGGCGCGCGGGCCAACATCCTCGTGCTGGTGGGCCGGCATTTTCCGTCGGGCAGCCACAAGGTCGGCCCGGCCTACTCGACGCTCATGGAAGGCGAACTGTCCGGCGAGATCGAGCCTGGGGTCCACACGATCATCGGCCCTTCCACCGGCAACTTCGGCATCGGCGTGGCCTACGTTTCACGCCTCAAGGGCTATTCTTCCATCGTCATTATGCCGGAGGGGATGAGCCGCGAGCGCTATGAGCGCATCCGGCGCTATGGCGGCCAGTTGGACTTCACGCCGGGATCGGAGAGCGATGTCATCCTGGTCCTGGAGCGGACCGAAGATTTCAAGCGCGACCCGAAGAACAAGGTGCTGGCGCAGTTCGAGCTGCTGCCTAACTATCGCTTCCACCGCTACGTGACGGGGCGCAGCGCCATCGAAGCGGGGGCCGGGCACGGCAACGGGCGCATCGCCGCGTTCGTCTCCGCGCCCGGATCGGCGGGGACGCTGGCCGCGGGCGATGAGATCAAAGCGCGCTTTCCGGAAGCGGTGGTCTGCGCGCTCGAGCCCAAGGAATGCTCCACGCTTTTCAATGACGGCCGCGGCACGCACCGCATCGAAGGCATCGGCGACAAGATGGTGACGTTGATCCACAACGTCTTGACTACCGACTACGTGATGCTGCTGCACGACGACGATTGCGTCGCGGGTCTGGCGCTGCTGGAACGGCATGCCGGGAGGCTGGAGCGGCTGCTCGAGTTGCCGCGGGGCAGCCTGGAGACGCTTGCGGGCGTCTTCGGCATCTCCGGCGTCTGCAATGTGCTCGGCGCGATGCGCCTCGCGCGGCATCTCGATCTCGGCCCCGGCGACAACATCGTGACCATCGCGACCGACGGGTTCGACCGCTACCCATCCGTGCTCGCCGATCTGGAGGAGCGCCGCGGGCCGTTCGACGGCCAAGCCGTCGACCGATGCTTCGAAGAGGTGTTCCGCGGCGACGCGCCGGACGACATCCTCGACGTGCGCGGACGCGCCGAGAAGGAGCGGCTATTCGGTTACAAGGAGCGGGTCTGGAGTGGCTTCGGATACTCGCATTCCTACCTGGAGAGCATGCAGGCGCAATCGTTCTGGGACGCGGAATTCGCGAGGATCGGCCCGATCGACGAGGCGCTTCTGCGCGCGCGAAAAGCATGACGGCCCTGATCCGCAATGGAACCGTGGTGACCGCGCGGGACGCCCGCGCCGCCGACGTGCTCATTGAAAACGAGCGCATCGCTGAAGTGCGCCCCGGGATACAGGCGCCCGCCAATGCCGCGATTATCGACGCGAGCGGCATGTACGTCATGCCCGGAGGCATCGACGTTCACACGCATCTCGATATGCCGCTCGGCGATATCCGATCGAGCGACGACTTCGAAACAGGCACGCGCGCGGCCGCATTCGGGGGCACGACCTGCATCGTGGACTACGCCACCCAGGCGCGCGGCGCGCGCATGCGGGACGCCTTCGACGCGTGGTCCAGGATGGCCGAAGGGAAGGCGTCCATCGATTACGGCTTCCACATGATCGTCACCGACCTGGCCGGTTCCGGGCTGGCGGATATGGACGCGATGGTGCGCGAGGGCGTGACCAGTTTCAAATTGTTCATGGCTTACCCGCGCAGCCTGATGGTGGACGACGGCGCGATCTTCAGGGTAATGGACCGGGCGGCGCGCAACGGGTCTCTCGTCTGCGTTCACGCCGAAAATGGGCCCGTCATCGACGTCCTGGCGGAGCGCGCGCTCGCCGAAGGCAAGACGGCGCCCGTGTACCATGCGCTCACCCGCCCGCCGCTGGCCGAGGCGGAGGCGGTCCACCGCTCCATTGCCATCGCGGAGATCGCGGGCGCGCCGGTCTACATCGTGCATGTCTCCTCCGGGGACGCTCTGGATGAAATCCGCCGTGCGCACGCCCGCGGCGCCCCGGTGTTCGCCGAAACCTGTCCGCAATACCTGCTGCTCTCTGTCGACGATCTCGCGCGGCCGGGTTTTGAAGGCGCGAAGTACGTGCTCACGCCGCCCCTTCGCGCCAACGGGCGCCAAGTGGCGCTCTGGGCGGGACTTCGGGACGGCGACTTGCAGGTCGTCGCCACCGACCACTGCCCGTTCCGCTTGGATCAGAAGGATCTCGGCAGAGGCGATTTCACCAAGATCCCGAACGGCGGCCCCGGCATCGAGAACAGGCTGCAATTGATCTGGCATCACGGCGTCAATCGAGGACGCCTGACGATCAACCAGTTCGTGGAACTCGTCTCCACCGCGCCGGCCCGTCTTTTCGGACTGCACCCGAAGAAGGGGGAGATCGCGGCCGGCAGTGACGCCGATATTGTGATCTGGGATCCCGCGGCCGAGCGCGTAATCGGCGCCGCAACCCACCACATGCGTGTAGACTACTCCCTTTTCGAGGGCTTCCAAGTGAAAGGCGCCGCGCGGACCGTACTCTCGCGCGGCGAGGTGATTGTGGACGCCGGCGTGTTCCTCGGCAAACCCGGCCGGGGCCGGTACCAAAAGCGCGCCCCCCGCCGCTGATTGGCAGGCTCGGGGCGACGCGAGAATATTGGGAGTTGACGTGTTTGAGAATTGGCTCAATTCGGAGGGCGGGGCCCGAACCGTACTGGCGGCCGGTCTTCATCGCCGTCCTCGCTCGAACGAGTCGATGATCCGCGCATCAGCGGGATCTCTGCGGGCCTGAGCAATCTGATTCCTTGTCATTTTGCCCAGACGCTTTGCGTCCTCGAAGGCTTCCCGAATTGAGGATTCCGGCAGTGATTTCTCACGCCACACATCGAGGATCGTGCGCAGAGCTGTGGTCACCGGGACGTATTCGACCATCTCCATTTCGGCGGCGGCGACGTCGGCAAAGTGGAGCCGGAGCACAGGCGGGATCGCCGAGCCTTTCCGAAAGGCGGATGGCACGGTCAGATCGAGCTTTGCAGGATTGACATCGGTGAGTTCGTGGAGGGCCAGGGCCGTACGGTGACTGAACACTCCCCGTGGGGAATCGCTGCGTCCCCGCGACCAAAGCCACCAGAGGATCAGATCGGGGCGGGCGGGCGCTGGAAAGAGCGCGAGGCGATAGATGCCGCGATGCTCACGGACCCAGTTGCCGGCCCCGACGTGGTAGTTCCGCTTGCTGGCGGTGTAGCCGAGGCGTGCAGCCTGTTTCGCCGTGAAATAACCACCTTGTCCTTCAGCAACCTGGTAGAGATCCCGTTGGCCTTCGATCCTCCGCATAATAGTTCAACTTTCTTGAACCATTATGCTTCCTGGCCGTGTAGGCCGTCAAACTCACCGTTCAGGTGGATGGCTTGAACAGAATCTCGATCCGGCTGTCAACGCTATGATAGGCATACGCTGGATGGAACCCGTCGACTGCCGGTCCTCACCGGACCTCAAGATCGCGCTGTTTCGCTCGCTCTTCCGGGGACGCGACGACGTCTATGCGCGCCGCTTCGAAAGCCGGCGAACAGGAAAATCCGGATATGCTCCTGCATGCGGGAACGAATGGATCCCCGGCATCTGCGAGAAACCGCGAATCAAGTGCGCAGATTGCCCGCACCGCCGGTTCCTGACCGTCACCGATGACGTAATCCGGTGGCACCTTTCAGGTCGTGATAATACCGGACAACCTTTCGTCGGCTCCGTCTACCCGATGCTCCAGGACGAAACGTGTTTCTTCCTCGCCGCCGATTTCGACAAGGAGGGCTGGTGCGAAGACGTGGCCGCCTTTGTAGCGACGTGCCGCCGCATGAATCTGCCGTGCGCCCTGGAACGTTCGCGCTCGGGATTCGGCGCCCACGTGTGGCTCTTCTTCGAAGAGGCCCTCCCGGCCGCATTGGCACGCAAGCTCGGTTCGCTGATCCTCACGGAAACGATGGAGCGCCGGCCCGACATCGGCTTCGATTCGTACGACCGCTTCTTTCCAAACCAGGACACGCTGCCCCAGGGCGGCTTCGGGAACCTGATCGCGCTGCCCCTGCAGAAGCAGCCGCGTGAGCGGGGCAACAGCCTGTTCCTCGATGACGATTTCAATCCGCACGCCGATCAATGGGCGTTTTTCTCCTCGGTTGAGAAGATCGGTCGTGCGCGAATCGAGGAACTGGTGCGCAACGCCGAACGCTCGGGGCATGTGGTTGGCGTCCGGTTTCCACTCGCCGAGGAAGATGAGCCCGAGCCCTGGACGATGCCGCCATCGCGCCGTCGGAAGGAACCCCCGATTGCGGGCGAGTTGCCGCGCAGCCTGGAACTCGTTCTAGGGAACGAGATCTACATCGCCAGAGAGGGCCTGCCGCCAGCCCTGCGAAATCGCTTGCTCCGCGTCGCCGCCTTTCAAAATCCCGAGTTCTACAAGGCGCAGGCGATGCGGCTGTCCACTTATGACAAACCGCGAGTCATCTCCTGCGCTGAAGAACACTCGCATCACATTGGTCTTCCCCGAGGCTGCCTGGACGATGTGCGGCGGTCACTCGCCGACCTCGGGATCAAATCGACAATACGGGACGAGCGCAACCCGGGTCAGCGAATCGACCTTACGTTTAAGGGAGAACTTCGGGAGGAGCAGCAAGCGGCGGCGGAGGCGATGCTTGCGCACGACACCGGAGTATTGGCCGCGACCACAGCCTTCGGAAAGACCGTGATTGCGGCGTGGCTGATCGCGCGGCGCAGCGTGAATACGCTCGTGCTCGTTCACCGGCAGCAACTGTTGGAGCAGTGGGTCGAGCGATTGTCAGCATTTCTGAACATCCCGGCCGCGGCCATTGGGCGAATCGGCGGCGGGCGCCGCAAGCCGCGCGGGACGATTGACGTCGCGCTCATCCAAAGCCTCGTCCGAAAGGGAGTTGTAGATGATCGCGTCGGAGAATATGGACACCTTATCGTGGACGAGTGCCACCACCTGTCGGCGCGGAGCTTCGAACAGGTCGCGCGCCGTGCCAAAGCGAGGTTCGTCGCAGGGCTGTCGGCGACGGTCGCGCGCAAGGATGGGCACCACCCGATCGTCTTTATGCAGTGCGGCCCGGTGCGTTACCGGGTAAACGCGAAAGCGCAGGCGGCACTGAGGCCGTTCGAGCACACGGTGATCGTCCGTCCCACGGGTTTTCATTCGAAGCGCGGACCGGACCCCGACCAGCGAAACGAGTTTCCTTCGGCATCTAAGGAACTGGTGGAGGACGAGGGGCGCAACCGCCTGATCTGCGAAGATGTGATCCGGGCTGTACGCGAGGCCCGTTCGCCCCTCATTCTGACGGAGCGCAATCGGCACCTGGACGCGCTCGCCGCTCAGCTCTCCGGGAGTGTCCGCCACTTGGTCGTGCTTCGAGGCGGCATGGGGAGGAAGGAGACCGAGGCCGTTGCGGAGCGACTGGCGCGCATTCCGTACGATGAGGAGCGCGTCCTCCTCGCCACCGGTAAGTACATCGGGGAAGGATTCGACGATCCGCGTCTCGACACGCTGTTCGTGACCCTCCCCATATCGTGGCGCGGAACTGTGGCGCAATACGTGGGTAGGCTGCACCGACTCCACGACACCAAGCGCGAAGTGCGGGTGTACGATTATGCGGATCTTGACGTCCCGATGCTGGCGCGGATGTTCGATCGGCGCTGCCGCGGATACGAAGCCGTCGGATACACCATCGTCCTGCCCGCAGGCGCCATTGCGGGATGGCCCGCCGACGTTCCGCTGCCTGTCGATCCAGCTTGGAAGCGCGACTACGCGGCCAGCGTGCGCAGGCTCGTCAGGGACGGCGTCGAATCATCGCTCGCGACGTTGTTCTTTGATGCGGCGCGCCCGCTCCCTCCGGATGCGGAAGGCGTAGATCGCGCACGCAGTGCTACCGAAGCCTTTCTGTACCGGCGCCTTCAGACGCTGGCGGGTACTGCGGGGCGTTTTCGATTGAACGTGGACCTGCCGATCCCATTTGACGGATTCAGCGGCATGGAGGTCGATCTTCTGTGCGACAAGCTGCGTGTGGCCATCGAACTCGACGGTCCGCAGCACCTCGGCGATCCTGTTGCGTACCGCCGCGACCGGCGCAAGGACCAACTGTTGCAGGAGAACGGCTATATTGTCCTGCGCTTCCTCGCCGACGACGTCGCGAAGGATCTGGACGCGGTGCTGGATGCGATCCTGCGTGTTTTCGCAAATCGCCGGCAGGTCATTACACTGAATCGGCCCGGGACGATGTGACAGAGGCCCTCCTCCGTCGACTTCCGGGTGTAGATGACGCAACGCACCGTCGTCCGCGCCGGCATCCCGGCGCCGTTATTCTTGCTCGACATGCTTCACTCCTGGCCGGTGCCCGAGATTGTAGAAGGCAAAACCGTTCCACCGCGTGCCGGTGGCCTCGGTTACGGCCTTGCTGAGCGACTTGTAGATCCTGCCGTTGCATTGGAAGCCACCGTCCGCGCGCACATGCACGATGACGTCTTTCCCCTGATAGCGGCGGATGAGAGGAGTGCCGGGCAGTGGCAGCCGCGGGTCAAGTGCGGGCTTCAACCGGGCTTCCGCCGTTTTGGCCTCGTCGATGGCCTGTCCCAGGAAGCTCTTTGGCGCGCGGATGCGCAAGTCGGCGTCTTCGGCGATCTCGAGCGCGCGGCGGCGCGCACGCTCCGAGAGTCCGCCCCACGCGTTCGCCTGGATGCGCCAGGCGACGCGACGGAATAGGAACTGCTTGTGATTGGATCGGGAGTCCTCACCGAAGACGTCGCGGTATTTGTCCTTGAGCTGCGCGGTGGTCAGGTGGCGCAGGCCTTCGATCTCTTCTCTGATCCGGGATGGATCGACTGCGGTTTCGTCTCTCATGGCGTTAACCAGCAGTCACATGAGGGCTCTCTGTCTCCAGCAAGTCAACCTGCGGGCCGGCCGGGGATGGGAAGATCAGGCGGACGAGTGCATCGCCGAGAATGGCGGCGACTTCGGTAATGGCGCTGTCGAGGGCGGCGTCGCGATCGCGCATGAGCGGTCTCCTGGGAAGACCACCCACGACGATCTCCGCTTGGCGGTCGAGCCGTCGTCTGGTGGATGTAATCGACGCGGCGTTGTGCCGTGTCCGTTAACTATATACGCCGCGCGGGTTCGAATTGTCCGGGTTGCACCGTCAAATCCTGGCTGAAGGTTGTGATCGGCAGGAGGCGGGTGCAAGCGACGAAATGATCATGAGCATTGCCGCCCGAACCAGAAGATCCCGAAAGCAACGCGAATGCTACACAGGCAGGTCGCAACTGAGAGATGTGATTGAGGCAGCCCATATGCGCTTGAGGCGGCTCTTTCGTCAGCGATTCGAGTACCTCAGCACCGCTTCGGGAAGACGTGCGCCCTTGATCTCGATCTCCGAGGCGGCTTCCTCGATGCCGCGCAGGTCGTCAGCTGTGAGTTGGACGCCGACTGCACCGAGGTTCTCTTCCAGCCGGTGCAGCTTCGTCGTCCCTGGTATCGGCACGATCCAAGGCCTCCGCGCCAACAGCCATGCGAGCGCGATCTGCGCTGGCGTAGCACCCTTGCGCTCACCTGCCTGCTTCAGCAGGTCAATGAGGGTTTGGTTTGCGGCACGCGCCTCCGGGGCGAAACGCGGAGAGTTGGTGCGGAAATCAGTCGGCTCGAACGTCGTTTGCGTATCGATCTTGCCCGTGAGAAAACCGGCGCCAAGCGGGCTCCACGGGACAAAGCCGATTCCCAGTTCTTCGCAAGCGGCAAGAACCCCGTTCTGTTCGACGTCGCGAGTCCAGATTGAGTACTCGCTTTGAATCGCGGTAATCGGCTCTACCGCGTGCGCTCGCCGAATCGTCTGAGCCGCCGCTTCGGAGAGGCCATAGTGCCTTATCTTCCCCGCAGCAATCAGGTCCTTCATGGCGCCCGCAACATCCTCGATGGGCACATCCGGATCAACCCGGTGCTGGTACAGAAGATCAATGGCCTCCACTTTGAGGCGGCTCAGCATCGCTTCCACAACAATGCGGATATGCGCGGGCGTGCTGTTCAGACGGCCAGTGCGCTGGCCGGTCTTCTGATCGATGTTCCAACCGAATTTCGTAGCGATCACGACGCGCTCACGAAAGGGCGCAAGCGCTTCGCCGACCAGGCGCTCGTTCACAAAAGGCCCGTAGGATTCGGCAGTATCGAAGAGCGTGACGCCTCGATCAACGGCCGCGCGGATCATATCGATGCCGTCCTGGTGAGGGAGCGGTTTCCCGTACAGCGCTGAAAGCCCCATGCAGCCGTAGCCGAGTGCCGATACTTCCAGATTGCCAAGTTTACGATTCATCATTTGCTGTTTCGTCCTGACGGTTTCGCTTGTACTCGATCATCTCGATCCAACCGTAGTCTTCAACGACAAGAACCCCGGTGCCTGTCGCGGCGGACTGGGGGGCAGGTCACGCTACCCCCTTAACTCCGTGTCTGAGTTCAGCTCAGCATGTACCGCGCGTCACTTCTTCCCGCCGCCACGTTTGCCGACGCGCTCATCGATCCACTGCAGAATGAGATCGGCTATTTGCAGGTTGTTCTTGTCCTGCATGATCATGTGGCTGTTGCCGCGGATGCCGCGGTCCGGCGGGTTGAGCATCAGCGCCTGCCCCCCGGCAGCCTTGACGCGACCGATGAGTTCCTGGCAGCTGTCGAACGACTCTTGCCACGAGGGCCGCGTCGAGATTCCTGTCGGCGTATCGCGGTGATCACCGAAGACGGCCAGAATCGGTATCGACGCCAGCGTTTTGATCTGCTCCGCGGTGTAGTTCGTTGGACAGCGACCCGGCTCGACCAGCACCAGACCCTTTGCAGCCGTGGGGTTGAGGAGCGCTGCGGCGAGCGGAAACGGCCCCGATTGCGAGTGCCCCATCAACACTGCGCCATTCACTTGACTGGCGAGATCCGACAACGCCTTGAGCGTGGGGTTCGGTGTGGGTAGGCCTCCAAAGCTGAGGTCGGGCACGCCCTGCTTCGAGAGTTCGTCCACGGCGGCCACCGGGAACTGACTGTCCGGATAGGGAGCGCCGGGCATCGAGCCGAAGCGGAAGTTCGGCCAAACGACCTCGTCGCTGAATCGCAGTATATTGGGGAGGCTACCCGGGGGCGTCGAACCCGCGCGCACGTCGTTGAAGACGGACTGATTGAAGCCCGATCGCCCGCGCCCCACCTGGTCCGGGACGTACACGGGATGGCCCTTGCGCACGAAGTATTCGTCCCAGCCCATCCGGCCGTCCGGCGTGGTCTCCCACGACTTGCCGGTCAGGGTCGCGCCGTGAATCATTACCACCGGGACATTGCGGTCACCGCCCTGCGGCACCATGTACCGCACGTACATCTGATTGACGGCAATGTGCCCCCCGGGGCCGAGGCCGCCCAACTCCACCTGCGTCTGTTCAGACCTCTCGCCGCCGATGAAGAAGCTGCCTTGCGCCCTCAGCACGAGGGGCTTGGCAGGTGTCTGAAGATCCTCGATTGCCTGCGCCATAACGCCGGCGGGCGCGCCAAGCATGCCCGCAACGGCGACACCGACTAGAATGGCCGGTCGGCAAAACATCGAAAAACGCTGACTTTTCACGTTTAGTCTCCTCTTGCGTAGCCTGTGAATTCGGCTACTTGTGCGCTTGCTGAAGGCGTAAGGTAACTACGATCAGCCTGACGCGGATGAAGGACCTCCGATGCTCACAAACTGGCCCAGGCTATTTCAGCGGACGCGTCAGTCCTTGCGCTTCCAGCCAGTAGTAGAACTCATCGATCCAGTGATCGCTCGTTCTGCCTTGTTTGCGCATGCCCCAGCCATGACCTCCGGAATTATAGATGTGAAATTCCGGCCGGTATCCGGCGGCCTTGAGCGCTTCGTAGAAGCGGAGGATGTATTGGCCGGCGAGATTGTCGTCTTGCGCCATCGCCATGAACAAGGGCGGCATTCCTTGTGGTATCAACGGAATGGATGCGATCGGGGCGCCGTAAATAGGAGCCGCGTAGTTCGGGCGCGCATCGGGTTGGATGGCCGTGTAAGCTGTGATCATCCCGCCGGCGGAAAATCCCGTGAAGACGATGCGATCCGGAGAGATGCCCCATTCGGCCGCGTGTGCGCGAACCACTTTCACCGCCTGGATTCCGTCGGCAATGCCGGGCTTACCGTCCTCGTCGATCAAAGGGATGTTGCGAAGCTGAGCCCCGAAGCGGGCGCTGGCGGACTGGCCCAGTTGCGCGGCGTCCTGGCCTTCGAGCTGAACCGTCCGATACTTCAAGACGATCGCCGTGAACCCTCGAGCCACGAGCCATTTCGCAACATCGTGACCTTCCGAGTCAATCGACAGATTTACGAAGCCGCCGCCGGGGGCGATGATAACCGCTGTGCCCGTCGCGGCAGGCGGAGCCGGCTGGTAGACGGTCAACGTCGGCGTGGTCACGTTCATGATGGTCCGGTTATTGCCGGAGCCAAGGACAGTTTCCTGCTGCTTCCATTGCTCGGACCCGGGCGCGACGCCGGGCCAGAGATTGATGACTTTCGTCGCGGGCGCCTGCTCCGGCGCGCTCGATCTGGTTTCCTGCGCACCTGCAGAAGTCAGAAGGATGGCTGGAAACAGCCAGAGCGTTATTAAGTGACTCTTCATTGATTTCTCCTGCGTCAGGGCCGTCTTGGCGCCCCGGCGAGACGGGATTGAAGTGGTCGTAGCAGAGGCAAGGCTAATAGTCCTGGTGTGTGGGCCGAAACAGAATCTCATTGATGTCCACCGATTCCGGCTGGCTCATCGCGTGGCCTCGCCCGTCACATCCCCAGAGTAGGCCTAATCCCTTCAGGGGCGTTATCCCGATCCTCCGAATCTTTTGCCTAATCCTGTCGATAGCTGATACTCATCTGTTCCTCGTCGGCTTAAAGCGCTATCCTGCAAGAAGGCTAATGAGTATGAAAACCCGCACGAAGAGCGCTTCCCCGTTCACAGAACGGGTGGATGCGCTCCGCTCCGATCTCGCGCAAAAGATTGCTCTCACGTTGGGATTGGCAGAGAAAATGATAACTGCCATTCCTGGGCTGTCGCTTCATCGGCGAACTGGACCGACCGCCCCATGCGCAGTAGCCTACGCGCCCGGTCTGATTGTGATGGCCCAAGGCCGGAAGCGGGTCGAACTCGGTCGAAACACGTTCATCCACGATGAGTCGCGCTACCTTCTGACTGCTTTGGATTTGCCGAGCGTCAGCCAGGTCATCGAGGCGAGTAAAGAGCGGCCCGCCCTCGCTTTTGCGCTGAAACTCGAACTGCCCATCGTCCGGGAACTTCTCATGAGAGATGACGTTCCGATTCCGGAGTTGCCGCCTGGCAGTCCGGCCATGACGACGGGCGAGGTTACGGCTGAATTGCTGAGCTCCTGTTGCCGGTTGATGGACCTTCTCGCCACGCCGCGGCATATTCCCTTTCTTAGCGGATTGATTCAGCGCGAGATCGTCTATCGCATCCTCCAGGGCGCCGAGGGAGCACGGCTGAGAGCGGTCACGACACTTGGAGAGCAAAGCCATCGGGCGGCCAAGGCAATCGCCTGGCTAAAGTCGAACTACGAAAAACCGCTCCGGGTCGAGGAACTTGCGGATATGGCGCGCATGGGCGTTTCCACGTTCCATCACCACTTTCGCGAGATGACCGCGATGAGCCCTGTGCAGTATCAGAAGCAACTGCGGCTTCAGGCTGCAAGGGCGCGAATGCTCACAGACGATCTCGACGCAAGCAGTGCTGCTATACAGGTCGGTTACGAGAGTGTCAGCCAGTTCAGCCGCGAGTACAGCCGCTTGTTCGGTCAACCGCCGATGCGGGATATTCGGGCGCTTCGTTCGTCTGGCACGGCGCCCGATTCGATCAGGACCTAGAGTTCACCCCAGAGCAGACGTCATCGAATCGTGCTCGCGAGCCCCACCTGCCCAGGAAGCAATCCGATTTGGGGGCGAAAGTCGGATTCGATCTCACCCCTACGGCCGGACAACAATGGGGATCTCGGAAGACGACAGCGAAGGAACGTCTGGGGTTCCCCCAGAGTCCCCCCAAATTCCGCAACGCGAGGCGCCTACAACCGGGTTTGCTGTTACCCGACGGGTCGTAGGACACGAAACTACGGTCTGTGGGCCACCCCGGCGTGACTGCTAAGGAATCCCGCCGTTGACCAGGCGTCGCAAGCGGGTTCGAGTTGTCCGGCCTGGGGTCGGACATGTTTCGCCAGCCGTTAACCAATTCCTGGTTTCCGGGTGGAGACGGGGAGAAACGCCCTCCGGTGACCGCCACGGGCGCACGCACCTGGCCCGCCAGGCCGTACGCGAAGACAAACGGAGAAGCCGAAAACGCGCGAAACCACGGCCAATATGGGACTTGCAGGCGGAGCGCTACCGTTAACGAAGTGCGGGGAAAACGTTGCGGGGAAAGGAATTGGCTCCCCGAGAGGAACGCAAATACGAACCAGCAAACGGAGAATTCCGGCAGAGTGGGTTTCTCCGCGGTGCTAACCCAACTTCCACACTACGATTGTAGAATTTGGCCCGAAAGAGGGATTCCCGATGTGTATCTCGTTTATGCTCAATCAAGGACCTCTAGAAATTAAGAAATAGTCACGAATTGTTAAGGCATATCCAAAGTCGGCTGGCCGCTTGTGGTGAACCTATGATTGCACATTTCCCTTGCCAAGGTGTCTACTTC
>CAIRXZ010000264.1 GCA_903882645.1 uncultured Acidobacteriia bacterium | reverse complement strand
CGTCGCGTGTCTGATCCATACAACTGAAACATAGATCAGTACTTATGTTTTGGCCAGGGCCTATTTAAGTGGCATTGGGCGCTTTCGCTTGCCAAGCCGGGCAACCTCCGCTCGTCCATATCCTCCAAGCCCGAAGTGCGCCCAGTGGGGCAGACCATCGTTTTTCGTGGTCTGCCTTCTTGCCTTACCCGCTCGCCCATAACCTCAAGCCCGTAGTGTCTCTACCCTCAACGCCGAACCGCCCCCCGAACTTTAGTATCATGAACCTGTAATGTCCGAGCGGCGCCCTGTGCTTGCCCCGCCGGTTGGGTCTTCGCCGCAAATCGCCCGCATGCTGGCCGAGCTGGAGGCGGTACTCGCCTCGGCGATTCGCGGCAAACCGGAAGTCCTCAGGCTCTCCGTGGTCTGCTTGCTGGCCCGCGGCCACCTGCTCATCGAAGATGTGCCCGGCGTCGGCAAAACTACCCTCGCCCACGCGCTGGCGCGCGCCGTCTCGTGCCGCTTCCAGCGGCTGCAATTCACCAGCGATATGCTGCCCAGCGACGTCCTCGGCGTCACCATCTACAACGCCCATTCGGAAGCCTTCGAGTTCAAGCCGGGGCCTATCTTCACCAACTTCCTGCTGGCCGACGAAATCAACCGCACCACCCCCAAGACCCAGTCCGCGCTGCTCGAGGCCATGAACGAAACCCAGGTCACCATCGATGGGCATTCGCACCCCCTCGCGCGCCCCTTCATGGTCATCGCCACCCAGAACCCGGTCGAGCACCACGGCGCCTATCCGCTGCCCGAATCGCAGCTCGACCGCTTCCTCATGCGCCTGCGCATCGGCTATCCCGACGGCGCCAGCGAACGCCAGATCGTGCGGAACTCGGAGCGCGGCATCCCCGAAGTCTCCCGCTCTTCCCTCCTCGCCGAGGATGTGCTTGGCCTCCAGGAAGCCGTGCATGGCGTCATGGTCGAGGATGCGCTGGTCGATTACATGCTGGCCATCGTCGAAAAAACACGCTGCCACGAATCGCTCGCGCTGGGCGTCAGCCCGCGCGGATCGCAGGCCTTGTACCGCGCCGTGCAGGCCCTCGCGCTCGCCGAAGGCCGCGATTACGCGCTCCCCGACGACGTCAAGCGCCTCGCCGTCCCCATTTTTGCGCACCGCGTGGTCATCAATACCCGCACCACGCTCGCGCCCCGCCGCGCCGACGTGGGCGAGCGCATCATCGAAGAGATCCTCAGCCAGGTGGAAGTTCCCCTGTAGATCGTCCCGCTTATGAAAACAGCTATCATCGGCCTGCCCATGGTGGGCAAAACCTCCCTGTTCACGATCCTGACCGGAGTCCACCAGGAAACCCGCATCGGTTCCACGGCCGCGCGCATGGGCGTCGCCAAAGTACCCGACGCCCGCGTGGAAGAGCTGGCGCGCGTCTTCGAGCCGCTCAAAACCATCCATGCCGCGGTGGAATACGTGGACCTGCCCGCCATCTCGAAGGAGAACCTGCGCGATCCCGGCTACCTCGCCAGCCTGCGCGTGGTCGACGCCTTCGCCCACGTGCTGCGCCTGTTCGAGGACGCGACCATTCCCCACGAGAAGGGATCGGTGAATCCCGTCCGCGATCTCGAAGACGTCGAGACGGAGCTGATCCTCAGCGATCTCGTGGTCGTCGAGAAACGCCTCGAGCGCCTCGAGAAGGACCGCAAGAAGATCAAGAACCCCGAGCTGGACCACGAATTCGCGCTCCTCGAACGCTGCCAGGCGGCCCTTGGAGACAACCGCCCGCTCCGCCAACTCGACCTGGACGCCGACGAGGAGAAGCGCATCCGCGGCTTCCAGTTCCTTTCCCAGAAGCCCATCCTCTACGTGCTCAACCTCGGCGAGGACGAAGCCGGCAACCTGCGCGAGCGCGAGCGCGAGTACCGCGAAGGCGCGCTGGCCGGACGCAAGCGCTCGGCCGCAGCCGCGGTCTGCGGAAAAGTCGAAGCCGAGCTGGCCGAGTTGCCCGCCGCCGAGCAGCGCGAGTATCTCTCCAGTTACGGCCTGGAGGAATCCGGCCTCCAGCGGCTTATCACCGCAACCTACTCCCTATTGGGTCTAATGAGCTTCCTCACCGCCGGCGAGGATGAAGTCCGCGCCTGGACCATTCCCGCCCACAGCACCGCCGTGAAAGCCGCCGGCGCCATCCATTCGGATTTCGAGAAGAAGTTCATCCGCGCCGAAGTCGTCAACTGGAAGTCCCTGGTAGATCTAGGCGGCTACGCCGGCGCCCGCGAAAAGGGCCTGCTGCGGCTGGAAGGGAAAGAGTACATCGTGAAGGATGGGGATGTGCTGGTGATCCGGCACGGGTAAACGCCGAAGACGTAAAGCACGGAATCGGCCAAACGCTCACCAACCAACGGGTGCCTGAAGCACGTTCGGAAGGTCCTGTTTAACCCGCCGCGAGCAATCGCCATAGGCGATGGCCTGAACCGGCGAAAGGCACGACGCATCGCGGAAAAACGCCGGGATGTTTGGTCCCAGCAGAACTCGAAAAAGCACTCCCCTCGCGATGAAGCGAAAGTTCTCGCAGCCGGCCTCTTCATCCTGGCATGGGATGATCCAGAGGCTTCGCGCCTCGGGGTCGCTGCAAACGAGCACCACTACCGCGACGACGTCGTACGGAAATCCGGTTTCGCGTGCCAAGAACTTCCGAACGGTCTCCTCGTATGGTCCGAGGTCGAGGCGGGTCGTCCGCGTGCCGTCGGGAAGGCCCCACGCCTGGACAGCTCCTCGCCAGACGACACTCAGGGTGAAGTATGCGAACTTGGCGGCGTCGATTCCGATTTCATAGGCGGCAAATCGCGACGCATCGGGGAACTCCTTTCGCGGTAAGGCGAGTTTCAGCCTCTCGCCGAGGGTAAAACGCTTTGCCTTCGGCGCAAGCCATCTGAGGACCTCTGACTCGCCGTTTTCGGCGAGTTTCGCTTCGCAATCACAGCAGAGCAGATATTCCTTCAGATGCCGCGTCGGACCAGACACCGCAACCCCTCGTATCACTGTTGCCGACTTTTGCCGTTTCGTGGGATAGAGCGCGGCCGGGATGTAATGGCTCTTGCGAAGGTCCTTCTCCTTCAGGCAGAGCTTACAGATTCCAACAGGCATGATCGAATCACCAGGATGGCGGGTTCCATGGCTGTTGTTGGCTGGCGATAATCGCTTCCATGTCTTTGCCGAAGTCCTCATCGAGCGTGACCGTGGAGTTGCGCTGCCTGGCTTCCCGGAGGATCTCCGAGACGAGCCGCCCGCTCCGGTTAAGAGGCCGTAGAATCGCCATCGGCCGGTGATCCTGCTCGATGACCACTTCGAGGCCCTGCTGCACCCTGGTCAGCAAGCCATGAAGGTCGCTGGCCAGTTCGGCTTCGGTAACGCGGACCGTGCCCATGCATCCCATCATAGCTTGCCCTCGCCAGCCACGGCTCCTTATTACGGGGACAGGCTACGAACCCCCAAACACCACCGGGAGAGATTGGGGTTGGGTAGCCCCGAAATACCCTAACCTCGGCCAAACATCGCCGTAGGGGGTCGGGCATGCCCGACCCACTTGGCAGCCCTGACTTCTGACACCTTACTTCTGTCTCCCGGCTCCCAAATCCCGAAGGGATTTCCAGGGCGAAGCCCTGGCGCTACTCCGCCCGTTCCGCCACCAGACACAGTATCGCGAGACACGCGCACAGCAGCGGGAACCAGTCGCCGTAGCGGGTGTAGGGCGTCTCCGTGGAGATGTAATCGAAACCGGCGTTCAGAGCCACGTTGGCGTAGGGCGGCGCGGCTCCGCGCACGCGGCCGGCGGAATCGATGGCGGCGGTGATCCCGTCGTTGGTGGAACGCAGGATCCAGCGGCGGTTCTCGGCCGCGCGCATGCGCACCATCGAGAGGTGCTGCTCGCGCGCCGCGCTCCTGCCGAACCAGCCGTCGTTGGAGATGTTCACCAGCGCCTCGGCGCCGCCCGCCGCGAAGCGCCGCACATAGTCCGGGAAGACGGATTCGTAGCAGATGAACGCGCCGATCCTATGTCCGCCGCCCACCGGAGATACCACCACCCGCGTTCCCGCCGCGAAATCGCCGGCCTCGGTGGAAATCTTGTTGGCCAGGTAGCCGAACGGCCAGGGGACGAATTCGCCGAACGGCACCAGGTTCACCTTGTCGTAGCGGCTGATCCGGGCCCCTTCGGGGGAGACCAGCACCGCCGAATTGAGGGGCTCGTCGGCGGTGGTATGGGCCACCGTTCCGATCAGCAGGTAGGCGTGCAGGGCGCGCGCCAGGTTCTCCATCTGGGCTTTGAAGCGCGCATCGTCATCGAAGTAGAGCGGCGCGGGAACCTCCGGCCACGCCACGATCGAAGGCGGCCGCCGCGGTTCCCGAAGCGCGCCCCGCAGCGTCAGCGCTACCTGCTCGCGCAGCATCCAGTCCACCGACTCCGTGGTCCACTGCTCGGTCTCGGAGATGTTCGGCTGCGTCAGCAACGCCGTCTCGCTCGCCGGCCCCGGCGCCGGCATGCGCGGCAACAGAAAGAGCAACGGCAGCGCCAGGATCCACGCCATCTGCGCTTGAGGCCGGCGCAGCAGCGGCAAGGCCAGGGTCGCCGCGGCGGCCGCGAAAACGAAGGACAGCCCGTACACTCCGGCGACCGGCGCGAGGCGCATGGGCGCCCCCATGCCGATCCCGGCGTTGCCCAGCGCGAGCCAGGCGAAGCCGAAAAAGCCGTGCGTCGCCTCCACCGCCACCCACAGCGCGGCCACCGCGGGCACGGCCCACCAGCGGCGCATCAAAACTCCGCCCAGCAGCGCGAATACGCCCATGTGCAGCGCCTTGGCCGCGGCGAACAGCGAGAATACGGCCCAGCCCGCGATCTCCCCCAGGCCGCCGTGGAAGGCCAGCACGCGCTGGATCCAGTAGCACGCGCCGAACCAATAGGCCACGCCCGAAACCCACCCGAGCAAAAACCGCCGCCGGTGGCGCCGCTCGCGCGCCACAGCGATCAACAGAGGAGTCAGGGCCGCGGGAGCGAGCCAAGTCAGATCGAACCGCGGGAACGCCAGAATCAGAAGCGCCGCGGAGGCGAGCGCCAGAACCAGGTTCAGCACGGCCGCCGGAGCGCTTCTTCGCTCACTGCCTCGGCCATGTAGGAACTGCGCACCAGCGGCCCGCTGAACACCATCTTGAAGCCGAGGGAAAGCCCGTACTCGCGATACGCCTCGAAGTGGCGCGGCTCGATATACGCGGCCACCGGCAGATTGCGACGCGTGGGTTGAAGATACTGCCCGATGGTGGCCACGTCCGTTCCGGTTTCGCGCAGGTCGCCGAGCAACTCGCGGACTTCCCCTTCGGTCTCGCCCAGGCCGACCATGAAACCGGACTTTGTGAGCCGTGGGGCAGATTGGGAATCTGCGCGGCGGTTGCCAACCGCCGCGCGGGCCGATTGCCAATCGGCCCGCAGGTTTCCAACCTGCCCCACACCCTCCCCGCTTCGGTTAAGCGCCCAGCGGCTGGCGAAGGCCAGCACCCGGAGGGACTGGCGGTAATCGGCTTGCGGGCGCACGCGCGGGTAGAGCCGCGCCACGGTTTCCAGGTTGTGGTTGAGCACGTGCGCTCCGGCTTCGAGCACGCGGGCCGCGGCGTCGAGGTCGCCGTTGAAATCCGGGATCAGAGCCTCCACGCGCGCCTTGGGCAGCGCCCGCCGGACTTCGCGCACGGTTTCGGCGAAGTGCCGCGAGCCGCCGTCCTCGAGGTCGTCGCGGGTCACGCTGGTGACGACCACGTAGCGCAGCTTCATCCCGGCCGCCATGCGCGCGACATTGGCCGGCTCGGCGGGATCGAGAGGCATACCGGTTCTTGCGGGGTTGGCTTTCGGCGTCGAGCAGAAGCCGCACCCGCGCGTACACCGGTTGCCGAGGATCATGAAGGCCGCCGCGCCGCGGTGAAAGCACTCGTGAATGTTGGGGCAGCGCGCGGACTCGCAAACCGTATGCAGGTTGAGCGCCCGGAATCCGGTTTTCAACCGGTTGAGCGATTCGAAATGGGCGCCACTCCCGCGCACCCACTCCGGAAGCCGGGGCCGCGCCGCGCCGATCTGGATCAAGGGTGCGCTCACGCTACTTGCGAGTCGGGTTGCGAATTCCAAACCGCTTTTCCAACACGGTCCTGGCTTTGCTCAGGGATTGCGTATCGAAATACGGCCCAACCAGAACGTGCGTCAAGCCGTCGGGGCCCTGCCGCAGAACCACCGGCATACCGCCGTCCTTCAGATTCTGCGCGATAGGCTGCGCGGCCGCCGCCTGGCTGAGAGCGGTGACTTGCCAGTACGATCCGGGTGGCGCGTCGGGCGCCGGGGCCGGAGCCTGCGCCGCCGGCGCGGGCGGCGTTTCGCGCGCCGCTTGGGTTGTAGGCTGCGGAGAAGGCTCGGCGGGTTTTGCAGCGTCGGCCGCGGGCGGCTGCGCCGGGTTCTCCGCGGTCTGGACCGCCGGGGCGGCGGCGGGCGGCGCCTGGGCCGGCGCGCTGGAAACCGCCGGCGGGTTGGCGTCCACCGCGGCTGGGGCGCCGGCTTGCGCCGCGGCCGTCCTGGCCGAATGAGGCGAGTTCTGCCCCACCACGTACCCCATGGCGAACGCCACGCCGCAGAGCAGCACCACGATAAAGAAGCCGCTCAGCAGTTGGGGGTTGCCCACTACCAGTTCGTATTCGCCGGTCTCGTTGTTCTTCATGCCTTATTGGGCGCCGCCGTTGGCCACGCGGTCCAGCGCGCGCCCCAGAGAAGAGATTATATCGAGCGGCAAGGGGAACACGATAGTGGTGTTCTTCTCGGCGCCGATCTCCACCAGCGTCTGGAGGTAGCGCAGTTGAATCGCGGCCGGCTGCTTCTGGATCACCTCGGCCGCCATGGCCAGCTTCTCCGAGGCCGTGTACTCGCCTTCGGCGTGGATGATCTTGGCGCGGCGCTCGCGTTCCGCCTCCGCCTGCCGCGCCAGGACGCGGATCATCTGCTCGGCCAGGTCCACCTGCTTGACTTCCACCATGGTCACCTTCACGCCCCAGGCCGAAGTGTGCTGGTCCAGCGTGGACTGCAGCCGCACATTGAGCTTCTCGCGCTGGCTCAGCAAGGTGTCGAGATCCACTTCGCCCAGCACGCTGCGCAGCGTGGTCTGGGCCAACTGCGAGGTGGCATAAAGAAAATTCGTTACCTCCAGGACGGCCAACCGCGGATCGATCACACGCGAATAGATCACGGCGTTGACCTTCACGGTAACGTTGTCGCGCGTGACCACGTCCTGCGACGGCACTTCCAGCGTGTCCACCCGCAGCGACACGCGCACGATGCGGTCGAGCGGCGCAAACACCAGGATAATGCCGGGCCCCTTGGGCTCCGATAACACGCGGCCGAGCCGGAAAATCACGCCGCGCTCGTACTCCCGCAAAATCTTGATCGAGTTCAGCAGGTAGATCACTACGATGGCTATCACAATCAACAAAAGCGTGCTTGAGTCCACTTCATCCTCCCTTTCGATCCGAAATGGGTTCTACCGTAAGCTTCAGCCTGTCGATGGCCGTGACGCGGACGCTTGCGCCCGCCGGGACCGGCTCGAGAGACGCCGCGTCCCAGTATTCGCCATGGACGAACACCTTGCCGGCCGGAGCCAAATCCGTGATGGCCGAGCCGGTCTCGCCGATCATGCCCTCGCGCCCGGTCTCCACCTTGGCGCGCCGCGCGCGCAACGCCAGGGTAAGCAGCAGGACGGTGATGGCGGAAAACGGGAGCGCCAGCGCAACGGCCGTGCTCCAGTGGATGCGCATCTCCGGGAACGGGCTGTCGATGAGCAGGATGGCGCCGAGGATCATGGACGCCGCGCCGCCCGCCGCCAGCGCGCCGTGCGCGGCGAGCTTCGCCTCGAGTACGAACAGCGCCAGGGCCAGCGCCAGCAGCGCCGCGCCAAGCCAGTTGATGGGGAGCACCGAGATAGCGGACAGCCCGAGCAACGCGAGAATCGTGCCCAGCACTCCCGGCGCCACCAGACCCGGATGGGTGAATTCGACGTAAATGCCAAGCGCGCCGATGACCAGCAGGATCAGGGCGATATTCGGATCGGCGATGGCGGCCACGATCCTCTGGCGCGGGGACCGCTGGTAGACTTCCATCTCCGCGCCAGCCGTGCGCAGCGTCGTCGAAGAGCCATTGAAGCGCGTGACGGTGAGCCCGTCGAGCTTCGCCAGCAGGGCCTGTTCGTTGGGCGCCACCAGGTCGATGAGATGCTGATCCAGCGCTTCGCGTTCGGTGAAGGACTTGCTCGCGCGGACGGCGGTCTCGGCCAGCTCGCTATTGCGCCCGCGCTTGGAGCAGATGCTGCGCAGGTAGGCGGCCGCGTCGTTCTCGACCTTCTCCTTCATGAGCGAATCCATTTCGCCGAATTCGGCCACGGGGTGGGCGGCGCCCGTGTTGGTTCCCGGCGCCATGGCGGCCACATCGCCGGCCTCGAGAAGGAAGAAGCCCGCCGAGGCCGCGCGTCCGCCGCTAGGCTCGACGTAGGTGACCACGGGGATGGGGGAGGAGACGATCTCCTCAATGGTCTTGCGCATCGCGTCCATCAGTCCGCCGGGGGTGTTCAGGCGCACGATCAGGAGCGAAGCGTTCTCCTGTTTGGCGCGCGCTATGGCGCTGCCGACAATCTCGGCGGTGACGGGATGCACCATCCCGTCCACATCCACGGCCATGACCTTCACGGCCGCGGAAAAAGCCGGCGCCGCCAGCGCCAGGGCGACCGCTAGAACCGCGTTTTTCCGCAAGCTAACCTCACTATACACCTTCGCTCCGCCCCCGGAAGCGGCCGGACGATCCGACACGAAAAAGCCTCCGTCATACGCCGTATACAAAGTTTTAATGGGACTTTCACGCAAGATCGGTTAAAATGGAGATGATCTACACCCGAGGGAGAATTCAAACCAGAATGGCAAGTAAGAAAGCAGCCCATAAAGATATCGTTGCGTCCACCCCCGTTCCGCCCCGCAAGAGAGTCGTCCGCAGGGCGACCCGGACCGCGGCGCCGCTGGAGAAGGCAAGCCACGCGGCCGCTCCTCAGGCGGAGAGACCGGCGCAGGCAGGCGGCCCCTCGCGGGACGACATCGCGCGGCTGGCTTACTCGTACTGGGAAGCCCGCGGTTGCCAGGGCGGCAACCCCGAGGAGGACTGGACTCGCGCGGAGCGGGAACTCCGGCCGCTCGCATCTTCCGCGCCGGCCTAGGCGCTTCAGCTACAACCGCTCCGTAAGGAACCACTCAGGGGTAACTTCACATTGGCTGCATGGGCCACATGGCGTCCCGACTCATCGGGACGCATGCCGGGCGTGCTCCAAAGCGCGTCCCGACTCATCGGGACGCGGCAGACTGAGAGTCCGCGCCACGTTGAGCGTTACTTATATTTCCGAAGGACGGCGAGCAGGCGGCCTTGTATCCGAACGTCGCTTGCGGGCGCCAGTATTGGGCGCAACGCGGAATTGGCGGGCTGGAGGCGAATCATCCCGCCGGGTTCGCGGTAGAGTCTTTTCAGCGTGGTTTCGTATCCCGCGACCAGGGCGACCACGATATCGCCGTCGCGCGCCTCTTCGCCGCGCTCCAGCAGGATGAGATCGCCGTCGCAGATGTGGTCCTCGATCATCGAGTCGCCACGCACTTCGAGCGCGTAGGTATCGCCGCTGCCCGCGAAATCGGCGAAATTCAGGGTCTCGCGCTGCTCCAGCGCCTCCACCGGAGCGCCGGCGGCGATGCGCCCCAGCAGCGGAATCTCCGGGATCGGCTTGGGCCGCCGGTGCTCCTGCAAGTACTTCGGCGCGAGCTCCACGGAGCGGCTCTGGTTGAAACCGCGGGTCAGATAGCTCTTGGACTGGAGCACCGAGATGTGCTTGTGCACGGTGGCGAGCGAAGCCAGATTCAGCCCGTGAGCGATCTCGTCATAGCTGGGACTGAAACCGTTTTCGTCGATAAAGCCGGCGATGAAATCGAGCACCTGCTTCTGCCGCCTTGTCAGCGCCATGGAGGACTCCTCGATTCATTCTTGGCGAATAAAAAGAGAAAGTCAAGCGGGGCGGCGAGAGAGAGCCGGGATGGGGTTGCTGCGGATCCCGGCGTCGAGACGCACGCGATAATGGGACATGAGCGCGTCCACAACGGCGACGGCGACTGCTCGAAGCGCAACTTCGCGCGATGACGCGCGCGATCCACCAGTGTGGACCGTGGTATTGGCGGGGATGTGCGCATTTCTGACTCTCTATGCGACTCAGCCGATCCTGCCGTTGCTGGCGCATTCCTTCGGCGTGGGCAAGGCGGGCATCAGCCTCACGGTGCTGGCCTCGACGCTTGGAGTCGCGCTTTCCGCTCCCTTCATGGGCGGGCTGGCCGATCGCCTCGGCCGGCGCCGGATCATCGTCACCTCCGCGTTGCTGCTTGGCGTAACATCGTTGCTCGCGGCGACTTCGGCGACGCTGCCTCAGCTCGTTTTCTGGCGCTTCCTTCAGGGGGTCTTCACTCCCGGAGTGTTCGCAGTCACAGTGGCGTACATCAATGACGAGTGGAAAGCGGGCAAAGCGGGATCGGCAATGGCGGCGTACGTCAGCGGGACGGTCATAGGGGGGTTCTGCGGGCGCGCCGCTTCCGGCTTGATCGCCGAGCACACGGACTGGCGGGTGGCATTCCTGGTCTTGGGTCTGGCGGACCTGATCATGACAGCGGCGATCTGGCGCTGGCTGCCGGTCGAAAAGTGCGCAAAACGGACCGAGCGATCGGCGGCGCTGGTCGGGGCGGCCCTGGGGCACTTGCGCAACAGCGCGCTGCTGGCGCGGTACGCGGTAGGTTTTTGCGTGTTGTTCTCCCTGGTGGGCACGTTCACTTACGTCACGTTCTATCTCGCCGCGCCGCCTTTCCGCCTCGGCCCGGCCCAACTCGGCCTCATCTTCGTGACGTACCTGGTTGGCGCGGCCGTGACTCCGCTGGCAGGGCGCTGGTTGGACCGGTTCGGCTCGCAAAGGACGCTCATGGCAGCGGCCGTGTTCGGCATGTCGGGCGTTCTGCTGACTATCAAGCCGCAGTTGTGGGCGGTGGGCGCCGGTCTGGCGATTTGCTGCACTGGAGTCTTCATCGGGCAAGCAGCCATCAGCAGTTCCATCGGCCGTTGCGCGAGCGACCATCGCGCACTAGCGGTAGGTCTGTACGCGACGTTCTACTACTTGGGGGGAAGCGCCGGCGCCACGGCTCCCGCGTGGGCGTGGAGCATCGGCGGCTGGACGGCGTGCGTGGCGCTGGTAATTCTCGCGCAGGCGGCGACGTTTGGGATCGCGCGGTGGTGTTGGTCCGCCCCGGTCCAGCCGGACAATGCTTCTCTGTAATCAGGTCCTAGTACCGCGACCGTTTGATTTGTTCCTCAACGCCGCGGGCCGGGCATGCCCGGCCCCTACTTTCGGCCGATAGATATGCCCAACTCCTTCAGTTGTCGCGCAGGCACGGGCGCGGGGGCGTCGCACATGAGGTCCGTGCCGCGGGCGGTTTTGGGGAACGGGATGACGTCGCGGATGGAACTCTCGCCGGCCAGAATCATCACCAGCCGGTCCAAGCCCAACGCGATGCCGCCGTGCGGCGGGGCGCCGTATTCCAGCGCATCCAGGAGCCAGAAGAAGCGGCGGCGCGCTTCCTCATCGCTCATTCCCAGGGCCGCGAACACCTTCGACTGCACATCGCGGCGGTGGATACGAATCGAGCCGGAGCCTAGCTCGACCCCGTTCAGCACCAAGTCGTAGGACTTGGCGCGGCAGCGCGCGGGGTCGGCGGTCAGCTTGTCCAAGTCTTCGTCGTGCACGGAGGTGAACGGATGGTGCGCGGCGTTCCAGCGCTGTTCTTCCTCGTCCCACTCGAACATGGGGAAGTCCAGCACCCAGAGAAACTGGAAGTTCTTGGGGTCGAGAAGCGTGTGGCGGTTGTTGAACTTCTGGGCGCAGTAGAGGCGCAACTGCCCGCAGGCCTGGTAGACGGTCTCTTCGGGCCGGTGGCCTTTGGGATCGCCGGACCACGCGGCCAGCGCCAGCAGGCTGTCCTCGGCCGCGCCGCAACGTTCGCGGACGGCGGCCATCTGCGCGGGGAAATCGCGCTCCAGGCGCTTGACGTCGTCGTAGACGCGCAGGCCGCGTTCCTGCCCGAAAGCTTTGATTTCGTCGCGCTCCTTGCGGCTGGGCGCGCCGGTGGCGGGAACGTGAATGGCTACCAACGGCAGGTTGTTGGCGGCCAGGTCCGGCAGAAGGTCCCCGACCGGGTGCATGGGCGGAATGCGGCAATCGGGTTTGTCGCTGCCGTAGCCGCGCATGGCTTCGGCGTAGGTCAAACGGACAAATGGCGTCTCGACGCGGCAGCCCGCAACCTCGCAGATACGCTGGATCAGCGGCTCGACGACCTCGAAGACGCTCTCCCGCTGCGGGAACGACATCTCGATATCGATCTGGGTGAACTCGGGCTGACGGTCGGCGCGCAGGTCCTCATCGCGGAAACAACGCACGATCTGGAAGTACTTCTCGTACCCGCCGATCATGAGAAGTTGTTTGAAGATTTGCGGCGATTGAGGCAAGGCATAGAAGCTGCCCGGCTGCACGCGGCTGGGCACCAGGTAGTCGCGCGCGCCTTCCGGCGTGGAGCGCGTCATGAACGGCGTTTCGATTTCCAGAAACCCTTGCGAGTGCAGGAACTGGCGCGCGGCGAAGGAGATCTCCGAGCGCAGCACGATGTTGCGCTGCATGTGCGGACGGCGCAGGTCCACGTAGCGGTACTTGAGGCGGACGTCTTCCGAAACGCCGGCGTCGTCTTCCATGGGAAACGGCGGGGTGCGCGATTCGTTGAGAATCCAGACCTTCGAGGCCACCACTTCGATCTCGCCGGTGGCGAGATTGGGGTTGACGGAAGCCTCGCCGCGCGGCGCCACAATGCCTTCCACGGCGACCACGTACTCCGGCCGAATCTCTTCGGCGCGGCGATGGACGGCGGGGTCCACGTCCTCGTGAAAAACCGCTTGGGTGATGCCGTGGCGGTCGCGCAGGTCCACGAAAATGACGCCGCCGTGATCGCGGCGGCGGTGCGCCCACCCCATCAAGACGGCGGTCTTGCCCGCGTCGGAGGAGCGCAGCTCCCCGCAGGTGTGAGTTCGTTTCAGACGCCCGAGAAAATCGAGCGCAACGGAGGTTTCCATATTGGTTCTCTTTAATTCAGGGAGGCGCCGAGCCGGGCGGCGATCTCCTCGCGCGTCAGGCTCTCCTGTTCTCCCGTGGACATGTTTTTGAGGGCGTAGCGGCCGGCGGCCATTTCGTCTTCGCCCACGATCAGGGCGTATCGCGCGCCCAGTTTGTTGGCCAGTTCCATGACGCGCTTCAGCCTGCCCTCGGCCAATTCGACCGAAAGGCCCGCGCGCCGGTAATCGCGCGCCATCAGGGCGCATTGACGCACGGCCGGTTCCCCCAGGGGCGCGATCAACAGGTCCAACGCCGCCCCGTCGGTCTCGCTTTCCACACTCATCACCAGGCGGTCCTCACCGATGGAGAAGCCGATGCCGGGCGCGGGAGTTTTCGAGCCGAGCGATTCGGCAAGCCCGTCGTAACGCCCGCCGCCGAGGACCGAATTCTGAGATCCCAGCGCGCCGTGTACCACCTCGAAGGTGGTGCGCATGTAATAATCCAGGCCCCGCACCAGGCGCGGGCGCACTTCGTATGCGATGCCGCGATCGTCCAGATAGCGCTTTACCGCCTCGAAGTGCGCGCGGCACTCTTCGCACAGGCAATCGACGATGTGGGGCAGCTTGTCGATGATGGGCTGGTCGGCTTCCACCTTGCAATCGAGCACGCGCAGCGGGTTGGCGTCCGCGCGCCGCCGGCAATCGCCGCACATCCGGGCGGCGACGCCTTCGAGCTCCTTGCGAAGCAGTTCCACGTATTGCGGGCGGCAATGGCGGTCGCCCACGGAGTTGATCAGCAACTTGAACCCGGTAAGGCCGGCGCGCCCAAGAAGCTCGACCACCATCTCGATCACCTCGGCGTCCGCCAAGGGCGATTCCGAGCCGATGGCTTCCGCGCCGATCTGGTAGAACTGGCGGAAGCGGCCCTTCTGCGGGCGCTCGCGGCGGAACATGGGGCCCATGTAGTAGAGCTTCCGCACGCCGGGGCGCTGGTCCAAGCGGTGTTCGATATAGGCGCGGATCACCGAAGCGGTGTTCTCGGGCCGCAGGGTGAGCGAACTGCCGTCGCGGTCCTCGAAGGTGTACATTTCCTTCGTGACGATGTCGGTTTCGGCGCCGACTCCGCGCGCGAACAACTGCGTCTCTTCGAGGATCGGAGTGCGGATTTCGCGGTAGTTATAGGCCCGGAAAACCGCGCGGGCCGCCGTCTCCACCCGGTTCCACACTTCTGTCGATGGAGGTAGTAAGTCTCTGGTTCCTTTGACGGCTTTAATCAAGGTAGTGGGAAAGACCATGCTAGCATGGCGCCAGTGGGGCGGACCTCCTGGCGCGCGAGCGGCCCCCCGGCCGGCCTTCGGCCGGAGGCCGACGAGGGCGTCGGCCGCGGACCAGGGGGTCCGCCCCATAAGCGCTAAGATAATGATTGACTTCTATTCATTTTTTGCGTACTCTGATTTCAGGGTGCGGAAGCATGGAAAACGCGGCCGACGAAAGTTGGGGATTACTGCTGAGTTTGTTGCCTT
>CAIRXZ010000263.1 GCA_903882645.1 uncultured Acidobacteriia bacterium | reverse complement strand
GCGTTGAGGCGGTTAGCCTCGATCTGTGCGTTGGTTGCCATCCTAAGCCCAGGGTAAGGGGCGAGCGGGGCGGCTGAAGGGGGGCTAGGTTTGTAATGTGTTGAAAAGAGGGGAAATATAATTCTTAAGTTTTGGTGAATGGATTTGGGGGGAGTGATTGTGCTGAGAAATCCAGCAAAGAGAAGCCCGGATTTCGGCGGTGGTCTCTTCCGCCACCCAAATCCTGCTGGACAACTATGTCCGCGCCACGGGGGTCAAGAAGGGGCGCCTTTTGCAGGAGGCTCTCCTGCATCACCTGCGGGCTCTCGACGCACTGCCGGCGGACATCATCGTGCCTCCCCGGCTGGTTGTTTCGAGGCGGTCCGGCCGCGAAATGATGAAGCGCATGGCGGCGCCGCCGAAACCCGCCGGGCAGCTTCGGGCGCTCCTGAGCGGCGATGGAGATTAGCGCGGTCCGGGAGTCGGACGACCGCTCGGCTTTTCATTCACCGGCCAAGCCGCTCGCCACAGCCATGTTATTGCCTGCGAAAGAGATCGCGGCGGCCTTTGAGTTTCCTCGACCTCCCCGTACCCGAAACCTGCCCGTGGGGTCGACTCACCGACCGGGAGAAAACCGCCGCGATTGAAACCCTCACCCGGTTAATGGCCAAGGCAGCCTTGGCCAGCAACCACAACCAGGAGAAGGAACGTGACTGATTCCAGCAAAATCAAACCGCTCCACACACAGCGGGCCGCGTTCGTCTACATTCGCCAATCCTCGCCTTCCCGGGTGGAGAACAACCGCGAGTCCACGGCCCGGCAATACGCGCTGGTGAACCGGGCTTGTGAACTGGGTTGGCCCCCAGAGCAAGTCACCGTCATCGATGAAGAACTTGGATGGTTGCCTCGATCACTTTCAGTCCAACTTCGGAATTCAGGATTAAGGCGCCTCCATTTCTTCGCCGCTTGAGTAGGCTTTCCCTCAAACAGAGGAGCCATGAGACTGGCGGATAGTGGCGCGAGAACGCGGCGGCGCTACCGTTTCGGCTATGCCGCCCCGCAGCCCTACGGCTTCAGGACCGCGTCGCCCTTCTGCCAGTTACAGGGACACAGCTCATCGGTCTGCAAGGCGTCGAGCACGCGCAGGACTTCGCGCGGGTTGCGGCCCACCGAAAGGTCGTTGACCGAGACGAAGCGAATGACGCCCTCGGGGTCCACGACAAAGGTGGCGCGCTGAGCCACGCCCGCTTTGGGGTCGAGAATTCCCAGCGCGGCGCAGAGTTCGCGCTTGATGTCGGCCAGCATTGGGAACGGCAGTTCCTTGAGGTCCGGGTGGTTCCGCCTCCAAGCCAGGTGTACGAACTCCGAATCCGTGCTGCCGCCGAGAACCTGCGCGTCGCGATCCTGGAACTCCTTGTCGATCTTGCCAAAGGCCGCGATCTCGGTCGGGCATACGAACGTGAAGTCCTTGGGCCAAAAGAAATACACTTTCCACTTGCCAGCGTAATCCCGGTCCGTAACGGTCTTGAAGGTCTTTCCCTCCTCGGTGCTCACTGCCGCGTCGAGGGCAAAAGCCGGAAACTTCCCGCCAACTCCTAACATGTGCGATCCTCCATTTGTTATTGATGTAAAGGGTCGATCTTGCGCGTCAGGATCTTGACATCCACGCTGCCCCAGGACGGACTAAGATCGGGATAACACCCTAATCCTCCTCCGAAGAGGCACCGCGGCGGGATGCGGCCGCAGGCTGTTGTAGACCAACGAAATGACCATGCCCGCCGCTCCCTCACGGTCGCGGCTCTGTTTCGGATTCCGAGGCGCAGCCGCGGGGGAGCGGTCCATGCGGGGTGGCACAGTTATTTGCCGGCAGGCGCCTATCGGGCGCCGGGAGCTGGTGAGCGCTAGAGCGCCAGGATCGCGCGGATGATGACGTAGGCCAGCACCGCGATGATGGCGGACGTGGGGATCGTCAAGACCCAGGCCCAGACGATGTTCTGGGCGAGTCCCCAGCGGACGGCTTTGAATCGCTGGATGCTGCCGACGCCGGCGATCGACCCCGCAATCACGTGGGTCGTCGAGACTGGCTGCTTGAGGAACGTCGCAAAGAGGATGGAGGTTGCCGCCGCGGCCTCGGCGCAGAAGCCGCCGCGCGGCTTCAGACGCGTCAGGCGCGATCCCATGGTGCGGACGATGCGCCAGCCCCCGCTCAGAGTCCCCGCCGCTATAGCCGCGTGCGCCGAGAGCACTACCCAGACCGGGACGTGGAATTCGCGCTGGTATCCCGCCGTCACCAGCACGCCGGTGATGATGCCCATGGTTTTTTGCGCGTCATTGGTCCCGTGAGCGAAGCTGTACGCCCCGGCGGAGATGAGCTGCAGCCTCCGGAAGTGCGAGTCCATGCGGGACGGCGTGGATTTCCGGAACAGCCAGTAGACGGCGATCATCAACCCGTAGGCCAGCACGAAGCCGATGAAAGGCGCGGCCACCATGAAGACCAGGGTCTTCGGCCATTGTCCGACCACCAGCCCGCGAAGGGCATGGCGGAAGCCGAACCTGAAGGCCGCGTTGGCCATGGCGGCCCCGGCGTAGCCGCCGATAAGCGCGTGCGAAGAGCTGGTGGGCAGCCCCACCCACCAGGTGATCAGGTCCCACGTTATGGCGCCGATCAGCCCGGCCATGATGACATACTGCGTGACGAGGCTGATATCCACAAACCCCTTGCCAACCGTGCTTGCGACGCCAGTACCGAACGTGAAAGCGGAAACGAAATTGAAGAACGCCGCCCACAGTACGGCCTGGAACGGCGTCAGGACGCGAGTCGCCACCACGGTTGCCACGGAATTGGCGGCATCGTGAAACCCGTTGATGTAATCGAAGGTGAGCGCGACGGCGATGAGGAGGATGGCTAGCGCCAATGTGGACATTGTTGAGCGGTGTCTTCAAGCCGGCGGGACCGCGCGCCATGATTCCCGGCCGCCGCCCGCCATTCTTCCGGCCGGAGCGTCTATGGTATCAGCATGACGAAGCGATTACATTCGACGACTAAGACGGAACGGGGCGGCGGCGGGATGCCGCGTTATGGGGCCGCGCCGGCGGACCCCGGAGAAGGGCGATCCGATGACTTACCTCGAAACGCTGTAGGGGGCCGGGCATCGCCGGCCCGGTTCGGCATCCCCGAACCCTACTTGGCGAGTACTTCCAGGGCCTTCTTGACTACGGGGTCGCTCGGGGTCTTGCGCTGTTCTTCAATCTGGGGCTGGGCCTGGGGCAGAGGTTCGCCGTTCTCGTCGTAATCGATCTGCGGCTCCGGCTCGGCGACCAAGGTCCCCGGGGTTACGCGCGTATCCTGGATGGCTTGTCCGTTGGGCGAGTAGTACTTAGCGACGGAGAGAATGATCGCGCCGCCGTCCTCCATGGTGATGGCCTTGCGCTGCGCGGCGTCGCCGTAGGTAGGCTCCCCGACCAACTGGGCGCGCTTGTTGTCCTGCAACGCGGCAGCGGCTATTTCCGCTCCGGACGCCGTTCCGCGGTTGGTCAGCACGGCCATGGGCAAGGTGGTGAGGGCTTTGGCGGGGTCCGCGTCGAAGTTCTGCCGGGGAACGCGCTGGCCCTGCAAGTACGCGACGAGTCCCTTGCTCAGGAAAAGGTTGGCCAAGGCGATGCCGTCCTCGGGAGCGCCGGCGGCGCAATCGCGCAGGTCGAGAATCAGCTTCCGCGCGCCGTCCTTTTGGAGCTTCTGAATCGCCTCGGCCGTCTGCCTGAGTTGGGCCGGACCCAGCGCGTCGATGTTTATATAGCCGACTTGTCCGGCCAGCATGGAACTGTCCACGGCGGGCAGCGCCGACAAGCTCCGCGCAAGTTTGACGTTCTGCGGCTCAATCTGCCGCACGTGCACCACGCTAAGGTCCACCTCGACGCCCGATTCCCCTTGCAGCAGCATGTCGGCGTATGCCAGGGGCATGTCGCGGGTGGCGATGCCCTTGATCGACTCGATCATGTCGCCCGTGGAAAACCCCGCTTTGGCCGCCGGAGAACCGGGGATGGCCGCCACGACGCTCACGTAGCCAGGCCTCTTGGAGAGGATCAGTCCCACATCGGCCCGCTTGAGGTCCTTGTTCTTCAGATAGTCCCGGTACTGGTCGGCGTTCAGGTAGCTGGCGAACGGGTCGACGGCCTCGAGCATGCCGTTCAGAGCGCCCAAGGTGACGCTCTTCATGTCGGGTTCCTCGACGTATTCGCTCTTGATGTGCGCCACAACGTCGCTGAATACGCCGATGTGTTTGAGCGTGTCTTCCTCGGTGGAAGCGCCCTGGCCCAGCACGCTGCCAACCAGGAATAACAGAGAGAGACACGTGGACGCGCTCACGAAAACATACTTCAAACGGGTGCTCATAATATGGTGAAAGCTCCGGAGGCCTGTAAAGCCATTATACTTCTACTCCCGCGGCGGGCAGGCCGGGTCCCGGGAGCGGCTACACTCCATTGGACGCGCCGGGGGCGGGTTCGGTTCAAGGGCAAAGCGGGGGAGGCTTTGGCCGGCCAACCCGTCATGTTGTCCACTTCTCTACTTCCAGCCTTCTCTTTCCCGCAATCCCGTGATGTGCGCCGCGTGATGGCGGCAGTGCCAGGCATACATGGCCAAGTTGAAGTCGAGGCGGACCCTGCCCTGTTCGGGGTGGAGGAAAGCGCGGGCAAAGCCGTCTTCCGAGAGGCCTTCGGCCAGCGCCACCCAGCGGGCGTGGAGGCTTTCGATCAGGGCCAGGGAGACCTCCACGGGCGCGGTACGCGCATCGGCGAGTTCCGCCCACGCCGTTTGATCGTAGGGCTTGATGACGGGTTCGTCCTCGGTAAGCGCCAGGCGGACGCGCACATAGTTGTTCAAGTGGCTGTCCGCCATGTGGTGGACCACCTGCCGGACGGTCCATCCGCCTGGACGGTATGGCGTGTCGAGCTGGCTTTCGCCGAGACCGCGAACGGCGTCGCGAAACCAGCCTGGGGCCGCCGCGATCTGGCGGAGGTACTCGCGCCGCTCGCCGGCGCCGATGGAATTCGGCCCTTCGAACCGGCCGATGGGGTAGCGCAGATCCATGTCTCAGATCATACCAAGGCCGTCCCGGCCCGGGGCCGCGGGAGAACCCCAGCGGGCGCGCGGCCAAACGCCGTTCAGATTTGACAAACAGCGCGCCGCCCGATAGCTTTGACCCGAAGGAGAACATTTATGTCGAATGCCAAGGCGGGCATCGGGCGGCGGAATGTGCTGGGGATGGCGGCCGGCGCGGCCGCTCTCGGATCGTTGCTCGCCGATCAGTCCGCCGGCGCCCAGTCGCCACAGTCCGGCGGCGTAAACCGGAACTCCGCGCCCAGCCAGTTGCGGATCACCGACATGCGGGCGATCCGAATCGCCTCCAACTTCGACTATCCGATCATCCGGATCGACACCAACCAGGGCGTTTACGGCCTGGGCGAGGTCCGGGATGCGGGCAAGGAAGGCATGGCGCTCGTGCTCAAGCCGCATATCGTGGGCAGGAACCCCCTGAACATCGAGCCCATTTTGGACAGCGTTCGCAATTTCGCCAGCCAGCGCCGCATGGGCGGCGGCTATAGCGCCCTGGACATCGCCTTGCACGACATCGCGGGGAAGGTTTACGGCGTGCCGGCCTGGCGGCTGATCGGCTCGCAGTACCGCAACCGCATCCGTTGCTATTGCGACACCACGGAAAGCAGCGATCCCAAAGTGTACGCCGCCCGCATGGCCGCCCGCAAGGCGATGGGGTTCACCTTTTTCAAGATGGACATCATGCCCTCGATGATCCGCAACAGGCCCGGAGGGTTGAATACCCGCGGCGTGGCAACCGCCAAAGGACTTCAGATGTACGGCGAGCATATTCAAGCCGTGCGCGACGCGATCGGCTGGGAGCAGCCTCTGGCGGCGGACCACTTCGGCCCTCTCGACGTGAACGACGCCATCCGCCACGCCCGCTTTTTCGAGCAGTACGAACTCGCCTGGGCGGAGGATCTGCTCCAGGTGGGCACGCTCGGTTCCGGGGACGCTCCCAGGAACTGGCGCGCCTACAAGGAAATCAAGGAATCGACCGTCACGCCCATCAACACCGGCGAAAGCCTGTTTGGCCTGGAGGAAGGATTCCGTCCCCTGATTGAGAATAACGCCGTGGACATTATCCATCCGGACCCGCTGACGTCGGGAGGCATGCGCGAGACCAAGCGGATTTCGGATTTCGCCTCCATGTACGGGATCCAGACCGCCGTCCACTTCGCCGGCTCGCCGGTGGGCTGCATGGCCGCTGTTCACATGATTTCGACCCTCAAGGATTTCATCGTGATGGAGAACCACGCGGTCGACATTCCCTGGTGGGGAGACCTGGTAACCGGGCCGCCCAAGCCTATCATCCGGAACGGCTACATCCAGGCGCCGGACACCCCCGGAATCGGCGTCGAACTCAACGAGGAAGCGTGCAAGGCGCACCTTCGCGTGCCGGGGTACTTCGAGCCCACCCCCCAGTTCGACAAGTACATTCTCGACGAATACCGAACCGGCGGCCCGTACCCGCACCTCGACGAGAATGGCAAGCTGGTGGACGCTCAATAGTGTGGTAGAGGAGGTTGCTTTTCTTTGATCAACCCGGCCGGCTGCAAGCCGGTCAGGCGCGTGGAGCGTTGGCTTGGCATTCGCCGACAGCGGGTTCGGGAGGGCGTGTTAACGGCAGGAAGGGCTGCAACAACTGGCCGACCAAGCCGCTCTCAGTCGGCTCGTCAATCCCATACGCGCTCGGCCACTTCGTCCTGTCCAGGTAGAACGTGCCGAAGAAGCGATCCACCCAAGGCAACATGGGCGCGTAGTTCTTGTGGCAACGCTCCGGCCCTGCGTTGTTGTGGTGCCAGTGATGGAATGCCGGCGTCGCGACGACATGCTCCAGCCAGCCGAACCGCAGGCGCAGGTTGGCATGGATGAAGTAACCCCACATGCCGCCGACCAGCGCCACCAGCAGCGGCGCCCAGTCGAGCCGGTTGCCGGCCGCCTGCGCAAGGCCAAGCAGGTATAGCGGAATGTAGCCGCACAGGCGGACGAAAACCAGATCGACGGGATGCGCGCGCGTATTGACCAGCCAGTCCATATCGGAGGCGCTGTGGTGGATCGCGTGAAAGCGCCACAGCCAGGCGCTCCGGTGCATCCAGCGATGCCCCCAATAGAAGCCGATCTCCGCGACCAGCAGCGCGGCGGCAAAACGCAGCCAAAGCGGCAGTCCCGCGACCCACAGGTGCAGGTTTGACGCCCCAATGTGCTGCAAGCCCAGCGCCAATGCCGCCATCGGCAACACGAGGAGCCGATTCGGCAGCAAACTGCTGAGATAGTAATAGCCGGTATCGGTCAAGAACGCCTTACGCAGCACCTTCTGAGATCGCAAGGCAAACAGTCTCTCGAGGGGCACGAGCAGGATGGCGAGCAGGATCAAGCCGTTGGTGAGCTTGATGACGTCGAACGCGATCGGCGGCAGGTGACGTTGCAGTAGTCGTAAGGTTTCCATCGGCTGTACGCAAGAAGGCGCGATTGACCGCGCACGCTGCGCCGTCCGCGAGGAGCAGTCCGGGGGGGCGCGTCAGGCCGCCGTGCGGGTGTGCGCGGCCGGCGCTTTGCGGCGGGAGTTCAGCTTCCACGCGAACAGCGCGGCGCCTAGCCCCATCAGCCAAATGGCGCCGGGCTCGGGAGTGGTATCGACGAGGCTGATGCCGTCCAGTCCCACCATGGGCGGATCGCCAGTCCCGACGGAGAAGAAGCTCAGGACTTCGCTGGCATTCTGGGCGGTGAAGGTCATGCTCTCAGACTGCCACGACGAAATGGTCGGGGTCGCCCCGTTGGCGGACATCAGGGGTGAGAACTGGACGCTGGCGCCCAGCGACACCTGCCACTGCCCAGTCACCGGCCCGGGTACAGTGACGTTGGGTTCCGTGTCCTGCGCCAGCGCCTGGTAGAAAGTGAGTTGGTAGGAATCTCCCGGAGTCAGCCCGGTGATGGTTTGCCAGATCGGAGAATGGTGGTAATCGCCGTCCGACAGCACGAAATTACCGCCGTCGGGGCTGGTTTGAGGGAACGGGCCCGCCAGCCCGACGCCGGGAAACAGATAGCCGTTGGTGAACCAACTTGGCTGTACCAGGGCCTCACCGATGTCCGAGTTGGTCCAGTCGGACACGCCGGCGAACAGGAACGTGGTAGTGGTCGAGGCGGTGGTGAGTTCGAACGAGCCGTTCGTCACAAGAGGAGCGGCGTTGGCGAGGCTGGTCAATGCGGCAACAGCAAGCAAGGCCGCCAAGACTGAGATTGGTTTGCGCAAAAAGGCAAGCTGTCGCACGGGCGACCTGGATGTTCTCTGAATTTCCATTTCCCCTCCGGGATTGAGCGCGTGCACGCCAGGCGTCCCCGCTGGCGCCGGACTTCCTGAACCGGGATTTCTATGCTGGACTCCCGGTCCTGTTCGTTACCTGTGCCATATAGATCCACAATTTCAGTGCCCGGATTCAACAAGTTGTTGGGCGGATGAGGGGCCGCCAGCTACAGGTCCATGGGCGTCAGGCCGGTCTTCTTGGCTAGGACCTTCATAGCCGTGGGGCCGAGGGTGACTCTGTCGTGGTAGGCAAACAGGATGTCGGGCCAGCCGGGTGGTTCGAGGATTCGGTGGGACGTGCCACCCTGACGCTTGATCCTCCAGCCGATCCGGATCAACGCGGCCAGAGCCTTCGGCGCTTTGACGGACGGCCACTTCTGAGATGGAATCCTAGGCGGCAATGAAGGACACGTTCATGGGCCCGGGCAAGGCTTCGCCATGCTCCAGCCGATCGGCAATCAGCCGCAATGCCAGCACCTGAACGGCCGCAGTGGCCTGCTTCTTGGTGCGCCCGTACGCCGTCACGCCGGGGAGTGCCGCAATATCGGCCAGCCAGCGCCCATCCTCTTCGCGATAGCACTCGATGGCCAGCGAGAACCCTTCGGCGGCCAGAGTCTTCAACATGTTTCCACCATGCCACCAAAACCGTTTCGGAGAAAGTCGGAAAACGGCCGCGTGGGCTACGCTCAAGCAACTCCGCAGCAACCGCTCCAGCGGTCGCACTGCTGGACTCGTGACTCTCAGGACGGCCATGAGGTCAGGCTCTTCCTGCCACTGCCGGGACTGCATCAGCAAAATCAGTTCATCGTCCGGAAACAGCCTATCAAGAGACCGAAACAGAATGTTCTGCAACCCGCGCTCGTCAAGACCGAAGAACTGGAGGCGCTCGGTGCGTTTCTTCTCGGCAAAGCGGGTCTTCGTGTCTATGCTGAGCGGCATGATCGGTAGTGTATAAAGCAAGGATTTCCATCCTGGCTTCCTGGCCGTCCTTGATTGTGCGCCCCGCCGCCCCCGCCGGAGCCGCTCGTTTCATTTTTCCCATACCGAGCAGCGCCAGCGGCCCGAAGAGCGGGTAAGCTCCGCCTTCTCCAGACGGTTTCGGGGACAGCCTGCGCCCCCGTCTCGGTTGCCCAACCCCCGCCATGACATATACTGGCTCTTCACCGGCCAACGAACATGGCGCTTTTCAAGACCCGCAGTGCGGCCGTGTACGGCATCGATGCGCATTTGATCGATGTCGAGGTCGACATGTACTCTGGCGGCAACCCGCGCGATTCGGTCACCGTGGGCATGCCGGACGTGGCGGTGCGCGAGAGCCGCGAGCGCATCCGGTCCGCGCTTATGAATTCCGGATTCGGTTATCCGAATAAGGCGTTCACCATCAACCTGGCGCCGGCCAACGTGCGTAAGGAAGGGGCCGGGTTCGACCTGCCCATGGCCATCGGCATTCTGGGCGCCATGGGAACGGTTCGCGCGCTGGATCGTCACATCTTCATCGGCGAGCTTTCGCTCGATGGCGCGGTGCGGCCGGTGCGCGGCGCGCTTTCCATCGCGGTGTGCGCGCGCGACAAAGGCATCCCCATCCTGATTGTGCCCTCCGAGAACGCGGCGGAAGCCGCCGTGGTGGATGGCGTCAGCGTCTACGGGGTGCGGTGCCTGGCCGAGGTGGTCGCCGTGCTGACACGGCCGGAGGAATTCGCGCCGGCGGTTCCCAACGGCGCCGGAGCAATTGCCGAAACGCCGGCCGCACCGGATTTTCGCGACGTGCGAGGGCAGACCATGGCCAAGCGGGCGCTGGAAGTGGCCGCCGCGGGATCGCACAACGTCCTGATGATCGGGCCGCCCGGCTCCGGAAAGACGATGCTGGCCAAGCGGTTCGCCGGCGTTCTCCCGCCGCTGACGTTTCAGGAAGCCATCGAGACCACCAAGGTTCACAGCATCGCCGGCGTGCTCGGCGACGGCAGCGGGCTTTTGCGCGTGCGGCCCTTCCGTTCGCCCCACCACACCATATCGGACGCCGGCCTGATCGGCGGCGGCATGGGCACGCCGCGGCCGGGCGAGGTGAGCCTGGCCCACAACGGCGTGCTGTTCCTGGACGAGTTCCCCGAGTTCCCCCGGGACGTGCTGGAGATGCTGCGCCAGCCGCTCGAAGACGGCTCCGTCACCATCGCGCGCTCCAACATGACGCTGTGTTTCCCATCGCGTTTCATGCTGGTGGCCGCGATGAACCCGTGCGCGTGCGGCTTCTACGGCGATTCCACGCGCGAGTGCCGCTGCACGCCGGCCATCATTCAGAGATATCTGGGCAAGATCAGCGGGCCGCTGCTCGACCGCATCGATATCCACGTGGAAGTGCCGGCCGTGCCCTACAAGGAACTGCGCGGCGACTCGAGCGCCGAATCCTCGGCCGACATCCGCGCCCGCGTGGGGCGCGCCCGCGCCGCGCAGCAAGCGCGCGGGTACTACAATTCCGCCATGCCCTCCCGGATGATACGCAAGCAATGCGCGCTGGACGATTCCGGCGAGCGCACGCTCGAGATGGCCGTGCGCAAGATGGGCCTCTCGGCTCGCGCCCACGACCGCATCCTCAAAGTGGCCCGCACGGTGGCCGATCTTGCCGAATCCCCCAACGTGGCCGCCAAACACGTGGCCGAAGCGGTGCAGTACCGCAGCCTGGACCGGAACTACTGGAGCTGAGCGATGAACGCTGTCTTCGGAGCTGCCGGCGGCGCTCTCTTCACGGCCGCGGTCGGCATCGCGGCAGGCGCCGTGATACTGGACCGGTTCCCAGTGAAACTCACTGGGCTCGAGCGCTGGCTATTCCGGTATCTCACCGGCGGCGCCGCGCTGAGCCTGCTGGTTTTCTTTCTGACGGCTGCGCATCTGGCTTATGTTTCGGTTTTCGTCGCGGCGGGCTTCGCGATTCTCGCCGCCGGACTATGGCGCTCGCGGCGGCAGGCAGCCGCGGCCAGCCCCGGTGAAGCCATTCCGGCGCGATGGCTCATCTTTGCGCTCTGCCTCGCGATTCCGTTCGTCGAACTGTATCTCTGCCATGCGTTGGGACCGGAATACAGCTCGGACGGAACCGCCTACCACCTGGGATTTGTCGCCCGGTATCTTCGGGAGCATCGCTTCCCGGTGATAACCACCGACTTCCACGCCAGTTTCCCCGAAGGTCTCGAGATGCTGTTCCTGTTTGCGTTCAGCATCGGCAAGCACTCGGCGGCGGCCATGACGCACCTGCTTTTTCTGTTCGCCGCCGCCGCCGGGCTGGTGGCTTACGGCGCGCGCTTCGGCCGCGCGCGGGCAGGCATCGCCGCGGCGGTGTTGCTGTTGCTCGCTCCCGTGGCCGGGGCCGACGCGACGACGGCCTACGTGGATGCCGGGGAGTCCTGCGTCTGCTTCGGGCTGTTCTATGCCCTTCAAATATGGCGAAGGGAAGACGACGACCGTATGCTCGCGATCGCGGGCATTCTGGCGGGCTTCGCCGCCGCGATCAAGTACCCCGGTTTCATCGCTCCGTTGTACGCGCTGGCGGTGGTGGGGTTCACCCTGCGCAAGCAACCCAAACGGCTCCGCCGCGCGGTGGCGCGGATTCTCCTGCCGGCCGCTCTGCTCGCCGCTCCGTGGCTCGTCAAGAACACGATTGAGGTCGGCAACCCGGTGTCGCCCATGGCGAACCGGCTGTTTCCCAACCCTTACGTACACGTCTCGCTTGAAGAAGATCTTGCCGCGCGCCTGGAGCATTGGAACGGAGTTACGTGGCGCGAGGTTCCTCTCGAAGCGACGGTTGGCGGTGGGCGCCTGCAAGGGATCGTGGGGCCGGTCTTCCTCCTGGCGCCGCTCGCGCTTCTGTGCCTGGGCGATCCGCTCGGCCGGCCCGCGCTATTCGCGCTTCTGTGTTTTCTTCTCCCCTATCCGGCAAACATCGGAACCAGGTTCCTGCTCCCCGCTTTGCCGTTTCTCAGTTTGACGTTATGCCTCGCGCTCTCGCGCTGGCGCTCCGCGCTGGCGGGGTTGATGGTCTTCCAATTCGTGGCGAGCCAGCCGGCGGTGGTCGGGAGATATTCGCAGGCCGGCGTCATCGAGAGGCGCTGGGATGAAACGCTGCGCACGCGGCCGGAAGCGGAGACGCTACGCGCGCGCGTCGAAGGCTACGCCATGGCGCGGTACATCGATGAGAACCTGCCGGAGAACGCGCGGGTGTACCAGATCGGCGGGTTCCCCCTGGCCTACGTCACCCGCGCGGTGGATGGGTATTACGAAGGCGCGCTGGGCGAGAGACTTTACTACGTCTTTTTCAGCGCGGTCGATGCTTTTCCGGACTGGGCGCCCACCTGGCGGCGCACCTTCCACTTCAACGCCACGCGGTTGGAGCGCATACGCATCGAGCAGACGGCCGAGCGGTCCGCGGCGGTCTGGACCATTTCCGAGGCCCGGCTGTTCGACCGCGGCCGCGAGATCGCCCGCCAGCCAGGCTGGCGCCTGACGACCTCCAACTTCCCTTGGGATATCGGATTCGCCTTCGATGGCAATCTCGCGACGAGCTGGAAAGCGTGGGAGCGGGCAAGGCCCGGAATGTTCGTGGAATGCGAGTTCGACGGGCCCATCGAAGTGACGGATGTCCAGGTGGACGCTCCGCACGATCAGCGGGACACGCGGCTCGCAATCAAAGGCGAAGACGCGGACGGCCGCGCCGTGACGCTTCCGGCCTCGGTGAGTTTTGAGGACACGCCGCTTCCCGCCGGCTACCGCTTGTTGGTCGGGAGGGAGTTCAAAGCCCAGGGCTACACGCACTTCACCATGAAGCATGGCATCCCAGGATACGAAGACGTGCGCCGCAACCCGGCGGAATGGGGCATGCGCCTGGTCGCCGAGCGCGACGGGTACATACTTTGTCAGTTCGAGTGAGGTGCTGCCTGATGGGGCGGGCCTCACAGGCTGCCTTGGCGCTTCACAAGTGCGCCGCAGTCGCGGGCCTCGCCGGACGGCTACGCGGAAGGCGCGGCGCAATTCGGCGCGATCGCCAGTGTCAGAGCGTTCTCAGGGCGCTCTACGCGGGCGGATCGAGGCTTTCTTCGAGGCAATGGAGATGCTGTAGTGCTGTCGCGCAGCTACTCGATCAGACTCATCTGGCGGGGGTCGTGAACCGGCTCCGGGTCCTTCGGACGTTCCAGATCGTCGTGGGCGGGGTCGAACTTCCGGATCAGCTTGTTCAGCTTGAGGGAAGCTTCCCAGATCTCGTACAACAGACTACAGCGCGGGCAGCCGCCCCGAACGCCGCCCTGCCCGTCGGTGGCTGGGTTGAACCGTCTGTGTTTGGCGCAACGGCCATCGAACTGCCTGGATCGAATCTTCAAACGCGTACCAACCCATACACAGTAACAGGAAGCGCTCGGCCCGCCAAAAGGGCGGCCGGGCGGGGGCGCGCGACACAAGAACAGAATGGCTGGCGCGCCTGCGGGGCCAGGCTTTCAGCCGTCCCGGCCTGAGACTCGTGGCTTAGCTCCCTCCGTCGCCCGCCGCCCCCAGCGCCCGCCCCACAATCGCCTGCGCTTCCTCCTGTATTCGCCGCAGGTGCTCTTCGCCCCGGAAGCTCTCGGCGTAGATCTTGTAGATCTCCTCGGTGCCGGATGGCCGCGCGGCGAACCATCCGTTGGCGGCGATGACTTTGACGCCGCCGATCGGGCTGCCGTCTCCGGGGGCCTTCGTCAAAATTCGCTGAATTCGTTCGCCCGCAAGGTCGTGCTCGTCGATGTCTTCCGGCGAAAGCCCGGCCAGTACCGCCTGGTGCTCGCGGGTCGCCGGCGCATCGATGCGGCCGTACACCGGGCTGCCTAACTCGCGAGTCAGATCAGCGTATAGCTCCCCTGGATCGCGTCCGGCGCGGGCGGTGATCTCCGCCGAGAGCAGGGCCGCGATGATGCCGTCTTTGTCGGTGGTCCACACGCCGCCGCCGTGGCGCAGAAACGCGGCGCCAGCGCTCTCCTCGCCTGCGAATCCCAGGTCGCCCTTCAGCAACCCATCGACGAACCATTTGAAGCCGACAGGCGTCTCAAACACCGGCCGCCCCAGTTTCTCCGCCACGCGGTCGATCATGGCGCTGCTCACCAGCGTTTTTCCGACGGCGGCGTCCTTGCGCCACCCCGGGCGGTGGGAGAAGAGATAGTAGACGCAGACGGCGAGGTAGTTGTTCGGCGGCAACAGGCCGGCGCTCCGGCAGACCACGCCGTGCCGGTCATGGTCCGTGTCGCAGCCGAAAGCCACGTCGAACTTGTCCTTGAGGCCGATCAGCCGCTGCATGGCGTAAGGCGACGAGGGGTCCATGCGGATGCGGCCGTCCCAATCGAGGGTCATGAAGCGGAACGACGGATCGACGGTCTCGTTCACGACGGTCAGGTTCAAACCGTAGCGGGCGGCCAACGGTTCCCAGTAGTGGACTCCGGCGCCGCCGAGAGGGTCCACGCCCAGCTTCAGACCCGAGCCGCGAATGGCTTCCATATCGAGGACGTTCGCCAGATCGGCGACGTACGCCTCGATGAAATCGCGCCGGTGCGTGGTTGCCGCTCGCAGCGCCCGCTCGAACGGGATACGGATCACGCGTTCCGGAACGTTCTCAAGGATGTCGTTCGCCTTCGCCTGGATCCACGACGTGACCTCGTCCGCCGCCGGCCCGCCGTGCGGAGGGTTGTACTTGAAGCCGCCATCCTCGGGAGGATTGTGCGATGGGGTAATCACCACGCCATCGGCGAGCCCGGTTTCGCGCCCGCGGTTGTGCGTAAGGATAGCGTGAGAAATCGCCGGGGTAGGCGTGTACTCGTCCGCTTGCGCGATGACCGTATCGACGCCGTTCGCCGCCAGGACTTCCAGCGCGCTGGCGAGCGCAGGCTCGGAAAGCGCGTGCGTATCCTTCCCCAGGAACAGCGGCCCGTCGATCCCCTGCTCCTTGCGGTACAGCCAAATGGCCTGCGTGATGGCGAGGATGTGCCATTCGTTGAAGCTCTTGTAGAAGGAGGAACCGCGATGGCCCGACGTGCCGAAGGTCACGCGCTGTTCGGGGACCGCCGGATCGGGGCGCTCCTCATAGTACTCGGCCACCAGTTTGGGGATATTCACCAGGTCGGCGGCATCCGGCGCTTTGCCGGCCTTAGGGTTGACGTTCATGGCTTGTCTTTTGTTCGATGCGGCCGGAGGCGCTGGCGGTTCCCCGGCGCTTGTGAATGTTCTATCATACAAACTCTTCCCTCCGCCGGCTGCTGTTGCGTGAGGCAATGCAGCGCGCCGAACCCCAGCACAAGATCCACCGCGTGGATTCCCACCACCTGGCGGTCCTTGAAAAGCTCGCCCAGGATGCCCAGCGCCGCGCGGTCGTTCGGGTCGTTGAACGTCGGGACCAGAACCGCCGCGTTGGAAATGTAGAAGTTCGCGTAGCTCGCCGGCAGCCTGCCGCCATCGAAGAAGAGCGGCGCGGGCATCGGCAGCGGCGCCACCTCGGGCTTCCCGCCGTCCTCGAGCCGAAGATCCTGGATGCGCTCCCAGTTCTCCTGGAGGGGGCGGTAGTTGACGTCGCGCGGGTTGTCCTCCCGGACCAGCGCGACGGTCTTCGCGTTCACGAAGCGGCAGATGTCGTCCACATGTCCGTGGGTGTCGTCGCCCGCCACTCCGCCGGCTAGCCAGAAGACCTTCGTCGCGCCGAGGTATGCCCGCAGAGCCGCTTCGAACTCCTCGCGGCCCATGCCCGGGTTGCGCGCCTGCGTGACCGGGTCGAGGTAGCACTCCTCGGTGGTGACCAGCGTGCCGCGACCGTTGACTTCGATTCCGCCGCCTTCGAGCACGAAGGGCCGGCCGCCCGAGCGCGCGTCGAAGAGTTTCTTGTTCAGGACCCTCGCCGCGGTTTCGGGCGCCCTTCGGTCCTTCCGCCAGTCGGGATACTTGGCCCATGCGTTGAAATGGAAATGCACGATGGCTGTTTCGAGACGCTCGCGGACCGAGCGCCGCACAAAGACCGGTCCGCTGTCGCGGGTCCAGCCGCGGTTGGTCGGATGCACGATGAACTCGACGCTCCCCGCATCGGCCCCGGCGCGCGTCAGGCAGCGGCGCGCCAGCTTCTCCTCGGCCCTCGACCGGACCAGCATCCGGACGGTCTCGCCGGGCGCGATCTTGCGCACAATCTCGGCGTAGACCCAGCGGATGGCGTCCAGCTTATCCGGCCAGTCGGTGGGGTTGTGCGGCCAGCCGAGCCAGGTTGCCTCGTGGGTCTCCCATTCGGCGGGCATGGAGAAACCGAGCGAGGCGGGCGTCCGCCCGCGTGGATTCGTCATATACGTTGAGCTTAGCTTAGACTCAACACCGTTCACTTTGCGCGCGCAGCCGACGAGTGGCCTTACGGGCTGCCACGCACGCTACAATCGAGGCGTGGATCAGCAGGACGAGACCGCTCTCGCTCGCGCGGTACTGAACGGCGAGCCGCTGGCTTTCGAACGGTTCGTCGGGCACTTCCGGTCCAAGGTGTTCCATTACAGTTGGCTCATGTGCGGCCGGCCGGAGGACGCCGAGGAAGTGGCTCAGGAGACCCTGCTCAACGCTTTCGGGCATTTCGATTCGCTCCGCGAACCCGAACGCGTCCGCTCCTGGATCTTCCGCATCGCCAAGAACGCCTGTCTCATGCAGCGCCGCAGGAGCGTTTTCGCGCCGGCCCACGAGCTGTCCGTCGAAGATCTGACCCCGGACGACGAACCCGCCGGCGATGCGCGCCCTCCGGACGCCCAGTACCTCCGCTCCGAGCTGCGCGCCGTGCTCGACCGGGTGATCGTGGAGCTTCCCCCTATCTACCGCGCCGTGGTTCTGCTGCGCGACCTCGAGGAACTATCCACCGAGGAAACCGCGCAAATCCTGGACGTGAGCGAAGACGTTGTGAAGACCCGCCTGCGCCGCGGCCGGCACGCCCTCCGTCAGAAGCTCGATTGCTACCTCCACAACCACTGCCTGGAAGACCAGCCAAGCCCCAATCCGGCCCCGCTGACCCCCCAGGAACGCGAGCAATTGTATTCCGTGTGGCGGAAAGCGCTGACGTAGGGGCCGGCCATGGCCGGGCTGTCACCAGGCTGATCGGGTGTCTGCGTTTGGGAACGCATGAGGTTATGGTCGGCTTTGTATCCATGGCTTCAGCCGTGCCGCACCGTTGCGGAAAGGAATCGGGCTTCAGCCCCTGGCGATGGCAACCCGCACGCAATGCCTGCCCCGGCAGGATGCGCCCTGGCGAAGACCGCAGCGCCCCTCGGCGCGACGCTGTCGCGGCGATCCGCTCACGTCCTCCGGATGCGCGCCAACCATGCCAGAATTCCGTCGGGGCTGATCCGGATATCGAGTTTGGCCGGCTTGATCGAGTCTACCTCCCACCCCTCGTCGAAGCTGGCCCTGATCTCGTCCTGGGTTATCCGGCGGGGACCAAACTGCCCCGGTTGACGGTCGCTGAAGCACAGCATGAAGTAGCGGCCGCCGGGCTGGAGCACCGCCCTGAGGTTGTCGACAAACGAACGGCGGTCGCCGTCGTCGAGGACGTGGAACAGCCCGCAATCCAGCACGGGAGCTTGTAATGAGGCGGCCCGATCCATCCGGCGGGCGGGCGATGCCGGCCGAGCTTACGCCGCAAGGCGTCAAACAACTCCTGGCCGTTCACCTGGCTATGAGATCGGTGGAACAACGTCTGCTGCGCGACTTCGAGCCAAAAGAGCAAGCGCTCTTTCGCCGGATGTTGGAGCGCTGTCTGGACTCGCTCCGATCCGAGCACCCGAGTGGCTGAGCCCATGGCGCGACGCTATCGGTTCGAGTGCGCTTAGCCGACGCCGACTGCTCACAGGGGTGCGATAATTGTCGTGGAGCGCAATGAAACTGACTGCTGTGTTCATGCAGGTGCCGGAGGGTTACATCGGGTTCGTCGAGGAACTGCCCGGCGCCAACACTCAAGGCGCAACCCTTGAGGAAGCCAGGGAGAATCTCCATGAGGCGGTCGCTCTGGTTCTGGACGCGAATCGCGCGATGTCGAAGCAGTCCCTGGAAGGCGCCGCCGTGATCCGCGAGACCCTCGTCCTGCCAGTGGCATGAAGCAGATCGATCTGATCCGTCACCTGAAGCGCTGCGGCTGCGAGTTCCTTCGGGAGGGTCGCAAACACACGGTCTACGTCAATCGGATGGCCGGCAAGTCCTCGTCGGCGCCGCGTCACAGCGAGGTGAACGACTTCCTCGCCCGCAAGATCTGCGCCGACCTTGAAATCCCCTCGCCGCGGACGCTCTCCCCGAAGCGGTAGCGCCGCTCGGATATCGACCCGTTCCTACAGAGCCGCCGGAACGGCTTCTCCGACCCCGCCGCCGCTTCGGCGAACCGCTCGCGCGCATTCCCGATGTGAGACCGGGCCGGCGGCAACCCGTGCTCCACTTCTCATTTTCCTATTGATTTATTGCGCCCGCGGGTGTTCAATGATCCTGATGGCAACTAAGAAAGCTGCGAAACCGGCGAAGAAGGCGGCCCCGAAAAAGGCCGCTCCGAAAGCCGGCTGCAAATCCAAAGCCCCTTGCTGAAGAGGCGAAAACTGGTGGGGCAGGCCTCCTGGCCTGCCCGCCAGCCCCAGTATCAGGCCTTCCGGGCCTCGTCCACGCTGGCGTAAAACGGGAACACCGTATCGAGCAGGCTCACGTGAAAGGCTTCGAGCACGTGCCCGGCCGCTCCAGCCATCCGCATCGCCCCTCCCGCCGCGGCGATCTTGTTGAAGCTGGAAATGAAACGGCCGATCCCGGTGCTGTCGATGCTCGTCACGCCGCTCAGATCGAAGATGATGGTACGCGTCCCCTGACGCAGCAGCTCATCCACGCGGCTTACGATCTGCTCGCTTGCCGGCCCCATCATCACCCTGCCCGTCAGCGCGATCCTCACCACTCCGGGCGCGACTTCGTCATGGCTGATTTGCATCGGCATCGAAGCGACTAGTGTAAGCCGATGCGATGGGAAAGCGCCAGCCCGCGATGAACTTGTCTTGGCATGAAACCGGCAAGCCCGGGCCACGTGGGGCGGACCTCCCGGTCTGCCTTCTTCCTCCCCCAGGCGGCCGTCCGAAAACCCCGCCCGGCCGCCCTGCCTTCCGTGCTAATCTCCAATATGCGTTCCGCTCCCCGCTGGCCGCGCATCTCCACCCTGGAGGCCCGCCCATAGCCACTCCGAGATCGACTGCGCCGTCCCCGCGAGCCGCGGCGCGGAAGATGACCCTGCTTCCGCTCATCGCCGCGACCTTCTTCATCGTCGCCGGCGGACCCTTCGGGCTGGAGGACATCGTGTGCAAGGCCGGGTACGCCGGCGCCATTCTGATCCTGCTCGTCACGCCGCTCCTCTGGAGCCTGCCCACCGCTCTCATGGTGAGCGAGCTGGCGAGCGCCCTTCCGGAAGAGGGCGGTTACTACGTCTGGGTCACGCGCGCCATGGGACGCTTCTGGGGATTTCAGGAGGCTTGGCTGTCGCTCGCCGGCAGCCTGTTCGACATGGCGATTTACCCCACGCTGTTCGTCGCGTATCTGGGCCATTTCGCGCCGGCGCTCGCCGCCGGCGGCCGTGGATTCGGGATCGGCGTGGCTCTCGTCGCCGCCTGCGCCGCCTGGAACCTGCTCGGGGCCAAAGCCGTCGGCGCCGCTTCCGTGGCGATGGGCGTCCTGCTCCTCGGTCCATTCGTGGTCCTCGCCTGCGCCGCGCTCTTCCAGCACGCGCACGCCGGCGCGCCCGCCGTTCCGCTGCGCCGCGTGGACCTTCTCGGCGGGATCCTGGTGGCCATGTGGAACTACATGGGATGGGACAACTCCTCGACCATCGCTGGCGAAGTGGACCGGCCGCGCCGCACCTATCCCCTGGCGATGCTCGGCGCCGTGCTTCTGGTCGCCGGCACGTATGTAATCCCGATCGCCGCCGTGGCCGCCACCGGGCTGGACCCCAACCGTTGGGCGACCGGCGGATGGGCCGACGTGGCGCGCGCCGTGCCGCGCAACCCGGCCGCCGGAGCGGCCCTCGCTTTCGCCATCACCTTGGGGGGCATGCTCGGCGCCGCGGGGACCATGAACGCGCTCACCATGGCGCTCTCGCGTCTGCCGGCCGTGATGGCCGAAGACGGCTTTCTCCCCAAGGCGTTGGCGAAGCGGCATCGCCGGACCGGCGCGCCTTGGGCCGCGATTCTTGCCTGCTCGGTGGTTTGGGCGCTGTGCCTGGGGCTGACCTTCGTGAAGTTGATTATGCTCGACGTGCTGCTGACCGGTCTCAGCATCCTGCTGGAGTTCGCCGCCCTGGCCGCCCTGCGCCTGCGCGAACCCGCCTTGCCGCGTCCCTATCGCGTTCCCGGCGGCCTGTTCGGAGCCTTCGCCATCGGCGTTCCTCCCCTCGCGCTTCTCGTTCTGACGGTCATACGCAACCGCGCCGAGCCGGTCGGCCCCATCAATGCGCTCGAATTGGGCGCCCTGTTGATCGTTCTCGGTGTTGTGATCTACTTCGCCGCGCCGCGGCGTGACTCCTGACTTCTGGCTCCTGTCTCCCAAATCCCGTAGGGGCCGGGCATGCCCGGCCCTCAAGGGCGAAGCCCTTGCCTACGCCCGGTTGATCAGACTCGCCACGTATCCGGCGCCGAAGCCGTTGTCGATATTCACCACGGCCACGTTGCTGGCGCAACTGTTCAGCATGCCAAGCAGGGCGGCCAGGCCGTGAAAGCTGGCGCCATAACCTACGCTGGTGGGCACGGCGATGACAGGACAGGACACCAGCCCCCCCACAACGCTCGGCAGGGCCCCCTCCATTCCCGCGCAAACCACCACGACACTCGCCTCGGTCAGGCGTTCCCGGTTATTCATCAACCGATGGATGCCCGCCACCCCGATATCGTGTATGGCCACTACTTCGTTGCCCATGACTTCCGCGGTGATTCGCGCCTCTTCGGCCACCGGCATGTCGCTGGTTCCCGCGCAGACCACCGCGATCTTGCCTTTCCCGCGTACCGTCCGGTCGCGCCAAAAACGGACCGCGCGGGAAAGCGGAAAGTACTCGCCGCCGGGCAGCCGTTCCGTGACCATTGCCGCGCACGCCGCGTCGGCCCGGGTGATGAGCACATTGGGCGCGTTGTCGAGCAGCTTCTCCGCAATGGCGGCCACTTGCTCCGGCGTCTTGCCCTGGGCGAACACCACTTCCGGCATGCCGTGGCGTAGCGCCCGGTGGTGATCCACCTTGGCGAATCCCAGGTCCTCGAACGGCATGTGGCGCATCCGGTGGATGGCCGTTTCCACATCCACCGCGCCGCCGCGCACCTGTTCGAACAACGATCGGAGCTGCTCCTGATCCATGAGGCCAGAATACCAGAACGCGCCACGGGGCTCTGCGGCGGCCGGACTTAACCCGGTCTTCACCCGACTGTCATAATACGTGTGGGAAGAAAGTACTATGTTAGGGATATCACGTTTGATGCTTTTGGCCTATTGTCAGAACCATTGCGCTCGTCGATCATAAACTAATCATGGCTGCGCCGCATCTTCGCCCCGCTTATTCCGAAGGCCTGTCCGACCGCCGGGAGAACAACCGGTTTCCGCTCTGCGAGGAGGTCCGGTACCGGCTGCTCCGCTCCAAGTCGCACGACCTGCAGGGGGCCGGCACGACGGTCAATGCCAGCAGCGGGGGGATTCTCTTCACCACCCAAGGTGAGTTGCCGGTAGGGCGCCTGGTTGAGCTGGCCGTGAGCTGGCCGGCTCGTTTGGGAGGCGTCTGCCCGCTCCAGCTCGTCGCGGTCGGCCGCGTGGTGCGCTCCGACCGCGCCCAGGCGGCGGTACGTATCGAAAAGTACGAGTTCAAGACCCGCCGCCTCCCGTGCTGATTCTGGGGAAACGCGCGTGCCTGGACCTCTTCGTGAAGCGCTGAGAATCGGACTTGCCGCCGGGCTCGGGACGCCGTTATACTGACATTTCCGCTGAGTTGTTTTATGACGGCGAGAGACGATTCCGATCCCCTGGCGCCCCAACGCGAGGCCGCTTTCTTCTATGGCCTCTTCCTCCGCGGCCATGACGTCGAGACTCTCCGGCAGGACATCGACGTGCCCCGGACGATGCTCGAAAAGTGGATGAGAGCTCACGATTTCGAAGCCTCGTTCCGCGAGAACCTGCGGCGCGTGTACGCCTACCGCAAGCAGGTGCTGGCGATTTTCGACGGCCTCATCTCCGACGAACAGCTCCAGCCCCGCCTGCAATAGGGGGCGGGCATGCCCGCCCCGCGGCGCTGAGGAACAAACCGACCGGTCGCCGCTCTACTCCTCGTCCGCGGCCACGTTGAAGCCATCCACTCTGACGCGCGGCTTCGCCCCGAGCAGCAGTTTGCTTGCATACGTGGCCGTGACTTCCCGCCTTTCGCCGGGCATCAGCTCGAAGTAATTGTCCTCCCAGACGATGGGCTTCACGTCGCTCCCTTCCTTGCCCTTCAGCACGGTGAGATGCACGAAAAACGCGAGGTTGGCTGAGAGGTTCTGAACCGTCACATGCTCCACCTGCTCCGCGCCTTTCGCTTCCGTGCGGGAGACCGCCGTGACTTTGGCCTGGGGCAGGTCCTGGAGACCGGTAAGGTCCGCGTACGTCGCGATGGGCGTGTACCGGCCGTTCCCTCGTTGGAAGTCGGAAACATCGGGCTGCGTCGAGAGCCAGTAGAAGTTGGAGCTCACTCGCTTCCCGGCCGCGTCGTCGAGCGTCAGCTTGACGAAATAGGTCTTCGAAAGGCCGTCGATCTTCGGGAGATCGAACACCTTGGTCGAAGAGTCCTCGGCCGCGTCCAGGGACGCTGTCTTCGAGAACTTCTCGGCCAGATCCAGGTTGTAGACTTTCGCCGTAACCTTGAGGCCCGGAAAGCCGCGGTAGTACGAGTTCACCACCACGATCGACCGATCGTCGTAAGAGTACTGCGCGTGCAGCCGTTCGTTGGCGATCTTGGTCCCGAAATATCCGCCGCCGGGCCTCAGGTACCAGTCGTAGAGGTGCCAGATCGTGGAGGGCCAGGCGTTGTTCAGCATCCACTGAATCACGCCCGTCGCCGCGTACTTGTTCTTGCCGAACGCTTCGAACATGGCGCGCTCGCCTTCGTAGGCCATCAACTGGCTCTTCCACACATAGTCTTCGAGACCCTTGGCCTTGCCGTAGCGCCCCTCCAGCGCGGCCGTGAACACGTTGAGGTTGCCGTAGCTGCCGCGGCCGGCGTGGAAATCCCAGAAATCGTCGATCGGCCACAGATGTTCCTTCGGCAGCATCTCCTCGAGGCTCTCGATCACCGGGACGGCCGGCCCGGGGCTGGTCTCGGTGTTGTATCCAAACGCGCCGCCGCGCGTCCTGTCCAGCAGCCAGTAGTTCGGCGCCACGTACTCATACGGACCGGTCATCTTCACGCCGGTCCTGCCGGCCCCCGTCGTCGTCTGGTTGGCCGCCGAGGAAATATACGGGTTCGGCCAGTGTTCGTCCGCGAGGACCTTCAGGTAAACCTTCTCGGCCTCTTCGCTCGGCGAATTGTCGCTGCCGTAAAGCCAGACGAACACGCCGGCATGGTTCCGCAACCGCCGGATCTGGTCCCGCAGCGATTCGCCGGCAATCTTATAATCTTCCGGCTTCCACTCCCGCCAGCGTTCCCAGTACGAGCAGCAACACCAGCCCGGCATGACCATCATGCCCAGGCGGTCGGCGGTGGCGAAGAAATGTTCGTTCATCATCTTGCCTTCCAGCCGGATGGTGTTCAGGTTCATGTCGCGCGCGTAAGCGATTTCGCTCGCTTCGCGCTCGTCGTCGTAGCGCATCATCATGTCGGACGACCACCCGCCGCCGCGGATCAGGATTCTCTTGCCGTTGACCGCGATCAGGCGATGCTGCCGCGCGTCGTTCTCCCCCTTGAATTCGCGGATGCCGAATTCCACGTCCTCGCGGTCGGAAACCGCGCCGCCAATCTCGAATTCCATATGCAGACGGTTCAGATCCTGTGGCCCCAGCCCGTATGGCCACCACAGCTTCGGGTGCGCGATAGCCAGCGCGGGATAGTCCGCCGGCGTAAACGCGACCTGGGTGGATTCGTGGGCCGCCAGCTTGACCTTCCTGGACACGGCGATGTCGCCGATTGCGCCCTTCAGCGCGCCTTCCACCGCTTGGCCGATGGCGTTCTTCAAATCGGCGTAGATCGTCAACTTCGCCTTGGCGGGCGGGTTGTCCAACTGCGTCACAACCTGCGTGTTCCGCAGGGCGACGGGGCCGCTCACCCGGATATAGACATCGCGCACCAACCCCATGTCCTTGTCGCCGGGCATGGGATTCCAGTCCACAAAGGTGATGGTCAAATCCTTTCGGCCCGGCGGCGTGACTTCCACCGCGAGCGTGTTCGCGCCCGGCAGGACGGCGTCCGTGATGTCGAACTCGAACATGCGGTACATGCCCATCGCCTCTTCCGCGGCCGCGATCCGGCGCCCGTTCAGCCAGATGTCGGCCTTATAGTTGATCGAGTCGAAATTGAGCCACAGCCTCTTCCCCTTCGCGGCCGCCGGAAGCTGGAATTCGGTGCGGTACCACCACGGCGCGGCGAACGGGCTGTCCGCCGGCATGTCGGCGTCGGAGAAGTTCCGACTGCCCGTGGGCGTTCCGGGGATCATGGCCAGGTTCTTTGAGAAGTAGGGGTTGGCGTAGAGCCCGTCCGCCACGAGCGCCGCGATGACGGTGCTGGGCACGCTCGCCCGATACCAGCCTCCGGGCTGGAACCTGCCGGTTGAGATTTCGGCGCCCGCCTGGGCCGTCTTCGCGGAGGATTGGATGAGCCATCCTTTTGCCAGGTCGATCCTCGACCCGGGCGCGGTCTGGCCCTGGGCGGCTCCCAGGGCGCAGGCCGCCACGCACCACGCCGCCGCGAGCGGCGCGCGAATCCGATTGCGGCGATCGGCGGTTGGAAGCATTGGTTCCCTCCTCGTCGGGGCTGGCTGGGTTGCCCCGCCAAGGCAACATAATATCGCCATGTGTTTACATATGCGAAAATTGTCGTGTTCATACTCCCAAGGGGAATCTCTTATGAATGTCGGCTTTTACGGTCACGTGCGCCAGTATCGCGGCATCCAGGCCGAGATAGATGGCAACCTCCGCGAAGTGCTCGAGTCGGGCCAATATGTGATGGGGCCGATGCTGAAGCGGTTCGAGCGGGAACTGGCCGCCTACCATGGAATGAAATACGCCATCGGCGTGGGCAACGGGACCGACGCGTTGTGGCTCTCCTTCATGGCGCTCGGAATCGGTCCCGGCGACGAGTGCATCACCACCCCCAACACGTTCTTCGCCACCGCCGAAGCAATCTGGATAGCGGGCGCCACGGCCGTCTTCGTCGATTGCGACCCCAGGACCAATTGCATCGGCCCCGCCGGCATCGAGGCGGCCATCACCCCCAGGACCAAGGCCATCGTTCCGGTTCACCTTTACGGCCAATGCGCGGATATGAACGCCGTCCGCAAGATCGCGGACCGGAACGGCCTGCTGGTGATCGAGGACAACGCGCAGGCCATCGGGTCGCGGGGCGACGGGTTCAAACCGGGCGAATTGAGCGACGCGGCCTGCACCAGCTTCATCATCCAGAAGAACCTGGGGTGTTTCGGCGACGGCGGCGCGGTGGTCACCAATCGCGAGGACGTGGACCGGGTGGTTCGCAGGCTGCGAAACCACGGCTCGGAGAAGCGCTCGTGCCACGGCATGGGCTTCAACAGCCGCCTGGACGACCTTCAGGCCGGGGTCCTGAGCGCCAAGCTGACGCGCATCGACGAGTGGAACGCCCTGCGGCGCCAGTGGGCCGCGCGCTATTCGGCGGGGCTGCGGGATGCCCGCTCCATCACGCTCCCTTACGAGATGCCGGGGTACTATCACGTCTATCATCTGTACGTCATAGAGACCCGCAAGGCGGAACATCGCGATTCCCTGGTGGACTTCCTGGCCGCCAACGGCATCGACGCCAAGTGCCACTACCCCATCGCCATCCACCAGCAGGAAGGCTATCCGTGGGGGAAAGGGGCGCGGATCGCCGGCGCCATTCCCAACTCCGAGCGCAACGCCGCCTGCTGCATCTCGCTGCCCATGTTTCCGGAACTGACCGCGGACGAAGTGGACTACGTGACGGGCAAGGTTTTGGAATGGGACCGGACCGCGGGCGCGGCGTGAAGAGCGGAAACGCGGAGGCGTGGTCTTCCCGGGCTCGCCAATGGCGCCGGGCCGCTCTGGCGCTGGCGTTTCTCTTCGCCAGCTTGCCGCTGGCGGGCAAGCTGTTTCTGGGCAGTTGGGGGTTCGACGGGGCGCCAGGCATAGCCTGCCTGTGCCTGGTTGCGGCGGCGTATCTCTATTTTGCCGGGCGAGAGCGCCGGCCCCCGATCCCCGATTCGGCCGCCTTGCTCGACGAGGCCATCCGGCTGGCGGCGTCCGGGGAGACCGATCGGGGGATCGCGCTGCTGGATGAAGCGCTTCGGCTGAGCCCCCGTCTCTGGCAGGCGCGGCAGTACCGCGGCCAGATGCGCCTCGGAGAACCGGACGCCGCCGAGTCCGCGCTCCAGGACTTCACGGAGGCGATTCGGCTGGCGCCCGGCGAACCGCATCTCTATATCCTTCGCAGTCACGTCTTCACTCAGCTCGGGCGCGATTCGTCCGCGCGCGCCGATCTGGAGACCGCCGCCCGGCTGCACGGAGACACAGGGGCGGCCGCGGGATTGTAGCTGACCTCCGGATCACCTGCTGGTAAGCGTGAGAACGCCGCCGCGGCGCTGGTAGAGTTCCGGCACGAAGTTCTGGTCGGTGATGGGAGGCCGGACGTACTTCCTGCGGTCCAGAGTCGGCAGCTTGATGGGTTCGGGCGTCAGGTCCTCGTACGGAATCAGGGAGAGCAGGTGGCGGATGACGTTCAGCCGGGCGCACTTCTTGTTGTCGGCGTTCACCACATACCAGGGAATCTGCTTGATGTCGGTGTGAGCGAACATCTCGTCCTTGGCCCGCGAGTATTCCACCCAGCGCCGCCGCGACTCCAGATCCATGGGACTCAGCTTCCAACGCTTCGTCGGATCTTTGATGCGCACTTGAAAGCGCCGCTCCTGTTCCTCGTCGCTGACCGAGAACCAATACTTGATGAGAATAATGCCGGAGCGCACCAGCATCCGTTCGAACTCCGGACAACTGTGAAGGAACTCGAGATACTCGCTCTCCCGGCAGAAGCCCATGACCCGTTCCACGCCCGCGCGATTGTACCAACTGCGGTCGAATAGCGCCATCTCTCCCGCGGCCGGCCAGCGATTCCGCATCCGTGGCAGTTGGGTGCGGGCAAGCAGCGGTATCGAAAGGGATTCCGAGGTTTTGGGCGAGCTGGGCAACTTCGGATGGGCATTGGGTGGGCTTGGCGGGGTCCCAAGGGACGAAGGAGGGACACG
>CAIRXZ010000262.1 GCA_903882645.1 uncultured Acidobacteriia bacterium | reverse complement strand
CCGTCTGGAGCTGACACTTCCGGAGGAGCGGACCCTGTTCGATCCGGTCGACGATTGTAGTGACAAAAAATAGCCGAGCTGGCCCTTAACCAACTGATAGCATACGCATTCCCCTCAAAAAGTGCGGAAAATGGGTTAACGCATGTTTGTTGTGGAGTTCACGGGCCTGTAACCCCCCGCCCGCTATAGACCGGGTATGCAGGCAGCGCGGCGCACGTGCGCGTTCGAGCCGCATTGCCGGCCCACCCTGCTGCCTCCCGACCAGTTTTCCTTCCCCTCGGGCCACACCATCACCGCCTTCGCGGTTGCGCTGTAGCTCAGCCTGGCTTACCCGCAACTGGCCGTGGGTCTCCTGTTCTGCGCGATCAGCGGAGCCATCTCCCGCATTCATCGGCATTCATCAGCGGCCCTACACATTTCTTCCAGTTTCCCTCTCTTGATGCTTGACAACGACGCACTAAAGTTTGATAATGGTCTTGTGCTCAATAGGCCGCCCCGCGCGCGGCACATTATTCTAATAATCACATTCTAGGGAGGTTATGCACCAAAATGGGAAAGATCATCGGCATTGACTTGGGGACCACCAACTCCGTGGTTGCGGTGATGGAGGGCGGCCAGCCCACGGTCATCGCGAATCAGGAAGGGGCCCGCACCACGCCATCGGTCGTGGCCTTTACCAAAAGTGGAGAGCGGCTGGTCGGGCAGGTGGCCAAGCGTCAGGCCATCACCAACCCGGAGAACACGGTCTTCTCGATCAAGCGGTTCATGGGGCGCCGCTTCGACGAGGTCACGGAAGAAATGAAGATGGTGCCCTACCACGTGGCGCGCGGGGAAAGCTCCGACGCCCGCGTCGAGTGCAGCGGCAAGAAGTACTCCCCGCCGGAGATTTCGGCCATGATCCTGACCAAGTTGAAAGAGGCGGCCGAGTCCTATCTGGGCGAGAAGATTACGCAGGCGGTCATCACGGTTCCGGCCTACTTCAACGACGCGCAACGCCAGGCCACCAAGGATGCCGGCAAGATCGCCGGGCTGGAAGTCATGCGCATCATCAACGAGCCTACCGCGGCGGCCCTGGCGTACGGGCTGGACAAGAAGAAGAACGAAACCATCGCGGTCTACGATTTCGGCGGCGGCACCTTCGACATCTCGATCCTGGAAGTGGGCGAGGGCGTGGTCGAGGTGAAGTCCACCAACGGCGACACGCACCTGGGCGGCGACAACATCGACCAGCGCGTCATCGACTGGATCGTGAGTGAGTTCAAGCGCGAAAACGGCATCGACCTCTCGCGCGATCAGATGGCGCTCCAGCGCCTGAAGGAAGCGGCCGAGAAGGCCAAGATCGAGCTTTCCACCCTGCTCGAATCCGAGATCAACCTGCCTTTCATCACCGCCGACGCCACCGGCCCGAAGCACCTCCAGATGAAGCTGACGCGGGCGCGCTTCGAGCAGATGGTGGAGGATATCGTCCAGCGTTCCATGGGCCCCTGCAAGCAGGCCATGGCGGACGCGAGCATGACCCCGCAGCAGATCGACGAGGTCGTCATGGTGGGCGGCCAGACCCGCATGCCGCGCATCCAGCAACTGGTGCGCGACCTGTTCGCCAAGGAGCCGCACCGGGGGGTCAACCCGGATGAAGTCGTGGCCGTGGGGGCCGCGGTGCAGGGCGGCGTGCTGGGCGGCGAAGTGAAGGACGTGCTGCTGATCGACGTCACCCCGCTGTCGCTCGGCATTGAGACTTTGGGCGGCGTTTTCACCAAGCTCATCGAGCGCAACACCACCATACCCACGCGCAAGAGCGAGGTTTTCTCCACGGCTTCCGACAACCAGCCGTCGGTGGAGATCAAGGTCTACCAGGGCGAGCGCGCCATGGCGGCTCACAACCGGCTGCTGGGGGTTTTCCAGCTTAGCAACCTCCCGCCGGCTCCGCGCGGCATTCCGCAAGTGGAAGTCACCTTCGATATCGACGCCAACGGCATCCTCAACGTGACCGCCAAGGACCGCGCCACCAACAACGAACAGAAGATCACCATCACCTCGTCCTCCGGCCTGTCTAAGGACGAAGTCGAGAAGATGGCCAGGGACGCCGAAACGAACGCGGCGGACGACCGCAAGCAGCGCGATACGATCGAAGCCCGCAACCGCGCAGACGCGATGGTCTACAACGTCGAAAAGACGTTAAAGGAGCACCGCTCCAAGATCGGCGACGCGGAAGCCAAGGAGATCGAATCCGCCCTGGAAGAAACCCGCAAGGCCATGAACGATAACGATCCCGCCCGCATCAATTCGGCCGTGGACCGCCTCACCACCGCAAGCCACAAACTGGCCGAGGCCATGTACAAGGCGTCCGCGCCGCCGCCCGGAGGCGGACCGGGAGCGCCCGGCGGGGCCGGAGACCAGGGTAAGGACGGCAAGCAGGGTAAGGACGGCAAGGACGACGTGGTCGACGCCGAGTTCGTCGACGTGGACGAGAAGAAGTGAGAAGAACAGCCATCAGCCTTCAGCCATCAGCTAGCCCTGTGCGTGGTACGGCCTTTGGCGGCTTGGGGGCCAGGGGAATAGTCGAAACCTGATTGACGCACTGAGCTAGCTGAAAGCTGACGGCTGAGGGCTGACGGCTTCTTGTTATGTCCGCTCCTAAGCACGACTACTACGATACGCTCGGGGTGGCGCGCAAGGCCTCGGCGGAGGATATCCGCAAAGCCTACAGGAAACTTGCGCGCAAACACCATCCCGACCTCAACCCCGGAGACAAGTCCTCCGAGGACCGCTTCAAGAACGTTCAGGAAGCCTACGACGTCTTGAGCGACCCCAAGAAGCGCCAGATGTACGACCAGTTCGGCTTCTACTCCGAGAGCGGCTTCGCGGGCGCGGGCCCCGGTGGTCCGGGCGCTCAAGGCCCCCGTCCCGGCCCGGATTTCAGCGGTTTCGATTTCTCCGATTACTTCTCCGGAGCGGCTGGCGGACCCGCCGGGCCGGGAGGAGCGCGGAGACCGGGCACGGAAGCCGCGGGGGGTTTCCGCGACATCTTCTCGCAGTTCTTCGGGCGCGGCGGCGCCGCCGCCAGCCAGCCCGAGCCGGAAAAGGGCGGCGACCTCGAGTACGTGATGGACATCGGCTTCTGGCAGGCCATCAAGGGCATGCAGGCGCGCCTCAACATCACGCGCTACGAGGTCTGCGACACCTGCCGCGGCTCGGGCTCCACGGGGGCGGGCGAGGCCGCCTGCGCCGAATGCAAGGGCAGCGGCCACGTCAGCCAAATGGCCGGGGCCATGCGGTTCAATATCAACTGCCAGCGTTGCGGCGGAAAGGGGAAGCTGCGGAACGCCTGTCCCGCCTGCGGCGGCGATGGCCGCCTGACCCGCTCCGAGACGGTCGAGGTCCGCATCCCGCCGGGCGCGCGCAGCGGAAGCCGCCTGCGCGTCCCCGCCAAGGGGAACGCCGGCACGATGGGCGCTCCGCCGGGCGATCTCTATATCACTACCAAGGTCGAGGAGCACCCCTTCTTTCACCGCGACGGGGACAACATTGAGATCAAGGTCCCCATCGCCGTTTGGGAAGCCGCGCTCGGCTCGAAGATCGAAGTGCCCACCATCGACGGCCGCGCTCTGCTGAAGATTCCGCAGGGCGCCAGGAACGGACAGCGTTTCCGCCTGCGCGAAAAGGGAGTCCCCAACTCCCGCACCAGCCAGCGCGGCGACCAGATCGTCGAAGTGGCCATCGAGGCGCCCGATCCGCACGACGAGCGCACGCGCGAGCTGCTGCGCGAGCTGGCATCGCTTCACCCGGAGGACCCGCGCGCGGCCATGTGGTCCCAGATCTGAGGAATCGCGATGCCTAAAGCCAGATCCAAAGCGGCTTACATGATCTCCGCGGTCGCGGAGCAGTACCAGCTCCATCCCCAGACGCTGCGCCTTTACGAACGGGAAGGCCTGCTGAAGCCGTCGCGCAGCGAAGGCAACACCCGCCTCTACACCGACGGCGACCTCGAGCGCCTGGAGGTGATCCTTCACCTGACGCGCGACCTGGGCGTGAACCTCGCCGGAGTCGAGATCATCCTCAACATGCGCGAGAAGATGGGCGAGATGCAAGCGCAGATCCAGGAGTTCATCGCGACACTCAATCGAGAGCTGGCCGCGGGCGCCGCCCGCGCGCCGCAGCAGGAGCGCACCTGCCTGATCCCGGTCGTAAGCGCACGCCCCCCCGCCACCGTCCCGCGCCGCGGCCGGTAGCGGCCCCCGGCAAGCCGCGTCCGTGTAATATCATGAGTTCTTACTCCGCGCCGCCCGATGTCCCGCAATCCTGGTCTTTCGAGCAACGGCACTGCCGCCTATGTCGCGCCCTTCGCGGCTTTTGTAATTCTCATGACCGCGGAACGCGCCGCCGGGTTGCCCGCGGAGTGGTTCTACCCGATACGGCTTCTGGTTGTGCTTGCGGTGCTAGCATTCGTCTCGCGGCGGGTGATTTCCTTGCGCTCGTCCGCGCCTCTGGCCAGCGCCGCCATCGGCGTAGCCGTGTTCGCCATCTGGATTGCGCCGGACGTCCTGTTCGGGCCTGGCTACCGCCACCACTGGCTCTTTGAGAATCCACTAACGGGCGCCAGCGTAAGCTCCGCGCCGCCGGCCCTCCGCCACAATGCCGTGTTCATGGTTGTGCGGACGCTCGGCTGCACGGCCTTGGTGCCGGTGCTCGAGGAGCTGTTTTGGCGCGGCTGGCTGATGCGCTGGCTTGCCCACCACGAGTTCCGGAAAGTCCCGCTCGGCGCCTACACGCCGTTCGCGTTCTGGACCGTGGCCATCCTGTTCGCGGGCGAGCACGGACCTTACTGGGAAGTCGGGCTGGCGGCGGGGATTATCTATAACTGGTGGATGATCCGCACCAGGAACCTTGCCGATTGCATCCTGGCGCACGCCGTCACCAACGGGCTTCTGTCGGTCTATGTGCTTTGCACGGGCCAGTGGCAGTACTGGCTGTGAGGAAACTGGCAGCGGTCAGCCGTCGGCGCAATCAACCGCGCGCCTCGCGGTCCGCGCGTATTCCCGCCGTGCTGTCCGAGAGATCGCCGTACTTCCGGCGCATCATCTCGCGGAGAGCCGACAACTCCGCAGCGCGGTCCCTGCACAGCTTGGATGCGGCCTCTTTCCGCTCAGCCGGTTTCCCAATCTTATCGTCCGCCATACACCTCCATTATGCCGTCACTGGTCAAACCCGGGCCGATGTCGTTGGCTGAAAGCTGAACGCCGACCGCTAAAATAGAACCAATGATCCAACTCACCGGGGCGGCCAAACGCTACGGCCCCAAGATCCTCTTCGAAAACGCGGACTGGCTGGTCACGCCCAACGAGAGGACCGGCATCGTCGGGGCCAACGGCACGGGGAAATCGTCGCTGCTGAAGGTGCTGGCGGGCATCGAAGGCCTGGATTCCGGCGGCGTCGCGGCGCAGAAGGGCCTCACTATCGGCTACCTGCCGCAGGAAGGCCTTTCGCTCTCCGGTCGCTCCGTATTCGCCGAATGCATGACCGTGTTCGCGGACCTGCGCGCGCTCGAAGACGAGCAGGAACAGCTCACCCACCGCATGGCCGAACTGGATCCCGAAAGCCCCGAGTACGAACAGGTGGCCGCCCGCTTCCACAGCGCGGAAAGCGAGTTTCGCGCGCGCGATGGTTACGCCGTCGAATCGCAGGTTGGCATCGTGCTCTCAGGCCTGGGGTTTTTGCGGCGCGACTGGACGCGCCGGACCGAGGAGTTTTCGGGCGGGTGGCAGATGCGCATCGCGCTAGCCAAGCTGCTGCTCGAAAAGCCCAACCTCCTGCTGCTCGACGAGCCTACCAACCACCTCGACCTGGAGGCGCGCAACTGGCTGGAGCAGTACCTGGCCTCCTACCCGTACGCCATCGTCCTGGTTTCCCACGACCGCTACTTCCTCGACGTGACGGTGCGCCGGATCGTCGAGCTGTGGAACAAGGCGCTGCATTTCTACACCGGCGGTTTCACGCGCTACGAGCGACAGAGGGACGAGCGGCGCGCGCAGCTCCAGGCGGCCTATGACAACCAGCGGGACCGTGTCCGCCAGCTCGAAGCTTTCATCAACCGGTTTCGCTATCAGGCCACCAAGGCGAAGCAGGTGCAGAGCCGCATCAAGGAACTGGAGCGTATCGAGAGAATCGAAATCCCGCCCGCGGAGAAGACCATCCACTTCCGCTTTCCCCAGCCCAAGGCCAGCGGCCGCGTGGTGGCGGACTTCAAGAATGTGGCCAAGCGCTACGGCGACCACGAAGTCTTTTCCGGCGTGGATTTCATGATCGAACGCGGCGACCGCGTGGCGCTGGTAGGCGTCAACGGCGCCGGCAAATCCACCCTGATCAAGATCCTGGCGGGGACCGAGCCGCTCAGCGCGGGCGCCTACGTACTCGGACACAATGCGCAGCCCGACTATTTCGCCCAGGATCAGTACAAGGAACTCGATCCCGGCGCGAAGATGATCGACGACCTGGCCACCGTAGCGCCACGCGCGACCAACACCGAGCTGCGCGCCATCCTCGGCAGTTTCCTGTTCTCCGAGGACGACGTCTTCAAGACCATCGGCGTGCTCTCCGGAGGCGAACGCAACCGTTACGCGCTGGCCCGCATGCTCATGCAGCCGTCCAATTTCCTCCTGCTCGACGAGCCTACCAACCACCTCGACATGCGCGCCAAGGACGTGTTGCTGACGGCGCTCCTGGACTACACCGGTACGCTGGTGTTCGTTTCGCACGACCGCTACTTCATCGACAAGCTCGCCACGCGCGTCTTCGAAGTGGAGGACGGGAAGATCAACGTCTTCCCCGGGAACTACGAGGATTACCTGTGGCGCAAAGGCGGGGGTCCCGCGGGGCTGGGTTTGGCGTCCGAACCGGCGGTCTCCTCCCCCGCAGCCGATCCCGAACCCGCCGCGAAAACCGGCAAGCGCCTCAATCCCATCAAATTCCAACAGATGAAGGAGCGCCGGCGCTCGGTGGAAGAGGCTGTGGCGAAACTCGAGGCCGGGATTGCGGATCACGAGGCCGCGCTCGCCAACTTCGTGAGCGCCGAGGAAACCCGCCGGATCACGGAGTCGCTGGAATCCCGCCGCGCCGATCTCGAGGCGCTCGTGGGGGAGTGGGAAGAACTATCGCAGTCGATCGACGCAAATACTCAGTAGCCCGCGGCTTTCCCCGCGCCGCGGCCATCCGAGCCGCCCTGCAGCCAGCCGCCATCGGCCAGGATGGCCTCGACGCGCGCCAGCACCACGGCGGGCGAGAAGTCCACGTCGTAGCCGCGGGCTTTCAGGATCGCAACCGTATCGGGCGAAACTCCCTTTTCGCATTGCAGCTTGTCGGGCAGCCACTGGTGATGGATGCGCGGCGCATCCACGGCGTCCTGCACATTCATTTTGAAATCGATCACGTTGAGGATCACTTGCGTTACGGCGGACGGGATGTAGGACCCGCCTGGCGCGCCCAACACCAGGAACAGCTTGCCATCGCGCAGTACGATGGCCGGCGCCATGGAAGACAGCGGCCGCTTGTTCGGCTGAATCGCGTTGCGCTCGCCCTGCACCAGCCCGAACATGTTGGGCTCGCCGGGCTTGGCCGCGAAATCGTCCATTTCATTATTCAGCAGGAAGCCCAGACCGGGAACCGTAACACCGGAGCCATAGCCGCCGTTCAGCGTGTAGGTGACCGCCACCGCGTTGCCCTCCCGGTCCACCACGTTGTAATGCGTCGTCTCCAGGCTCTCGGCGCCCTCCGGATGGCCGGGCCGGATCTGGCTGCTGGGCGTGGCGCGCTCGGGATCGATGGCGGCCCGCAGTTTGGATATGTAGGCCGGATCCAGCATGCCCGCGACGGGCACGCTGACGAAGTCGGGATCGCCCATGTACTCGCTGCGGTCCGCGAAGAAACGGCGCATCGCTTCGGCCAGGTAATGACAGGCCGCGGCCGAACCCGCGCCGGTCTTCTCGTATCCCGTGCCTTCCAGCATTCCGAGCATCTGCAGGATTCCGACGCCGCCCGAACTGGGCGGGGGCGCGGCGAGGATTTGGTAATTGCCTCGATATTTCCCGGCAAGCGGCGCACGCTCCACGGCGGTGTAGTTCTTGAGGTCGTCCAGCGTAATCAGCCCGCCGTTCCTGGCCATTTCCGCAGCCAGGATCCGCGCCGTCTCCCCTTGGTAGAAGTCGGAGCCGCCGGTCGCCGCGATGCGCCGCAGGGTATTGGCCAAGCCGGGCTGGATCAGCCTGTCGCCGGCTTGGTAGAAGGCTCCGTCTTTCTGAAAGATGCGTTTCGACTCAGGGAATTGCGAGAGGTTGCGCGAGCCGCGGAGCGACTCGGCGAGCGAGTAGGAAATCTCGAATCCCTTGGACGCCAGGTCGATCGCCGGGGCGACGTCGTCGGCCCACTTGGCGCGGCCGAATTTCGAGTGGGCGAGTTGCAGCCCCCTCACGGTTCCCGGAACGCCCGAGGCGCGCCAGCCTTCCAGGCTGCCGCGGGTGACCTTCCCGCCGGCGCCCAGGTACATATCGTGCGTGGCTTTTCCCGGAGCGCGCTCGCGGAAATCGAGGAACGTGGCGCGCCCGTCGGCCAGACGGATCAGCATGAACCCGCCGCCGCCCAGATTCCCCGCGAACGGATGGGTGACCGCCAGCGCGAAACCGATCGCTACCGCGGCATCCACCGCGTTACCGCCCTGCCGGAGGACGGCGACTCCCACGTCGGCGGCAAACGGTTCCTGGGCGACGACCATTGCGTTACGGGCCCGAACCGGTTGGCGCGCCCCCACTTGAGCCGCGAAAGCCAGCAGGGCTAAGGCAAACATACGCCGCATGGCTCCGATGTTATCAAACCGAGCCATCTGTTTTCGCGCCGCGGACGATTGTTTCTCGTCGTTTGCGTGTGAGCCGGCCACAAGAAACGGTGGCTTGTCCAGCTATCGCTTGTACGTCTTGGACTCGCCGGTGCGCGCGTTGACAACGGTTATGGCGCCGTTCTGCGCGGCGGAGATCTTGAGCCACTTGCCGTCGGGCGAGTTCTGAAGATTGGCGTCGGGTTTGCCTTGGAGATTGGCGATGAACTCGTCGGGCGGGTTGTCGTTGGGGGCCATCGCTGACCAGTGCATCAGGTAGAGGGCCTGCAGTCCCGGGTCTGCCTTGAGGGTTTTCATGACCACGGCCGCGCCGAACTTCCGGGCGCCGTTGTCCACGACGATCACGCGGGGATGAACGCCGTTGACCAGGGCCGGCGAGCTGGCGTTGTCGTTGCCGTGATTGCCGACGCCGAACAGGTCAACCGTCCCGATGAGGTTGTTAGGGCACATCAACTGAAGCTCCCGGTTCCACGTCAGGTCGCCCATGTCCAGCATGCGGAATTTCCCGTAGGTGAACAGGATCGCCAGGGAGTTTCCGTTCTCCGATGTGTCTTCGTTGCCTCTCGTCCAGGTCTTGGCCGGCGAGTTGGCGCAATCGGGGTTCGGTTTGCCGGCGCCCTTGAGCGGCGTCTTGATCGATTGTTCGGCGGAAGAGACAACCAGCGCGTCGACGCCCTTGAAGGGGATCTTGTCGCCGGGTTTGACAACCAGGTGCTTGGCTTTGGCCCACAGCTCGTCGTAGGCTTTGACGGCCCTGGTGGTGCCCGGATCAGTCACGGCGGCGGGGCCATGGTCGACAAACAGGTCCACCGGGATCTTGGAGGCCACGGACGGCGCGTTGTTCACGTGGTCCATATCGTAGTGGGTGATGACCATGATGTCGAGCTTCTTCACCCCGGCCGCCTTGCAGGCCTCCAGGATGCGGTTCGTATCCCGATCATTGTTGCCGGGGAAGCCGGTGTCGATGAGCATCGACTGCCCGAAGGGAGAGACGATCAGCAAGGACTTGGCGCCTTCCGAATCGACCACCCACATGTCGAGAGTCTTCGCGGCGGGCAACAGCGACGCGAACAGGAGGCCGCACGAAACGGCGAGGAGAAATCGCTTCATGGCGCCAATCGTAGCAGCCTGCTCGGCGGGATTCAATCGATCGAAGACTCTGCGACAAGAGCATGCGCCACGCGCGACGCCAGATCGTCGAACGTGAGGACCTCGTAGAGCGAGGGGTCGGACATGATCCCCCTCACCAGGGCGGCGTGCATGGCGTGTCCGGCGCGTTCGGCGATCACGTGGCCGAGCAGCGGGCGTCCCAGCAGGGCCAGGTCGCCGATCAGGTCGAGCGCCTTGTGGCGGCAGCACTCGTCGGGGGAGCGCAGGCCCTCGGGATTCAGGATGCCATCGCGCGTGAAGCAAACCCCGCTCGCCAGAGACGCGCCGCGGATCAGCCCCATGTTGCGCATCTGGTCCAGCTCGTGTTCGAACCCAAAGGTGCGGGCCGGGGCGATCTCGGCCGCATATCGCTCGGGCGTGACCTCCATCTCGATGGACTGGCGGCCCACCAGGGGATGCGGAAAATCGATATCGCAGGTGAGGCGGAAGGAGTCGGCCGGAAGAATGCTGATGCGCTTGCCCTTGTCCTCGACCGAAATCGGACGGCGGATGCGAAGGTAGCGGCGTTTGCGGCGGTAGCGGCGGATGCCGGCCTCGCGAACCAAGTCGACGAATGGCAAGCCGCTGCCATCCAGGATGGGGACTTCCAGATTGTCGATCTCGACGTAGGCGTTGTCGATCCCCATTGAGTAGAACACGCTCAGCAGGTGCTCGGTGGTGGAGATCAAGACGCCCTGCCTCATCAGGCTGGTGGCGTAGCTGACGCGCGCAACGTGCCGCCAACTGGCCGGCACGGTGAAGTTGTCCAGGTCGGTCCGGACGAAGACGATGCCGGCCGACGCAGGCGCGGGCACAATTCGAATTCGCACTGGAACCCCGCTGTGGAGGCCAATACCAGAGACCTCGGCGGGGCGATGTAACGTGGTTTCGAATTGCAAGTCAGCCCTCAGCTTTCAGCTCCCAGCTTTCAGCTAAGAACTGTTTCCAGGATTCTCTGCCATCTACTCTAGCAAGTGCCACGTACGATGGCCAAATTGATGATACGTAAGGCTTTGCTATGCGGTTACCGTGGCTAATAAGCCACATCTTAAGCACGGTTGTGGGGCGTTTTGGCCACAGTGGGACGGTTGAAGGAAGGCTCGGAATTCTGAACCAATCGGCAGTGTCTTGCGTTGTTCTGTAGGTGTGGCCTTGCCGGGGGTCGGGCTTGCCCGGCCCCAACCCGGTGAGCAAGGGGAGTCCGAGCCGATGATCAAGTTCTTGTTGTGGTGCATCCTGCTGGCGCTGTGCTGGCCGCTGGCGCTGGCGGCGTTGGTGCTTTACCCCCTGGTTTGGCTGATTCTCCTGCCCTTCCGGATCGTGGGACTCGCGGTCGGCGGGGCGCTCGAATTGGTCTGGGCGATTGTGACCCTGCCCTTCCGTCTCGTGAGGGCCTTGTAGCTGAGAGCTGAAAGCCGATTGCTGAAAGCTATGCCTCAGTGTTCGTTCACGGGGTCGATATCGACCGGAATGTCCTGCAGACGATCGATGGCGGCTTGCATGGGCGGGCGAATCACTCCTAGGTCGTGCAGCATTTTCCTGGCGCCGGCGTAGTCTCCCGTGGCTTCGAGCGTGAGCAGGTCGCGCGTCAGGTCGCGGACGGCGGCCTTCACCTTGGTTAAGTCAACGGTAAACGCGCCGTCCGGGCCGGCCAGGAAGGCCCCCCTGTCCGTCAGGTAGTTGAACTGCATGGCCATGCCCTTGCCGTGGGCGTCGGTGAGACCGAAACGCACGGAGCGGAAGGCGCCGGCGAGGTACGTCGTGTAAAGCTCCCGCTCGGCGGCGGGGCCGTGCGGCAGGCCGTGATCGAAGAGGTACTGAAGCATGAACAGGCCGGTCGCATCGGCCTTGGCCTCCTCGATGGCGCCGTAGAGTTCCTTGATTTCCTGCCGCGGCGTGGTGGCGCGATTGCCCACCCGAATCTGTTGCGGTCCGATTCCGTGGCTCAACTCGTGGGCCAGGATGTGCATGAAGAAGTAGTCGAAGCTCAGATCGCCCAGCGCGGATTTTGGCAGGACGCGGCCGGCGATGGGCACGAGGGCGCTCCGGAACTTGGCCTCCTGGACGTTCTTGAGCAGTACGCGCCGGCTGCCCTTCTCATGCACCACGCGTTCGTCGTTCGGCAAATTGAAAGCCGCGGTGCGGACGCCGTGGGCCCCGTCTCCGGCCGCCAGAACCTCGTTCACCACGCGGATGGGCGCGGCGGCTCCGAGCTTGGGATTGCGGTAGCGCGGATCGATGGGCAGGTTGTTCTCGACCTCCTGAAGGCGGCCGGCGAACGACTTCAGCCGGGCGGTCTCGCGGTCGTCGCGGATGGCGATGTAGGCCTCGAAGGCGGCCTTGTAGCCGAACAACTCGTCGTTATAGGTCTCGTAAGGGCCGATGGTGACGTCGAGCGGCGCGTCGAGATCCATCCAGGCCATGTCGCTCGCGTAATAGACGTTCGAGCGGAACGCATCGGCGCGCAGCATGAGATACGCCCGCAGCGACGGGTTATCGGTGAGGGCAGCCGCTTCGCGCAGCAGGCCGCCGGCTGTGCGCAGATCCGCCTGGTAGGCGCTGCTGTAGGGTACGATGCCGAGCCGTTTGTCGCCGCTCCGGCGGATCACCGTGAAGAAGCCCTCCGCTTGGCTTTTCAACTCGGGCGGCAGGGCCTTGACCCAGGTTTCGAATTCCTGGCGCGTCATGTCCTCGGGGTAGAAGGCGGCGCCGGGCGGCGTGTGTTCCGGAACGCCGGGGATGAAGGCGGCGTGCGCATCGAGGTCGGACCAGGGGCCGCGGTTCAGCAGAAAACAGCGCAGCCGTTCCTGGCCGAGCGGGGCGCTGTCCTGCCGCAGGTTCTCAAGCAGCGCGCGATTGCCGCTCCAGAGCTGGTCCATGAAGATGGAGTCCATCACGCGCGCGGCATCGAGCAGCTTCGGCAGAGCCTGGCGATCTCCGTCGGACAGCCCGGACAGGTCGTACTTGAGCGTGACGGGCGCCAGACGCGCGGCCATCTTCTTCAGTTGAGCCGGGCCGGGCATGACGGCAGCGGCCAGGAGCGCCAGGGCGGGCGTGAGCGCAAGGATCAGGGAAGGATAGCGCACGATTCCATGCTATCGCGCGGCACGGATGTGGGGCAGACCCCTCAAATCCCAGTTCTTTCGACTTCGCCCTTGCGTCACACGGATCGTCTGGTGAATCCGGCAGAAGTCGTGACAGGCGAAGTGCAGGCAGTACCCGTCTGCGCTACCCGCAGATCCGCGCTACCGTGAAGCTGTGGCCAAGGCCATCGGTCCACAGCCCGATTCTTGTCTGCTATCGGATTCAGGAGGAAAAGCGTCTGGTTGAGGTCCTTCATTTTCGCCATGGATCGCGCCAACAGCCGAGATTCCAGCAGGAAGACAGAAGTCAGGAGTCAGAAACAAACCCGCGCCGGCGCGGAGAATGGGCGCGGAGAATGTGCAACACGCGGGCGATTCCGAGTCCCGATTTCCAGTGGTGCGCGTTCGAGATTGCGACTTGTATGGTCGCGCCAGCGACCGCTCCCTCACGGTCGCGGCTCCGACGGGGGTTTGAGCGCGAACGGGCGGCTTGTCCATAGCGCCGAGTTTCTCAATCGCGGAGATCGACGCCGCGGGCGTATCCGCCGCGGGCCGGGCATGCCCGGCCCCTGCTCATGCGGGCGAATGCGCGCGCCGGCGTGGGCGCGGCAGAGTAGGAGTCCGCGGCGCGGATGCCTTTACCGGCGCTCGAGTTGGTCGAGGAGTGCGGAGAGGCGCGGGGCGGCGGCGGCGCGGTTGCCGAAACGCAGAGCGTTGTAGGCGGCGGTGAACTCGGCGACGGCGGCGCACATGGGGCCGGAGGGCAGGGAGTTGGCGAACTCAAGGGGGGTATACCAGGGGGGCTTCTGGTAGCCCCGGCGCTTCAGGATGTGCAGCATGCGCTGGTAGAGCACGGTGGCGTCATCCACGCCGGCCCGGCCCTTGCGCGCGCGCTCGACGCGGCGGCGCACGCGGAGACGGCGGACCAAAGGCGGGGCCATCATCCAGATGCAAAGGGCCAGGCCCGCCGCCGCGGCGATGGACACTACGACGCGCCGGGATAGCGCCGCGGCGCCGGAGTCCCACCCCGATTTCACGGCGGCAAGAGCGCCGGACCAACCGATCCCCACGCCTCGCGCGCCGCGCTCGAGGCGGTCGGCCAGGTCGTCCTGGCGGCCCACGCCATAGCCCATTACCCAGTCGCGCCAGAAGGTCCCGGCGGCGTCCAAATACAGGCCGATCCTGGTCAGGAATGCGAAGGAGGGGGCGCTCGAAGCGGAGGGAGTGGCGTCAAACGTGGACCATCCAAAGCCGGGGATCCAAGCCTCGACCCAGCTATGCGCGTCGGAAGCGCGCACCACCCACAGGCCGGTGATGGAATTGTATTCGCCGCCTTCAAAGCCGGTGACGATGCGCGCGGGAATGCCCAGCGCGCGCAACTCGACAGTCAGGGCGGAGGCGAAGTACTCGCAATGGCCCTCCCGGTGGGTGAACAGAAAATCGGCCAGGGGATCGGCGGCTTCGCGGCGCACGGGCCGGAGCGTGTAACGGTAGCCGCGGCGCAATCCGTGTTCGACGGCGCGCGCCCGCTCGAGATCCGTCGCGGCCGGCCCGGCCATGGAACGCGCCAGCGCGGGAATGCGCGGGTCCGGATGCGCGGGCAGTTGCAGGTACTTTACGCGCTCCTCCAGGCGCAGGACGGGAGGCGGGTAGAGCGGAGCGGCGGACTCCGGCGGGCCGGCGACCACGCTGTAGGCATCGTAATGGAAACCCTGGGGCGGGCGAAAATCGAGGCTGTAGGCCGCTCCGTCGGCGCGGACCAGGTAGGGGCACCGCACGTCGATCTTCTCGGGCACGCCGGCGAAGAAGAGGATATTGACGCCGATTTCGTCGAAATCGACGCGGTATTCGAGGTGGCGTCCGCGGCCGTAGGCATTTTCGGCGAGGTCGGCGTGCCCATTCTCCACGGGAATACGCGTGGTCCGGGCGTCCGGGTTGGACCAGCGCCGGCCGTCGAAATCGGAGAGTGCGGCGCCGCGCCACTTCACCTCTCCGGGCGGCTCGCTGCTAAAGATGCGAATGTGCATTACCGGCCGGGAGTTGTTCCCGATCCCGCCGGCCTGCCCGAGCGTCACCTGGCCGGCGAAGCCTGTTAGAGAGACATGGCGCGCGAACCGCGAGAAGGCGGCGTCCGCGGTGCGCGGCAGAACGAAGAACAGGGCGGCCGTGAGCGCCAGGATGCCCAGGGCGATGAAGCCCGAGAGCAGCGCCAGGCGAGCGTGGAAACGCCGCACGCCGCCCCGCGCCGCGGAGGAGGCGGCGCGCCGGACGGAGCGGCGGATTTCCGCGCCGGCCAGCGCGGCGACGCCGAACAACAGATACAAGGCCAGCGCGGCGAAGAACCTGAGATCGATGGAGAGCAGAGCGGCCGCCAGCAGCTCGACGACGGCGATGGCCGCGAGGTAGAGATAGTCGCGGCCGGCCCTGGCGGTGAGCGCCTTGACGACCGCGAGAAAGAAGACCAGGTGCACGGAGGCGGCGAGCAATCCGCGGGAAAGCAGGAAGAAGTCGAGCGGGAAGAAGGCGGCGTAGGCCACCGCGACGATGGCGATGGCGCGTTCGGAAAGCTCGACCCTGAAGAAACCGGCGATCATCAGCCCGCGCAGCGCGAGTCCCGCGGCGGTCAGCGCGATGGTGGGAGAATCCAGGTAGCCAGAGCCGGCGACCGCCAGGAAACCGCTGGCCACCAACCCCAGCAGGGAGAACTGAAGGAATCGCTCGGCGGAAGCGGCGGCGCTCGCATCCGGACGCGGCATAGTATGGTTTCATTCTATCAGCCGCTCCTGACGCTACACTGAGAGACACATGGCAAACGAGACGATCGGCCTGGTGGTGGAGGCCGCGGAGAAGACCGGCCTGCTGCACCTGCTCACGGGAGTCATCGCGCGGCACGGTGGCGATATCGTGTCCATCGAGATCCTGGAGAACCGGCCCACCGACGCGCGCACATACTTCGAGATCGACCTGCCGGGCGGCGCCGAGGCGCTGCTGGAGGATCTGCGCGCGCTGCCCATCGTGCGGCGCGCCGAGGTGGTCAAGACGCTGGCGACGATCTACGGCAAGCGCATCATCATCATGGGCGGCGGCGCGCAGGTGGGACAGGTGGCCATCGGGGCGGTCTCCGAGGCGGACCGTCACAACATTCGGGGCGAGCACATCTCGGTGGACACGATTCCGCTGGTGGGCGAGCAGAAGCTGGCGGACGCGGTCCGCGCGGTGGCCCGTCTGCCGCGCGCCAAGGCCCTGGTTCTGGCGGGATCGCTCATGGGCGGCGATATCGAAACGGCGGTGCGGGAAGTGCGGGAGGCAGGCCTGCTGGTGATCAGCCTCAACATGGCGGGCAGCGTTCCAGAGGCGGCCGACCTGGTGGTGACCGACCCCGTGCAAGCCGGGGTGATGGCCGTCATGGCGGTAGCCGAGACGGCCAAGTTCAATATGGAACGGCTGAAGCGCAGGGTATTCTGACGGGTTTGACGGCCGCGGATGAACGCAGATCGGAAACAGAACTGTAGAATGGGGTGAGATGGATTCCCGCCGAATGTGCCCGCATTGCCGGGCATTTATTACCGTCAAGGACCGCGTTTGTCCCTACTGCAATGAGAGGGTCGGGCCGCCGGCGTCCCGGCGCGGCGATGCCTCGGCCATGCTGGGCGGGTTCATTCCGCACGCGCGATTCAACACGATCCTGATCCTGACGATCAACTTCGGACTCTACCTGATCACCACGGTCTACAGCATGAAGGCGGGCGGCGGGCCCTTGGAAATCGATCCGCAGACGCTGGTCGACTTCGGCGCCAAATGGGCCCCGGCGATCGCGGCGGGACAATGGTGGCGTCTGGTCACGGCGGGGTTCCTGCACGGCGGGCTGCTTCACATTTTGATGAACTCCTGGGTGCTGTTCGATCTGGGGGCGCAAGTGGAAGAGGTCTACGGGGCCAGCCGCATGTGGGTGATCTACCTGGTTTCGAGCGTATGCGGCTTCTATGTGAGCGCCGTCTGGAAACCGGGATCTCCGTCCATAGGCGCGTCCGCCGCGCTGTTCGGGTTGATCGGAGCCATGATCGCGCTGGGCGTGCGCCACCGCAACCCGATGGGGGCCGAGATCCGCGGCATGTATATCCGCTGGGCCATTTACGGCATGCTTTTCAGCTTCTTGCCGGGCATCGACATGGCCGCCCACGTGGGCGGCATCGTGGCCGGTTTCGGGCTGGCCTATCTGGCCGGCACGCCGGAGCGCGAAGGTTCCGTAAGGGAGCGGATCTGGCATGCGGCTTCGTGGCTGTGCGTCCTGGCGGCCGTAGTGAGTTTTCTCGAGATGTATCTCGCCTTCAGCAGGGTTGCATAGCAGGATGCTTGAAAGAGTCGGGTCGGGCATGCCCGACCCCTACTTGGCAAACGACAATGCGTGCGCCACCTTCCTTATCGGCGCAATCGAAACTTTGAATTTGGATTGGAAGGCCGGTTGGTTTAGAATCCAAGTATAGAAGTATATTAGCTCGCCGTGGCAGATATGTTTCCCAGCCAAGGGCGATCCTCAGAGCAAATCCAAAACGACAAAGGAGTCATACCCAATGCAACGCCTGAAGTGTGTCACCACAGCAGGTATCTTGCTTACGCTCTCATTCGCGGCAAGTTCTCAGACGCCCGGGCCGGCGGCCGCCGCGGCGCAAGCGCCAGCTTCGACCCCGGCATCGGCCTCGGCGCCACCAGCCGCGCCAGCCACCCCGGCGGCGCTCCCCACTCCTTCGATCACGGGTCCGCTACAGGGACTCCCTCCAGCCGTGTTCGACGCCGGGCCTTTCGGAAAAATCGCGGTGAACGGCATTCTTGACGGTCTGGGAATGTGGACGGGGAATTACGCACCCGGCGATAACAGCACGCAAGCTGCCCTGAGTAACGGGCAGGTTTTCATCCAAAAGACCGACGGCGTGTTTCAGTTCTACGTGCAGGCGGGCGCTTACAATATTCCGGCTCTCGGGACGCCGTTCCTGGCCACCGACAAAACGATGAGCAACCTCTTTGGCCCGGTCCCGGTCGCCTTTGCGAAGCTGCAAGCGGGGAAGAACACCTCCATCCTCGCCGGCGCGCTGCCGACGCTGATCGGCGCCGAGTACACCTTTACCTTCGAGAACATGAACATCGATCGCGGCCTGTTGTGGAACCAGGAAAACGCCGTCAATCGCGGAGTTCAAGTGAATCAGACCATGGGCAAGGTTACGGCCTCGCTGAGTTGGAACGACGGCTTCTATTCCAACCGCTATTCGTGGCTGACCGGGTCGCTAACCTATGCCAGCGGGCCCCATAGCCTGGCATTCGTGGCGGGCGGAAACGCGGGGCAAACAGCCGTTCAGACTTACGCCACGCCCGTGCAAAACAACAGCTCCATTTACAACGTGATCTACACGTACAACAAGGGGTCCTGGATTCTCCAACCCTGCTGGCAATACACCAATGTGCCGACCAACGCGAAAGTCGGCGTGGTCAAGGGCGCGTCGACCAACGGCGCCGCGATCCTGGTGAATCATACCTTCAAACACGGATTCTCGCTGCCGGCGCGCTGGGAGTATATCACGAGCTCGGGGAGCGCCGCCCAGCAATCCGTCAATCTAATGTACGGTCCGGGCAGCGCGGCCACGTCGATCACCGTGACGCCCACTTTTCAATACGGCGGCTTCTTCGTTCGCGGCGATCTCGCTTATGTTCACGCGAGCGGAATCACGCCGGGTTACGGCTTCGGCCGGTCTGGCAGGAGCCAAAGCCAGCCCCGAGCCATGGCTGAATTCGGATTCATGTTTGGCAACAACATCGTCGAGAAGGAACCGAAGAAATAGGCGGGTGGGGCGGAATCAGGATCGGGGCACGCAAAACATAAACCAAGGATAACAACATGGCGGATAACAACACAGTCGAAATGAAACCCACGTTAGGTTTAACGGGGCTGACGATGAACGCCATGGCGCTCATCGCGCCAGGCGCTTTTCTCTGGCTGACCTTCTATATACAGGCGACGACGGGCGCCACGGCGCCGGCCATGTGGATGGGCATCGTGGTGGCCCTTCTGCTCTGCCTGGCGACGGCCGTGTGCTACGCGGAGATGGCGAAGCTGTACCCCGGCACCGGCAGTTCGTACTACTTCGCGGAACAGTCGTTTCTGAACCACGACAAGGCATGGCGCTATGCGCGGCTTTCGAAGTTCATCGTGGGCTGGGGTTCTCACCTGTATTACTGGATCTACCCGGGCGTGATGGTGGGCGTGATGGGCGTCTTATGCGGCTACCTGGCCGGCACGCTGTGGCCTAACCTGATGAGCGCGTCCAATCCCGGGATCGCGTTCATGATGGTCATCGCCGTGGTTTTCTCTTTCGGGGTGGCGTATATCGCCAGCCGGGGCGTGAACGGCTCGACGGCGGTCAACATCGCGATCAACGTAATTCAGATTACCGCCCTGGTGGTCTTTTCGGTGTTGGCGCTCGGTTACCGCGCGAATCACCCGCCGGGGAGCGTGGCCTATCAATTCGATTCCAACTCCGGCGAGGCGTACACTTACGAATTCCTCACGCAGCCGGTGACGGCGAACGGTACCACCACGGACACTATCGTGCGCGACGCGGCGGGCGTTCCCAAACCGAAGCTGGATGCGGCGGGCAAGCCGGTTCCATATCACATTTCCTACCCGGATAAGGACGATAAGGGCAGTTTCCTGAGCCACGCGAACGCGGCGTCGGTGATTTCGGCGCACAACTGGGGCTGGGCGTTTGTGCAGGCCACGGTGGCGATCCTGATCCTGGTCGGGTTCGAATCGGTCACCTCGATGGGGGGCGAGGCCAAGAACGCGAGGAAGCACATTCCCATCGCGGTGATTCTCTCCCTGCTGGTCCAGGGGCTGGTCTGTTATCTGTTCGAGTACTTCGCCGCAAACTACTTTCTGAACAGCGGGTATACCATGCAGAGCGCGTCGGGGTCCGCCGCTCCCATCGGCGATATGATGGTGATGGTAGGCGACGCGCTCTTCGGCGCGGGCAACGGGCGCACCTTCATGTTGGTGGAGGCGTTCACGGTGTTCCTGGCGATTATCGGGACGACGCTTTCCTGCATGAACACGGGCGCGCGCGTCACCTACGCCATGGGCAAGGACGAGGAAGTGCCCGAGCATTTCGGCATGTTGCACTCGAAGAGCCTGACCCCGCACCGCGCGATCTGGACGCTGGCTATCATCTCGGCAGTCGTCGGCTGCGTAGCGGTTTCGGCGGCCTTCGGAGATGCCGGCGCTCCCACGGACGCCGCCATCAAAGCGCTGCCGCAGGGCTTCTGGTCAAGTCTCGGCTACACCACGCACGACGGGATGGCGGCGATGCCGAACACGCTGCTCATGGTTACGCTGGCCTCCAACTTCGGGACGTTCCTGCTGTACGGGTTGAGTTGCGTCATCTGCATCGTGGCCTACCACGGCCACCCGAAATTCAGCCCCGTGCGGCACTTTGTGATCCCGGTATTCGGGCTGGTGGCCAACCTGGGCTGCATGATCTTCTACCTGGTCGGGCCGTTCATGGGCTTTGGCACGGTCAAGGAGCCGCTGCTGGCTCTGGGCATCGCGCTGGTATGGGCCATTTACGGGGCGATTTACTTCGTCCGGTCGAGCAAAGTAAAGGGCCGGACGACGCTGGTAACAAGGCCCGGTGAGGCGGTGTAACCCGTGCTCGCGCCCGCTGACGGCGTTCGGCCCGCGACCGCCGTGTTAGACCTGACATTCGCGGAGCTGACCGACGCCGGCCGGATGCGCGAGAACGATGAAGACTATCTCGGCCATGCCGCGCCCGCGACCCCGTCGCGGGCGCGGTCGCACGGCTGGCTGTTCGCGCTGGCCGACGGCGTGGGCGGCCACGAGCGGGGCGAGGTGGCTTCGCGCGAGGCGGTGGAGGACATCCTCGCGGGGTTCCGGGCCGCGCCCGGCGGAGAACCGCCGGCGGGGTTGCTCACGCGGTTGGCGCAATCGGCCAACCTGCACGTTTACGAACTGGGCAAAGGCGCCGGCCCGGGAGGCGTGGAGATGGCCACCACGCTGGTGGCCTGCATCCTTCGGTACGACCGCGTAACGGTGGCGCACGTGGGCGATTCCCGGTGCTACCTGATCCGGCAGGGCCATGTGGAAGCCCTGACGCGCGACCACACGGTGGCGCGCGACCAGGCGCGGCTGGGAGTATTGTCAGCGAAGGAGGAGGCGGAATCGCCGTCGCGGCACGTGCTGAGCAGGTCGCTCGGAGCCGGCCTGTTCGTCAACGCCGATATCGCCGAACGCGCCCTTGAACCCGGCGACGTGCTGGCGCTATGCTGCGACGGGCTGCACAACTCGGTGACGGGCGCCGATATGGCGGCCGCGGTGGACGGCGGCGCGGCGCTCGAGGACGCCGCGCGGAAGCTCATCGATCTTGCGAACGAGCGGGACGGCAGCGATAATATAAGCGTCCAGCTTATCCGTGTGCGGAGCGTGGAACGTGTTGGAATGTATCGCGGGCGGCCCTACAAGCTCCGGTAGGCCAAGCTGGTCCCGATTCCCTTCATACTCCCACGCCGCTCATGGCCTCTTTTCACGCAGGCGATCAACTCGACCACTACCGGATTGAGAGCCTGGTCGTGCGCAGCGGCATGGCTTCCATCTTCCGGGCCACCGATATGCGCACGGGCCGCCAGGTGGCGATCAAGATCCCGCATCCCGAGATGGAAGCCGACCCGGTTCTTTTCGACCGGTTCAAGCGCGAGGCGGATATCGGTCAGAAACTGGACCACCCGGGCGTGATGAAAGTGCTGGCGGATGGCGACCGCAGCCAGGTCTACATGGTGATGGAGTGGGTGGAGGGCCGCCTGCTGCGGAAGGCGCTGGGCGAGGCCGGCAAGTTTCCGCAGGAACGCGCCATCAAGATTGCGGTGGCGGTGGCCGACGCGCTGGACTACATCCACCGGAAGGGCGTGGTACACCGCGACTTGAAGCCGGAGAACATCATGATCGACGGCCAGGACCGCATCAAGCTGATCGATTTCGGAATCGCCGGCCAGGTGGGGGCCAAGCGGTTGACATTCGCCAAGCTGACGCAGGTGGCCGGCACGCCCGACTACATCTCCCCGGAGCAGGTCAAGGGCAAGCGCGGCGACGGGCGCAGCGACATCTACGCGCTAGGGGTGATGCTGTACGAGATGCTGACCGGGAAGACGCCGTTTCCGGGGGCGAATCCGTTCGCCATCATGAACGAGCGGCTGTTGAACCACCCCATCCCGCCGCGGGAAGTGAACCCCGAGATATCGCCCGAGTTGCAGGAGGCGATCTATCGCGCCCTGGAACGCGAGCCGCAGAACCGCTATTCCACCGCCAACGAATTCGCGTGGGATCTGGAGCACCTGGACCAGGTCGGGGTAGCCGACCGCGCCGAATTGCGCGATTGGAAACGCCGCCGCACGCCGTGGGTGAGGCGGGTTTTGTTCTACATCGGCATGGCGCTGATTCCGATCGTGATATTCGGGTTGTTGCTGCTGGTGGCGAAGAAGGGGGGGTAGGCTTTGCGGGCGGGCCAGGCGTATAATGAGGTCCGATTCAGGAGTTTCAGAACGAAATTCCTGGTTAGGACAAGTCATGGACCCCATATTCAAACGCCTTATCGACATTGCCAGCGCGGCCCTCGAAGCGGAGGATAGATTATTCCTTGACGGGGTCTCCGCAAATCAAAAAGCATGCCCTGGTGAAAAGGGCGGGATTCTGCGGATCGACAAGGAAAAGTACTACCAGTTCATTGTGGCTCGCGCTCTTGCCTCGTCATTTCCGTACCCCGCTGACGTCGAGGTTGGTTATTACGATCTCGTACTTCGGCACCCCGGTGACCCTTTTCGCTCCGACCCCTTGCAAGTCGTTCGCGGTCGTGGAAATGAAGCGGTGGATGAGTTCCGACGGCAAGCCCGAGCTCCCGGGGATAAGAACGAACATTTATGTGGATCTAAGCCGCCCCGGACCGGAACATGCTTTGATGCTCATCTTCTCGGCGAACCCCCCGGGAACGACAAGAGAGCATTTGCGCTGGCTTTCTGAGAATCTACCCGTCGGACCCCCACGGGATGATTCCGCCTGGGAGTTCTACTCGTTTCCGACAGTGAATCCCCAGGGGATAGAGGGCGAGTTTTGGGTGGCTGGTCATCAACTCACACCGGAAGAGCGCAAGTCAGGGCCGCCGCCATCCGAAAAGACCGGCGCGGCAACTGGCCCAGACGTGTAGAATGGTCCAATGTCCAGTAGACGGAGCTTTCTTCGCTCGTGGGCCGCTTCGCCAATCGCGTTGTTCATGCTTCCGCATCGTTACATGGTTGGCGACATCGTCAGGGTTGTGAAGGACCGTCCTGCGGTTCGTGACGCTTGGCACCGCGAGCTGGCCGAGCTCAACCGGCGTCGTCGGCTCTGCTATGGGAAGACGTGCCGCGTCCTGTACGTCGGCGACGATGGCCGTCCGCAGTTGGACGTTTCGGAGCATGTCATCCCTTTCGTTCCTATCGATCCGGTGCACGGCCCGCTTCTAGGGTGTGGAATGTCGTTTGAGCCCGATTGCCTGGTTCTTGTAAAGCGCGGGGAGCCTTTCCAAATGCCGGAGTGGAACGCCTAGGTTCCAGAAGCTCACAGATCCGGTACCATACAGAAGATGGAAGTGCAGTTCACCTCAGACCAACGGGCGTTCGCTCGCCGCGCCGTTGAGAGCGGCCGGCTGCAGTGCGAAGAAGATGCGGTGCAGGTAGCCCTTGCTTTGTGGGAAGAACGCGGGCGCCAACGAGCGGAATTCCTGGCGACGCTCGACGACGCTAGGGCCTCCCTCGCACGGGGCGAAGGCCGCGTCATCACGCAGGAATCCATGCGTGAGCTGGCACAGGAAGTGACGGAGCGCGGACGCGCCCGGATCGTTGCCGACCCGGCCTCGTCCCGCTGACCCAAGTTCGTCGCGAAACTTTGGAAAACTCGTCTAACCCGTTCAAAATGAGTTCAGGCTATCGCTGAGTCTGCACTACATTTGGGATGGAAATCCAGACGTTCCGGCAGGCTGAGACCGAGCTGGTGAAGCAGGGATTTCTGTTCCGCCGTGGGCTCAGTGATCCGGCGCAGACGGATCTCTCTCCCACAGCGCCCCCACATGCGATGGGAAAAGCTTCAGTTGCTGGGCTTCGCCTGGTCGTTAACCCATTTTCCGCACTTTTTGAGGGGAATGCGTATGCTATCAGTTGGTTAAGGGCCAGCTCGGCTATTTTTTGTCACTACAATCGTCGACCGGATCGAACAGGGTCCGCTCCTCCGGAAGTGTCAGCTCCAGACGG
>CAIRXZ010000261.1 GCA_903882645.1 uncultured Acidobacteriia bacterium | reverse complement strand
GTTACCTCCTATTGAAAGCACGCCGCATGGCCGTGACCAACACCGAATATGTCACTTTTCAGAAAACCAGGAAAGCCGCGTAGAATGCCACTTCTTACGAATTCCTGCGGAGAGCCGAAAATGGCCGCGGCCACGCTGGAACGATTCTCGAAGGAACAGGGCAAGATGCCGGAGAAGGTGAGCATGGTGCTCTGGTACGGCGAGACGATTCGCCATCAGGGCGCCATGGAGTCCGAAGCCCTCTATCTGATGGGCGTGGAACCGCGGTGGAACGCTCGCGGCGTTGTGGACGGCCTGCGTTTGATTGCGGAGAAGGAACTCGGCCGCCCCCGCGTGGATGTGGTCCTCACGCTGGGCGGCATTTACCGGGACGGATTCCCGGACAAGGTGCTTCTGCTGGATCGCGCCTCTAAGCTCGCCGCATCGGATGGAGAGAACGCGATCGCCCGCCATACGCGGCAGGTCGCGGAGGCCCTGAAGAAGGCCGGTGTTGCCCCCGATTTGGCCGAAAAGGCGGCGCGCGCCCGCGCCTTCGCCTCGGCGCCGGGAGACTACGGCGCGGGCGTCTCGAACATGGTGAAGCAGAGCAAGGACGCAGGCAATTCCCAGGGCCTGGCCGACGCTTACCTGAATCATATGAACCACGCCTACTCGGGCGACCTCTGGGGAGAGGCTGTTCCCGGCGCTCTTTCCACGCACCTCGAGGGCAACCAGGCGGTGATTCACAGCCGGACCACCAACGTCTATGGCGTGCTCGACAACGACGACTTCTACGACTACGCCGGCGGGCTGAACGCGGCCACCAAGACGGCCAATGGCGGCGCCGCGCCGGCTTTCTACGTCAACGACATGAAGACCGGCGGGAAGGAGAAAGTCACGGGCATCCAAACCTTCATCGCGACCGAGTTGAACGCGCGCTACTGGAACCCGAAATGGATTCGCGAGATGCAGAAGGCCGGCTACGCCGGAGCGCGCGAGATCGCCGGCACGATGGAGAACCTGTATGGCTGGCAGGCGACATCCGCCGAGCGCATGGACGGGACGTTTTGGCGGAACAGCTATGACGTGTACGTCGCCGACAAGGACGGTCTGGAGATGGACAAGTTCTTCGAGCAAGCGAACCCGCACGCCGGGCAGGTCATGATGGCCCGCATGCTCGAAGTGGACCGCCAGGGATCGTACAAGTTCTCAGCGGAGCAGAGATCCGAACTGATCCGCAGATACGTCCAAACCGTCGCGAAGATTGGCGCAACGTGCTCCGCCAATACCTGCGGGAATTTGAAATTGCATCAGTACATCGCGGAACAGGCTGCATTAGTCCCCGGCCTTGGGACGGTGGAACTCGCGGCGTTCGGACGCAATATGGCGAAGGCCACAGGCTGGAAACCAACGGCGTTCGCGACCGCGTCGGCGGCCCTGCGCGCCGGCGTCCAGGAAGGCCTGGCGCGGCCTCGTCCCGCGCCGCCTCACAGCCGGGGCGCGGCAGCTCGCGGCGCGTCCCCGCCGCCGCTTCCATACGTGAACGGCTTCCGCATGGAGCAGGTCTTCCACACCACTGGCGGCAGCGCCGGCGTACTGCCGGTATTGTCTTTGCCGATTGCGCTCATGCTGGCGCTGGTAGGGGCGGGCTTTCTGCTTGAAGCGCTGCGAACCGCAACAAGGGTTATCTCATGACGAGTCTCTATCAACTGACTGTTTCGCTGTTCTACCAGTTGGCCAATGCATTCTTCTGGCCGGTCGCGGTGGCGCTGCTGGCGCTGCTGGCGATCGCCTTGATCGATCTGGGCCGTGTCTTCTTCACGTTCTGGCGAAAACGCCGCGAGACCCGGTCGGATCTGCCGGCGATTGCGCGGGCGCTCGCTCAAAGCGAAACAGTGGAGGGCGCGCTTGACGCCGTCGCGCTCTCGCCATCGCTGAGGCGGTTCTGGACGAAGCTGGAAACCAGGCTGAGCGAGACGGGTTCGGGCGCCAACGTGGACCTGTGGCTGGAGGAAGTGCTTCAGCGGGAAGAGATCGCAGTGGCCGGCAGGCTGGACCGGACCCGCCTGTTTGTGCGGATCGGACCCATGCTCGGACTCGCGGGAACGATCATCCCCCTTGGGCCCGCCCTCCAGTCGCTGCTGGGAGGCGACATGGCCGGCATGGTGAATCACCTGGTGGTTGGCTTCGGCGCCGTTGTGTGCGGGCTGGCGGTGTCCGGCGTGTCCTACTTCATTACCCTGGTAAGGGAACGCTGGACCAGAGTGGAGTTGAAAGAGATGGAGAACTTGTGCGAACTGACGCTGCGGGCGCTTCGCTCCAATGGGCGGCCGGTCGGCGAGGACACGTATGAAAGCCTTTCGACGACGTAGACGCGCGCTCGATTCCCTGACCTCGGTGCATCGCGAGGACCCGCTGTCGGGAGTGGCCAACCTGTTCGACGCCTCGATCGTTTTCGCGGTCGGGCTGATGGTTGCGTTGATTCAGGCTTTCAGCCTGACGCAGCTTCTCGACCCGAATTCGCAGTTTACGATCATGAAGAAGGATGCGCGAACCGGGCAGGTTGAGCTTATCGAGAAGGACCACCGCGACATCAAGGTCAAGAGGATGACGCCCGAGAAGAAGGGCGGCCCGGGCGTCCGGCTCGGCGTGGCGTATCAACTGCCGGACGGGAGCGTCGTGTACGTCCCCGAGACCGCCGACGCGGCAAAGCCATCCCTGTTACGGTGAGCGCGCCAAGAGCAGTACCGCATAAGCCGCACCGGCGGTGGTTGCTATGATTGGCACAGCATCGAGTTGCCCGGGCGCGCCAGCGTGCGTTGATCGACGGAACCAATGGCAAATATGGCGAGGGGAGCGACGAAGAACCCGTAACTTACAGATTCTAAACCGCTATAGGGCTTTCAAATCCCACCCCCATCCTTGGGCCGGTGGTCCTCAGTACTCCACGCTCACCAGGAACAGGCCCTTCGCGGGGGCGGTGGGGCCGGACCTGGTGGGCAGCGTTTGCAGGTCCTCGATGTTTCCACGACCCGCCTCGATCAGCGTACCAGCGATGTTGCGGACCATGTGCTTGAGGAACCCGCTGCCCCTCACGCGATAGATCATACGGCCGGAAGCGGACTCCAGCGTTGAGGAGAAGACGGCGCGGACTTTGGATCTTTCCTCCGCGTCGCTCGGATCGGAGGCCGCAAAGGCCGTGAAATCGCGTTCGCCTTCGAAGGCACGCGCCAATTGGACCATGCGCGCCTCGTCGAGCGGATACGGGTAGTGATGCGCGTAGGGCCACTCGAAAGGGCTGCACACCTCCGTGCGGACGATGCGATATTCGTAAGTTTTGGCTTTGGCGTCGAAGCGGGGATGGAAGCCGGGATGGACTTCTTCGACCGAAAGCAGCCGGATCGCGGGCGGTAATTGCCGGTTCACGGCGCGGCGCAGGTTGGCCACCGGAATGGGGTTGGTAATTGTGAATGCGGCGACCTGCGCGAGGGCGTGAACTCCGGCATCGGTGCGTCCGGAGCCTTCCACATGGACGGGCGCGTCCTCGATCGCGGAAACGACTTCCTCGAGCGCGCCCTGGATGGTGGGCAGGCCGGGCTGTATCTGCCAGCCGTGAAACCCGCCGCCGTCGTAAGCGAGTTGGACGCGAATGCGGCGCATCAAGTTGGGCGCGAACCCGGTTTGACGAGCGGAATGCCGCGCGCGCACAGAGGGCACTCGCCGGGACGATAGGCCGCCACCTGGAGGGTCGCCAGCGCCACGCGCGGAACGCCCCGCATCGGACGCGCCCCCGCCGCGGTCGATGATGGATCCCACCGCCGCTACATCGGCTCCCGCCGCGCGCAACGCCTCGATGACATCCCGCACGCTGCCGCCCGTGGTGACGACGTCTTCGACGACCACCGCGACCTCGCCCGGCGACACGGTGAATCCGCGGCGGAACGTCATCTTGCCGGTAGCGGCGTCCCGCTCCGCGAAAAGGAAGCGCGCCCCCAGCGCGCGCGCGGTCTCATGTCCAACGATCAACCCGCCCAGGGCGGGCGCGGCCACCAAATCGATTTTCCGCCCGGCCAGGGCGCCGAGCGCCGCGGCCAACCGGCTTCCCAAGTCCCCGGCCGCCGCGGGATGCTGCAACACCAGGGCGCACTGCAGGTACTCAGGGCTGTGCAGTCCGCTGGTCAGCCGGAAATGGCCTTTGAGGTAGGCGCCGGTGGAACGAAAAAGTTCCAGGACGGGTTCGGCTGGGGGCGTCACAAACCGCTACTATAGCATTGTATTTTAGGCGCATTTTTGAGATGGGTCTTTGACGCATGAGGTGGCGCCGCGCGGCCCGGCATCAGCCCGCCAGCCGCCGGTACATCTCGGCGAATTGCTCGAGGGGAATCTGCTCCGCGCGCAATCCCGCCTCGGGCCACGAGTCCACCAGGTCCCTCCCGTGGATCGGGGCCAGGTTGTTGCGGATGGTCTTGCGTTTTTGCCGGAAACACCGGCCCATGAAGCGCAGCAAGCCTTCCCTGTCCTCCACGGAAAGAGCGCGCTCCCGCGGCTCGAGGAGCACCGCCGCGGAATCCACTTTGGGCGGCGGACGAAAAGCCCCCGGCTTCACATCGAACAAAAGGCGCGCGGTGGCGAACAGCGCCGTCCGGACCGTCAGGAACCCATAGTCGCGCTCGCCGGGGCGCGCCACCAGCCGCAGCGCAACCTCCTTCTGAACCAGGAACACCGCGCGCGGCGGCCCCAGGCGGACCGTCTTTTCCAGGATCGGCGAGGCGATATAGTACGGCAGGTTGCCGGCGATGACGGCCCTACCGAAACGCGCCAGATCGGTTTCCAGCACGTCCCCTTCGACGATCTCGAGCCGCGGTTCGCCGGCGAAACTGCGCCGCAGGCCATCGGCCAGGACCGGATCGACCTCGATGGCGACCACGCGCGCGGCCCGTTCGAGCAGCCTCCGGGTTAGCGCTCCGCGCCCCGGGCCGATCTCAATGACGAGGTCCCGACGCTCCGGACACGCAGCCGCGGCGATCCGCTCCAGAACCGAGCCTTTGATCAGGAAATGCTGGCCGAGCTTCTGGCGCGCCACGCTTTGCGCCGTCAGCCGATCACGCTGATGTGGCGGTACACCAATCTGCCGCTGGTGGGCCGGCCGAAAACCGTCGCGGGGTTGAAGCGCGAACGCAGGATCATGTCGCCCAGATCGGGCGTCATTTCACCGCTGGTGACGATGTAGTCGGCCACCCGGCCACGCTCGTCGATGGTCAGCACCACCACCACGTCGTTCGCCGCGCTCACCGAGCGGACATCCTTCCCGCTGGGACCGGCGCAGAGCCAGGCCGGCAAAGGCACGTCGTTGACGCTTTGCTTGGACGCCATGGCCGGGACCCACACCCCTACCAGCAGCAGCGCGGAAATCAGGCCGCCGGCGACGGGAAGCGCCACCGGCCGCATCAGGTCATCGAAACGAAGCCGCATCCGGACCGCCCAGCGCCGGAAGAGCAAGGAGAAACTCACTCGCCGCAATCGGAGTTCCCGGTCGCGAAAGGCCAGCGCGCGCAGTTGCCCGATAAGTCCGCCGGGCGCCGGGGTCCGGCTCATGCTCCGCAGGCCTTCACGAAGTTCGCGCGCGTACTGAAACCGGGCGTAGCAGGCTTGGCAGGATCTCAGGTGCGCCCAGGCGTTTTCTTCCTCTCCGGCTGTTATCTTTCCGTCGAGGAGCATCGAAATCGTTTCTAACGGATTTGCACAGCTCATAACTTCACTCGGCCGCATTCGGCGCCAGTCGCAGGGAGCGGCTATCTTCCAGCTTCCCGGCGAGCTCTTCACGCAGGGCCTCCCGGCCCCTCAGGATTCGGGACTTTACCGTCCCAAGATTCACCCCCAGAACCCCCGCGACTTCCTCGTAGCTCAGATCGGCGATGTCCCTTAACACCACCGCCTCGCGGAAAATCGGATTGATCCGCCGCAGCGCCGCTTCGATCATGACGCGCCGTTCGCTATCGCACGCGTCGTCGTACGGCGAGCGGCCGCCGTCGGCGATGGTCTCCCTCCAATCGCGGGTTCCTTCCCGGTCCGTATCCGGCACCACCTCGCGCCGCCGGTGGCGGAAAAACCAGCGGCGCGCGTTGTGCGCTTCGTTCACCGTGATCCGGTAAACCCATGTTCTCAGGCTGCTTTGTCCCCGGAAATGCCCGACATTCCGAAAGATCTTGAGGAACACCTCCTGCACCACGTCGCAGGCTTCCGACGGATCGTTGAGCAGGCGCAAGGCCAGCGCGTAGACCGGTTGTTGAAACCTGGCCAACAGGTCTTCGTACGCCCATTCGGATCCCTCTCGCAGGGATTGCACCAGCCGGAGGTCATCGGTCTCCGCAACTTCCGCCGTCCGTCCGAGGCTCAAGTCCAAGATTGAAGCGGCCACAGGGAACCTCACATTCAGCCTGACTTCAAGCTACCAGAAAACTCCGGCCAGGAAAAGTAGACGCCGCGCGCGGCAGCGATTCCGCATCCGTGGCAGTTGGGTGCGGGCAAGCAGCGGTATCGAAAGGGATTCCGAGGTTTTGGGCGAGCTGGGCAACTTCGGATGGGCATTGGGTGGGCTTGGCGGGGTCCCAAGGGACGAAGGAGGGACAC
>CAIRXZ010000260.1 GCA_903882645.1 uncultured Acidobacteriia bacterium | reverse complement strand
GTTACCTCCTATTGAAAGCACGCCGCATGGCCGTGACCAACACCGAATATGTCACTTTTCAGAAAACCAGGAAAGCCGCGTAGAATGCCACTTCTTACGAATTCCTGCGGAGAGCCGAGTTTTCTTTCGCGGGCAAGCGCGTCCGCAAATCCTCCAAGACTACCAGGAAGACCATAGCGGCTGAGGCCGAAAAGGATCACCGCTTGCGGCTAGAGCGCGTTAACGCCGGTATGCCCACGGAACAACGTGAGCAGCGGATCAAGACGGCCGGCGAAGTTCTCAAGGATTATGAGGCGGGCTATGGGGTCAATCACCGCAAGAATTCCCTCGTGGTAGTCACGGAGCGTTCAAAGCACGTCGTCCGCCTGTTGGGAAACGTGCTTCTACCGGATCTGACGCCGGATCGAATTACCGGCTATATGGAGCAGCGGGGCCAAGAAGGGGCGGCCCATCGAACCGTCAACCTTGAACTGATGGTATTGTCCCGCGCCATCGGCTACACGTGGAAGGCCATTTGGCCGAAGGTGAAGAAGCTCGAAGAGAACCGCGACGCGGGCCGCGCGCTGGAACCTGAAGAGGAAAAGCACATTCTCTCGGAGGCGGCCCGCAATCCCTCGAAGTACATCTACCCTTTTCTGGTGACGTTGGCATGGACAGGAATGCGGAGCGATGAGGCCCGCACCCTACGGTGGGCGCAAGTGGACCTGGATACCCCGCAGATCGTCGTAGGGAAGGCTAAGACCAATGCGGGAAGCGGGCGGGCGATTCCCATGAGCGCAGTTTTGAAAGCCGCGCTAGAGGCTCACGCGGCGTTCTGCGCGGGGAAGCTGGGGCCGATTCAGCCGGAGTGGTACGTCTTCCCGCTATCGAACCGCACGAAGCCCGTTGACCCGAGCAGGCCAGTAACGTCCCTCAAAACGGCGTGGGAAACGGTCAAGGCCAAGGCCAATGTGGAGTGCAGGCTGCATGACCTTCGGCATTCCTTTTGCACGAAACTCGCGGAGGCGGGCACGCCCGAGAGCACTATGCTTGATATGATGGGTCATGTGAGTGCGTCTATGCTGCGCAGATATTCCCACATTCGAGCGAAGTCGCGTCGCGACGCTATCGACGCGCTAGAGGCGGGAACCGCGTTTGGGGTACCCAAAGAAACCCCCAAAGTGGACGGTTTTGAAGAAAAGGCGAAGACCACAAACGCCTTAGTTTGTTAGGTTTGGGCCGGTAGCTCAGGTGGTAGAGCATGTGCCTTTTAAGCACAGGGTCGCGGGTTCGAGCCCCGCCCGGCTCACCAGATTCAGCCGTTTGTTTTCAATAACCTGGCGGGAGTTTTCTGAAACCGTAGTTCCGCGCCGATCCAAGCCATTGCGGCGCAAGCTCTTCAGTCGCGGCGTGTCCCGGCCTCCGAATCGGTTAACCTGAACGAGAATGCTCCCCTACGGTTTCAGTTCCGCCGAGCTTGCGGTTTTCCGGCGGCTCAACTCGCCCGAGAAGATCCAGCGCTTTGTGGACTTCGATCTGGCTTACAACAAGGAGCCGGACGGTCCAACTTGCCGGTCGCCCCGGCGCGCGCTGCGGGACCGGACCGCGCACTGCATGGAGGGCGCGCTGTTCGGCGCGGCGGCGCTCGGCTTGCTCGGCTACCCGCCGCTGCTGCTCGACCTGGAGGCGGTCCGCGACGACGATCACGTGCTGGCGATCTTCCGCGCGCACGGACATTGGGGGGCGATCGCCAAGTCCAACTACTCGGGGCTGCGCTACCGCGAGCCGGTCTACAGGACGCTGCGGGAACTGGCGATTTCCTACTTCGAGCACTACTATAATCGCCGGAAGGAAAAGACGCTGCGGCGCTACTCCCGCCCGGTGAACCTGCGCCGCTTCGATTCCATCCAATGGACGACCGCGGAGGAGGATGTCTGGGCGATACCCGAGTACCTGTGCGGCATCGCGCACCGGGCGCTGTTGCCGCCGCGGATGGCCGCGCGGCTGGGCCGGGTGGACGACCGGTTGTACGCGGCGGGGCTGGTCGGGCTGACGCGCTGACGGGCGCCCGCGGCCCCTACTGTCCCGCTTTGTGTTCGCGGCGGGCCTTGACGATCTCAATCAATGTGGGCAGCAGGGAGACGAAGATAATCGCGAGGATCACCTTGTCGAAATTCCGTCTCACGATGGCGATGGATCCCAATTCATATCCCAGCATGGTCATCGTAAAGACCCAGCCGACGCCGCCGCACACGCTGAAGGGGAGGAACCGCAGATAGGGCATTTCCATCACCCCCGCCACGAAGGCGGCGAACGTCCGAACGATGGGAATAAAGCGGGCGTAGACGATGGTCCTGCCGCCGTAGCGATCGTAGTAGTTCTTCGTGCGCGTGACGTACTCGCGTTTGAAGAAGAGCGAATCCTGCCGGCTGAAAATGCGCCGGCCGGTCTTGCGGCCCAGCATGAAGCCGGTGGAATCGCCCAGCAGGGCCGCCGACATCAGGAGCAGATTGACCAGGACGATGTTCAGGTGTCCGGCGCCCGCCACCGCTCCCACGGTGAACAGCAAGGAATCGCCCGGAAAGAAAAAGCCGAACAGGAGTCCTGTTTCCGAGTACACGACGCCGAACAACATGGCGTACCCCAGCCAGCCGGAAAAAAGAGTGCTCAGAAGCTGGATGAGGCGAGGCGGGTCGGTCAGCGACCGGAGAAAGCCGGCGACGTCATGGAGCATTCGGTTAGCTCGGAGAACTGTACTCGGTTACGAGACGCTGGATCACTCCCCGGTGGAGCTTGATCTTGCCCTGCTTCGTCAGCGCGTCGCGGATGCCTTCTCCGAAGAGCGCATTCTGGTCGCGCGCCTTACGGCTCCTGACGTCGTCTTGGATCGACGAGCGCTGCTCAGCCAGCTTCGACATGTCCGCGGGGATGTGCCGCGTCACCTGCGCCACCACCGTGCCGTCCGGAACGGTGATCGGCCCGAGAATCGTCCCCTCGGGGCGCGAGAAGGCGTCCTGCAAATAGCTGGCGGACCCCATGCCCTCGACAGATCCCGTGCGGGTGAACTCCTCGGAAGTCTTGACTTCCAGGCCCGCCGCCTTGGCGGCCTTGGACAGATCGCCGGAGCTCTTGGCGGCATCGATCAACTCCTGCGAGTGCTTCTGCAGCGCGTTGGAGGTCCGCGCCTCGGTGACGGCTTTGGCCACCTCGCCCTTGACCTCCTCGAACGTGGCGGGCCGGGCGGGAACGATGCCCGTCACCAAGCCCAGCGCCACCCGGTTTGCGGGGAGCGCCACGAGAGGAGATACTTCGCCCGGGTTCAGGCCGCCGACGGCCGAATCGAAATCCGGAACCTGCCCAACCAGCGGCAGGGGCTGGCCCGGCTCGTACTGATCCCAGTGGATCATTTGCATGTTGAATTCGGCGGCCACCTTCTCGGGATGCGCCGGGTCCTTCTGCAACGCGGCCTGCGCCTTGTCGGCCATGTTCTGCATGATGTCGTTGACGCGCTGCTTCTTCCATTGCGCCGTCAGTTCGGCTTTCGACTCGTCGAAGGTCCGCAGATGGGCGTCCTCGCGCGCCAGCACCTTGATGATGTGGTAGCCAACCTGGGTTTTCACCACGTCGCTCACCTGGCCGGGCTTCAGGGAGAAGGCCGCGTCTTCGAATTCCTTCTCCGTCTGAATGTAATTCGAATCCGCCGCGACCGACTGGCCGGCGCGGATGATCCAATTCGGCAGCTCGCCGGGGTTCTTGGCGTCCTTGATCGAGGCTTCGTCCTCGGAGTTCTTCTTTACCAGCTCGGAGAAACTCGCGCCCCCGCGAATCTGTTTGAGCAAGTCCGCGGCCTTAGCCTTGATCTTGGGCTCGTCGGCCGGCGGCTTGCCGGTGGTTTTCAGCAGGATGCGCTGCGCCTTGAGCCGGTCGGGCACGCGGAACGATTCCTTGTCCCGATTGTAGAGAACCATCAGATCGGCATCGGCCGGGTTCAGGCTCGCCTCGATCGCGGCCGGATCGCCGGCAAGGATCGTCAAGGCCTTTTTCTCGTGGATCTGGTAACGGGCCGCGTTCGCCTTGAAGTAGTTCTGCAGATCTTCCGGGCTGGGCGCCACTTCCTTCGCGTACTTGTCCGCCGTGAGCTTCACCCATTCGACCTGGACCTTTTCGTTCTTGCGCTGGTACTCCCGCTCGATTTCCGCGTTGGTGATCACGACCCCGGCCTGGGCCACGGAGAGCAGACGCTGAATCAGCATCTGCCGCCGCAGGTTTTCCTCGAACTCCGGAATGGTCAGGTTCTGCTGGGCGAGCACCGCGGCGTAAGCGTCCTTGCCCAGAAACTTGCCGTCCTGAAACAAGTTCGGAATTAGCTGCTGAATGGTGTCGGTGACTTCCGCGTCGGTCACTTGGAAGCCGAGCCTGTCCGCCTCATAGGCCAGGGCCCGCTGGAGCACCAGCTCGTCGACCATCTGGGGGATGTAACTGGACAGAACGGATTGCGGAATCTGGCCCCCGCGCATGGACCGCTGAATCTCGGCCTGCACCTCGGGCGCGGTCAGCCTGTCTTTGCCGATCTCCGCGACAACCATATCCGACGGGTCGTTGGACACGTTGCTGAAGCTGGGGATCAGGTAGGTGAGCATGGACAGCGACACGACCACCAGGATGCCTCCGAGCACGATGCGGACGGCCCTGTCACGTCTGCGAAACAAATCGAACATTTTTGAGAAAACTCCTGATTGTGGGAACGCCTTCAGTATATCAACTGGCCCGGCATGGCTGACGCCCGCGGCGCCCGGCCTTGAGCCGGTCCTTTCGCAAGCGTACTTCGGCCGGAACGGGCATCCAGCCGCGCTTCGCGGCCGCCGAGGGGGGAGGCGTCACTGCGTTCTCTCGAATACGCTCAATGGTCCGGCCTCCCGAATGAACCGCAATTCCGGTCCGAAGGTCCCGTAGTCGGGGTAATAGTAACTTAGCCTCGCCGTTGGGACCGCGAGAAAACGAGCCGAATACCGGGTCATGAATTGCAGGAGCCTCTCTTTTCCGCTATTGGGGGGGGCCAGCGCGCTCCGGCCGGTGAACAGCGTATAGAAATAGGGCGTGGGAATTACGACCCGTTCGTTTCCAGCCACCTCTCGCTGCAACCGTCCATACTCGGCGCGAGTGGCGGCAATGGCGGCGGAGGGCCCCGTGAACTGGCGGAACGCGGCGGCATCCTGCCAGGCCATCGCCGCCGCGCAGGCCAGCCCCACGGCAAGCGCGGTCCACTCGAAGGCTCTTTCCGGGCGGCGGCCCAGCAGCGCGGCGGCCGGCAACGCCAGCCAAAGCAGCGCCAGAACCAGAGCGCAGCCGAGATAGCGAGGCTCGTAGCTGTAAGGGCGGACGTTCAGCACAGCCAGCGTCAGCAACATCAGCAAGGCTCCGGCTTGAAACTCCGGGGTCTTCCGGAACCGTCTCGAAAAGAGGGCCGCACAACCGGCCAGCGCCAGGTAGAAGGCGGCCGCAGCCTTGCTCCAGCCGCTAAAAAAAGCCATGACCAGGTAACCCAGATGGGGAATGCCGCGCACATAGAACCTCGCGAAGCCCGCCGCGTCCCGGCGCAATATCTCTCCAAACCCCGGTGGCGGATCGAGCGACCGCCAGTAGCGGTCCGTGTCGCCGCCGTAGGATTGCGCGTAGTAATCCTGAAACAGGTACAGGGGTGCGTCCGATCGGAATGGCGATCCCCACACCCGCCAGGTATGCACGAGCCACGGGCTGGTGGCGGCCACAAAGGCGGCGGCGAGAAGAAGCACGGACCTCAGACGGTCGCGTCTTAGCCGGAATAACAGCCACGCCAAGGGAAGAAACAGCAGAATCGCGCTCGACCGCGCCAGCCATGCCAGTCCCAGGGTGAGCCCCGCGGCAACCGGCGTCCAGCCCTTCCCGTTTCTCACGGCAAACGCGACGGCTCCAACGCACAGCGCGGTACAAAGGGCGTCGGGCAGGGCGCTCAGGGAGTCCGTCAGGTTGGCCGGAAACAGAGTAACCACGGCCGCAAGGAAGGCCCCCACCCGCCAGTCCGGCGTGTATCGCGAAACCAGCGCAAAAACCGAAACCGCCAGCAGACCGCTTGAAACCGCCGAGATCAATAGGGCCGCCCTTGCCGTCTCGACCCCCAACAGCAGCGAGACCAGCGCCATCAAGGCCGGAAGCCCGGGATTGGCGTTGTGATAAGGCATCGGCAGGCTTTTCGGCCACAGGAATAGCAGCCAGTGCGCGGGATTCACAAAGCCATTACCATCGCGCACCTGGCCGGCCACGATGCTCAGATACGCCCCGTCGTGTGCGAACCCCCCCGAGGCGGCCGCATCGGCAGGAACCAGAATTACACGGATAGCCAGATAGATAAAGAGAAGAGCCAGCAGGACCAACAGAACGCCGCGGCCGCGGCGCGGAGCAATCAACTCCTCCTCGTGCCGCAAGGCAAACCCCCAGTCTCCCGCACGAAACCCATTGTACTTGCCGCCGGCCGGCCGATCAAAGCGAATGGAAGATCCACGCCGTCCCCCGGGCGGCGGCGATCCGTTCCCGCCGCCGCGGCCGCGCCGTTGGACCGCTACACGGCGGCCATGGCGGACGATTGCGGCGCTCGACGGGAACAGGCGTTGTGAAGGATGCGGCGCACCTCGGCATCGTAGAAGGGCTGCGCCAACAGGTCGTAGACGCCCATGTTCAGCGCCTCGGCCCAAAAGCGGGCATCCGCATGCGCACAGGTCACGATTAGTTCGGGATTATGAGGACACTCACGGGCCAGGCGTAAAGCATCCAACCAATTTCCATCGGGGAGAGCGGCTTCGGCGAGAATCACGTGGTATTCTCTCCGCTGAAGCTGAGCGCGCGCGTGCCGCAGGTCCTCCGCGTGGTCCAAGGCCAGCGGGAGGGGCTGCAACATTTGCGAAAGCCGGCAGGCATCATCCGGATGCCCGGAGACAAACAGGATCCGGGATCTCATATTATGTGCGCTCCGAAAATCGCTTAAGCTTCTTTAATCTTACACCTGATCCGGACAAGCGGCGATGACATTCGGATTAATAATCCGTGAAGGCGTGAACGAAGCTGCGGCTGCGCGGCCGCGCCGCGGAAACGAGCGCCGGCGCGCTACCGGAAGCGCCTCAATCGGCGGGGGATGGCCCGGTTCGAAGCCGGATGACCATTCCGTGGAAGTGGGCGCCCAAACTCCCCCCGAGGTTCGGTCGCGGGAAGTCCGGCGCCCGGAGCGTGAGGAACCTTACCGAACCGCTGGAGCGGTTCACCCCTTGCGCCGGGCTTTGGTGTGCCGCACCGCCTTGGCCTTCTTGGGCGGCGGGGCCGGTTTTTCCGCGGCGCTGGCCGCCTTCACGTAATCCTTCAGCTCGGCTTCGCTAAAGTGGATGGACTCGACGGTCAGACTGGCGTCGCTGAGCACCTTCATCATCTGCTGGCGCACGTTTTCGGCATCGGCGCCGGATTGGGCCTGGGCCAATTGCTGGCGCAGTTTCAGCGCGTCGTCCTTGGCCTGGGCGACCTGCTGGGCGCGCTTCTCCGCGTCGCTGGGGCCGCAGCCCGTGGACAGGAACACGACAAACAGGCTGACGAGCAACAAGACGATTCGCTTCATAAACGTCCTCCTTTTCGCACCTTCCCGCGACTTCCCACAATAGCAATAATGGGAACCCCAAAAAACACTTTCGGGGGCCCGCCTGGTTTGACTCCGCCATCTGGAAAGCGGCGCGCCGGTTGTTCGCCGCCCTCATGGCGCGATTAGGCGCCCAAGTGGTGTGCGGATGGGATCGCGACGGGAGACGGATGCCCCGGTCGTCCGCGGAAGGACAGGCTGCGCAAGCCCCATCGCCCGGCCGCTGGAGTTTGGCGGTTTCGTTTGCGGCTCCCCGAAATACCCCCGAGACGCTGCAGTGCAAATCAGCGCCCTTTCCGGGGTCGCTCAATGTACGCGTAATGAGAGCGACATCTCCGCTTATGGCGGTTGCGTGTACAATCGAAATTGTTGGAAGGCCAGGAGGAGAATGATATGGCGGAGAAGAAGCTGACTACCAACGCGGGCGCCCCCGTCGTCGACAACCAGAACGTAATGACCGCGGGACCTCGCGGCCCGGCGCTGCTTCAGGATGTCTGGTTCCTGGAGAAGCTCGCCCATTTCGATCGGGAGGTGATCCCCGAGCGTCGCATGCACGCCAAGGGCTCGGGCGCGTACGGCGTCTTCACGGTTACCCACGACATCACCCGTTTCACCAAGGCCAGGATTTTCTCCGAGGTCGGCAAGAAGACCGAGATGTTCGCCCGCTTCTCGACGGTGGCCGGCGAGCGCGGCGCGGCCGATGCCGAGCGCGACATCCGGGGCTTCGCGATGAAGTTCTATACGGAGGAAGGCAACTGGGACTTGGTCGGCAACAACACGCCGGTCTTCTTCCTGCGCGACCCGCTCAAGTTCCCGGACCTCAACCATGCCGTCAAGCGCGACCCGCGCACCAACCTGCGCAGCGCCCGCAACAACTGGGACTTCTGGACCTCGCTTCCCGAGGCGCTCCACCAGATCACCATCACCATGAGCGACCGGGGTATTCCGTACTCGTACCGCCACATGCATGGCTTCGGCAGCCACACGTTCAGCCTGATCGACGCCAACAACGAGCGCTTCTGGGTGAAGTTCCACCTGGTCTGCCAGCAGGGCATCAGGAACCTGACCGACGCCGAGGCCGAGGCCATCGTCGCCAAAGACCGGGAAAGCCACCAGCGCGATCTGTACAACAGCATCGAGAACGGCGATTTCCCCCGCTGGAAGATGCGCATCCAGGTGATGCCCGAGGCGGACGCGGCCAAGTGCCCCTACCACCCCTTCGATCTCACCAAGATCTGGTTCCACAAGGACTACCCTCTCATCGACGTGGGCGTCATGGAGCTTAACCGCAACCCGGAGAACTATTTCGCCGAGGTCGAGCAGGCCGCCTTCAACCCCGCCAACATCGTGCCCGGCATCGGCTTCTCTCCGGACAAGATGCTCCAGGGCCGCCTGTTCTCCTACGGCGACGCCCAGCGCTACCGCCTCGGCGTGAACCACCAGCACATCCCGGTCAACGCGCCCCGCTGCCCCGTCCACAGCTATCACCGCGACGGCTCAATGCGGGTCGACGGCAACCACGGCGGCGCGCCCGGCTACGAGCCCAACAGCTACGGCGAGTGGGAGCAGCAGCCCGCCTTCGCCGAGCCGCCGCTCGGCATCGACGGCGCCGCCGATCACTGGAACTATCGCGAGGACGACGACGACTACTACACGCAGCCCGGGCTTCTCTTCCGCCTCATGACGGCCGCCCGGAAGCAGGCTCTCTTCGAGAACACCGCCCGCGCAATGGGCGACGCCCCCAAGGAAATCAAGCTTCGCCACATCGGCAACTGCATGAAGGCCGATCCGGCCTACGGCGAAGGCGTCGCCAAGGCCCTCGGCATCTCCATCGGCTAGCTCGCCGATAGGGGCCGGTTCCGTGACCGCGAAATTCGGCGCTGTTGACAAGCCGCTTGTTCGCGCTCAACCCCCGTTGGAGCCGCGGCCGTGAGACGCCGTGAAAGAATCGCGAAACGCAGGCGAAACCGCCCGCGCCACCTATGGAAGTCCTGTATTTGCAGTGGTGGGGCAGGCGGTTTCGCCCAATGCCACTTAAATAGCTCATTGGGACTCCTTGCGGGCGGGAAAGCTGTGACGACGATGCCAAGCAGCCCGTGGGAACGATCTGCGCTTCTTTCGGTTGGGGTGAACCCCTTCAGCAGCAGCGTC
>CAIRXZ010000259.1 GCA_903882645.1 uncultured Acidobacteriia bacterium | reverse complement strand
CTTCCCGGAAGCGTCCCTGGCGGACCATCGCCTGGAGGTCCCGGTTGGTGGCGGCAAGCACCCGCACATCCACGCGGATCTCGCCGGTTCCCCCGACGCGCCGGAATACCGAAGTGTCCAGCACGCGCAGCAGGTTGGTCTGGGTGGTCTGGCTGATTTCGCCGATCTCGTCCAGGAAAATGGTGCCTCCGTGGGCCACCTCGAAGAGGCCGGGTTTGGCGCGGTCGGCTCCGGTGAAGGCGCCGCGCTCGTGACCGAACAGTTCGCTTTGCAGGAGGCTCTCCTGCAAAGCGGCGCAGTCCACCACCACGAACGGGCGGGACCGGCGGCCGCTGCGGGCGTGAATCAGCTTGGCCGCCATCTCCTTGCCGGAGCCGGTTTCCCCCGCAATGAGAATAGTGGAGTCGCTCGGGGCGACGCGGCCGATCAGATCGAGAAGACGGCGGAACTCCGGGCTCTCTCCTATAAAGGAGCCGGCCAGGTCCGGAGGGACCAGCCCGCGCTCGAGCAGACTCGCCCGCTGGCGAAGAGAACGCCGCTCCATGGCCCGCTGAATGCGAATGCGCAGCTCGTCGAGCGGGCACGGCTTGATCGCGTAATCGAAGGCTCCCACGCGGATCGATTCGATGGCCGTATCGATGGAACCGTGGCCGGTCAGCATGATGACCTCCGCCGCCGGGACGCGCGCGCGGATGGCCTTCAGGGTATCGAGCCCGGCCATTCCAGGCATTTGCAGATCGAGCAGAACGATTTCCGGCTCGGCCCGCTCGGTGTTGGCGACGGCCTCCTCGCCCGAGGCCGCCGTCCGCACTTCGTATCCCATGCGCCGCAACTCGCCGGCCATGACGTGGCGGAACGCCGCATCGTCGTCCACCAGGAGAATGGAAGCCGCGGGCGTCATGACGCAAGTTCCGGCTCTCCGGCGAGCGCCGGGAGCACGACCTCGAATGTGGAACCTTCGCCTACCACGCTTTCCACCAGGATATCTCCGCCCCACCGGCGGACGAAGTTCAAGGAGAGGAACAGGCCCAGGCCGGTGCCGCCCTGGCGGGCGCTGAAGAACGGCTCGAAGATCCGCTTGCGGTTCTCGGGCGCGATGCCGCAACCATCGTCGGTCACGCGAATGCGGATATCGGCGCCCGCTTCGAGCCCGGCGACGACTGTGCCGCCCGGCCGGCACGCCTGGACCGCATTCAGCAGGAGATTGATCAGCGCATGCTGCAACTCCGCCTCGTCCGCCCGTACGTGGATTCCCGGCGCGGCGGGCCGCAGCTCGATCTTCACCGAGTGGGCGCGCGCGGTGGGTTCGATGAGCCGCACGGCGCCGGCGATGGCGGCGTGAAGGTCCACGATGTCGCCTTGCGGGCGCTGGCCGCGCGACAGGCGCAGGAAGTGCTGGGTGACGTTTCGGCAGCGCAGGATCTGCTCGCGCGCAATGGACGCGTTTTCACGAATGCGCTCCCGGTCCGGCTCTCCGGCCGGCTCGGGCGGCATCTCGCGCAGGATGCCCTCCACGCAGGTCAGGACCGTGGCCAGCGGCGTGTTGAGCTCGTGGGAGAAGCCGGAGGCGAGGGTCCCCAGCGACGCCAGCCGGTGCGACTCGGCCAGGTGAGCCTCGGCCGCGCGCCGTTCGGAAATGTCGCGCCAGACCTCGACCACTTGCAGCAGGTTGCCGGACGCATCGAGGACCGGCGAAGCGTGGACCTCTTCCCAGGCCTGAGCGCCCTGCGGCGTACGGCGCTCGCAGATGCGGACCTGGCGCACTCCCGAGTCGAGGCAGGCGGCCGTCGGGCAGTCCGCGACGGTGCATCCGCCCGCGCCCAGGTCGCGGCAACAGCACCCCAGCGCCTGGTCGCGGGAGTGCTCCACGCGCGCCAGAAACGCATCGTTGGCGGCGATGATACGGCGCTGGGCGTCGAGCACCACGATCCCGTCGTCGATACTGTTAATCACCGTCTCAAGGCGCTCCCGCTGGTTGCGCACTTCGCCCGCCAGGCCTGTGACCGAATCGGCCATGGAGTTAAACTCGCGCGCCAGCCAGGAAATCGTGTCGGAGCCGGCGGCGGGAACCCGCTGGTCGAAATCGCCCGCGGCGATGCGGCGCGCGGCGGTCTCAAAACGCTGCAAGCGGCGCAGCACGGCGAAGCGAATCACGGTTCCGATCGCGCCCACCAGCAGAAGCGTCATGGCGGCCGTACCGCCGACCAGCCAGCGCAGATCCCGCGTCATCTCGGCCCTGACGGCTTCGGTGTTGTAGTCCAGAATCAGAATGCCGTTGATTTGGTGGCTGGGATCGTGGCACCCGTAGCATTCTTCGCGGTTGCGGATCGGAATCACGGTGCGCAGGACGGCGCCGCTGCGCGTCTCGATCACCCGGCTCGATCCCCGCTGGCTCGGCGGGTAGCGGTGGCAGGCCTGGCAGGTCGGCGACCCGATTTGCAGGTCGGCATCCGGCGCGTGCGGGCCCGCCGGGTACCGTTCGACGCCCGTGCGGTCCAGAACCACCAGGCGCTCCACGCGGGCCAGCCTGCGGAAACTCTCCACCATCCGGGCGATCAGCGTGCGGTCGTTTTCGATCATCTGGTGTTCCAGCGCCACGCGGATCAGGTCGCCTTCAGCCAATGAGGCGTCGCGCGCCGTCTCAAGCAGCGACCGCATGTGATGGCGGGAGTATAGATATGCGCCGCCCGCGCAGGCCACCACCACTGCGGCGGTAACCCCCACGGCCAGACCGGCTGTCATGCTGGTAAAAGGCGGCTTCATGGCATCCCCCTTGGAATGGTCGAATGATGTCACACTGCGTGGGGCGCGGTCAATGATTGCTTTGCAGTATGTTCTATTTCCCGGGCAGCGCGGCAGCTTAGTGGGGCGGACCTCCTGGTCTGCCTTCTTGGTTGCCCGGCAGCGCGGCCAAACGGCTGCGATTCGTGGGAATATGGCGCGCCGCGATTCAGTTGAGTTGCGAGATCTCTTGGAACGTGCGTCGCAGAAAGAAGGCAGACCGGGAGGTCCGCCCCCCTGACGAAATGGCAGGCGCCGGCCTGACATTCTGTCAGTTCCCCGCCGCCCCAGCCTGGGAAACCGCCGATTTTCGGGCGTTTTTGTGCTCTTTCAGCATGGAAGCGGGCGTGCTTATCACCGCCGCCATAGGGAGACCAACTTATGGAAATGTTGCTGATGGGCGCCTGCATAAGCGTGTTTGGACTGGCGGTGGCGTGTCTCGCCTTCGGGGCGGCGACGCGAACCGAAGAGCGTTCCCCGGCGCTGCAACCCCAACCCCAGCCGGCCGTCGCCAAGGCCGCCGCGAAAGCGCGTTTCTTTGTAGACGCCGTGCGCATTGCGCCGCCCGCCCGTCCCAGGGTTCCGATCGAGGCGCTGCTGCTTCAGATTGAGAATCACGTCAGGCTGGAACAGGCGGCGGCGGAGTCGTTCCTGCAAGCGCCCACGCCGGCCCTGCTGCACAGCCGGACCATCTCTCCGCTGGTGAACTGAGAGGCGGCACGGAATGAGAACCAGCTATCGGCTATCGGCTTTCAACTACCGGCCCGCCTGGTTGATGGCCCGCGGCTCGACATCTCAAGGTAAAACACAAAAGCAACCTTCTTGGAAAATCACTAAAACTATGCTTTCACAATGCAGGCTCGCTCGCCTTTCCCGCGTGGCCCTTGCGGTTCTTGTTGCGCAGGCTGCTGTCGCGTATGCAGCAGTGGAATGCTCTATCGCGAGGACCAATGACGAGTGTACGCTCACGATTGATCGGACGACACTCCTCGTTCCCCCGACCATTCAGATGTCCCCGGGGAAGACGCTCACTGTGGTAGTGACCAACCCGCATTACTTCGAGCGTTACTACTTGGACTCTCAAGGCGGCCCGGTCAATCCGGCGCCCGACGTTACTTCGGCCATAGTCAACGGGCTGCTAACGCCGATACAGAAGTTCTGGGCTACAGTATCCAGCACTCCGATTGGGGTATTTACGAACCAGCCTGAAGCCGCTAAACCGGCGGGCAAATGCGACGCAACGGAGCTCCAGAAGGCCTATCCAGCATCGAGCCCTAAGGTTGAGGATAAAGATAAGGGCAAGGATAGGGAACCGGCCGCCAAGGAACCGGCCGACAGGGAAAAGGCCGCCAAGGAAGCGGCCGACAAGGAAAGGGCCGACAAGGAAAGGGCCGACAAGGAAAGGGCCGACAAGGTCGCGAAGATCTCTGCGACCGGATACTGCTTTGACGAGTTCGCCGAACGCGCCAGGAGCGTCTATCTGGTGCTCAGCGCCGCCACCGCTCCGGATTCGCGTTCCGAGGAGGCAGCCGGAGGATTCGTGAAGGCCATGAAAGGAAAGCAAGGAAAGCAATGCCCTGAACCGACTGACTTTCCTTCCAAAGACACAGAGTTCAAGTGTGCGCTCGATGCCATGGTTCCCGAGATCGGCCCACTGGTGGCGATGGAATACCAGTTGTCCGCGAACATCACGGCTGCCACGAAGCTTGAGAACCTTTCGCCTACAGATCAGGGCCTCATTCAGCCGCTGGTGGCATTGAGAGACGTTGCCGATGTCATAGCAAAGGACCTGTTAGGTTATGGTCAGCGCATCAAAGAACTGCCCTGTCTGAATCGCACACAGCAGCCTTGCGGCGCCAATAACGGTCCCGCCAGTCCCCGTGTGAAGGTGTATGAGTATAGAGACCCGCAGAAAGCATATCTGACGCATGCCGTAAGGTCGCCGACCTATGTGCTGAACGTTTTGAACCTGGTCCAGAACTCGCAAGAGGCCGCTGACCCGACTAAAAAGAAGGTGTTAGCCACCATTCCCGTCGTTTTTGGCGATGTCCGGTGGGAGGCATCGGCGGGGGTGATGTTTTCCAGTCTGGCTAATCGTTCCTTTGCGGCTGCCTCTGTGTTCACCAGCGGACAAGTCACAGACCAGCAGGTTCAGCAGCGGGTGCTGCGCCCGACTGTCGTGCCGTTTGCCGCGGTGAATTATCGCCTCAACAAGAAGGAACTTGGCTGGAGTCGCTGGCGGATGGCGATCTACTGGACGGGCGCCGTGGGAGTGAACCCGAATACAGTGTCCGCGGATTTCGCGACGGGGCCTTCCCTCTCGTGGCGCGGCTTGATGTTCAGCGCGTTGTTTCATTACGGCCACGATGTTCGCCTGAACGGCGTGTACGTGGGCGAAAGTCTCGGTACCACTTTCAAGGGCACCCTGCCAACCCAGACCTATTGGAGGCCGGCCGTTGCTTTTGGCGTCAGCGTACGGGTACCCTCACTGGCCGGAAGATGACCGCCTGGTGCGCGAGGAGGAAGGCGTGATTTCAATAAGATTCTTACCGAGGTCTAAATGAACGGACAGCCGGAGCTTTTGAAAGGTCTCACGCCGGAGGAAACGGAGAAGGTCCTGGCGCTGGGCAGACGGATGACGCTGACCAGCGGCGCGGAGTTGTTCCACCTCGGGACGAAGGCCGATACTCTCTACCTGGTCACTCGGGGCCGCATCAAACTGACGCTCCCCATGCAGGTGCGCGGCCGGGAGGAAGACATCCTGGTGGAAGAGCGATCCGCCGGCCAGACGGTCGGCTGGTCGGCCCTCACTCCGCCGTATCAGTTCACCCTGACCGCGACCGCGCTCGTCCAGTCGGAAGTGCTGGCCATCCCCGGCGATGCGCTTCGGAGCTACTTCGCCGCCTCTCCGGCGGCCGGCTGCGCCATCTCGCTGAACCTGGCCGCCGTGATCGGCCAGCGGCTCCAACTCTTCCAGGCCATGTGGCTCCGCGAGGTGGAGCGGATGGTCGAAGCGCGCTGTGCTTGACCGGGGATACCGCATGAAACTGCACAGAAGGTGGGAGAAAACCGGTTGGCAGGCGAAAGCGCCTGCCCCACCTGGCAGCAAGCCCTTCGGAGGCAAGGTGGGGCAGGCGCTTTCGCCTGCCACTCCGGCCATCCGTTTTCTTCTGTCACAACTGCTCATGCTTCTCGCTTTGGGCGCGGCCGCAATCGTAACTGGGAACGATTCGGGGACGCCGGCCGCGCCCAGGGAGGGGGTCCAGCCCTCCGCTCCGGAACGCCTGGAGGCGCCCCCGCCGCCATTTTCGGAAGGGTTGTTCCCCTGCTCCAACTGCCATGCCGCCATGACGCCCAACCGCACGCGGCGCGCCCTCACCGAAATGCACACGGACATCGTCCTGAAGCACGACGAGACGCACCGCTGGTGCCTGGATTGCCACGATGCGACCAACCGCGACTTCCTTCATCTGGCGAGTGGGGAGCGGGTTGCCTTCACCGAGTCGTATCTGCTTTGCGGGCAGTGCCACGGCGAGAAGCTTCGGGACTGGCGGGCCGGCGTGCACGGCCGCCGCATCGGAAACTGGAACGGCGCCAAAGAATACCTGCTATGCGTGCACTGCCATAACCCGCACCAGCCGCATTTCCGCGCGCTCGCGCCCAAGCCCGCGCCGAAAAGGCCCGTGCGCCCGGCCGAGTAACGACATGATCGATATCACAGCGCCATCCCGCGTGGACCGTGCCAGTGGGGCGGACCTCCCGGTCTGCCTTCTTGCCGGGACGCGCGTTCGAGAGACGCCCTCAAGTCAACCGACGGCTTGTCGGGAGACATCTGCTCCGATTGTGGGGCAGCTTGTCAAGCTGCGGGCCGATTGTCAATCGGCCCGTGCGGCGGTTGGCAACCGCCGCGCAGGATTCCATCCTGCCCCACATCGGCAAGAAGAAGGCAGACCGGGAGGTCCGCCCCACTGAAGGAGCAGCCCCGATGGAAACGAACGGCAAGACTCCGAAACCCACGCGCAGGCTGTTCACATCCACCGCCGCGGCCGCGGCCGCCGGCTGGATCCTCACCGCGTGCGGCCCCAAACGCTTATATGAAGCGCCGCGGGCCCAGCTCAAGAAGGCCATCGCGGATCTCGAACGCCAGTACCGCGAGCGCTACGGGAAGAACGTGACGGTTTCGGACTCTCAACCCATCCCCGGCGTCGAGTTCGCCTACGCGCTGGATATCTCCCGCTGCATCGGTTGCCGCCGCTGCGTGTACGCGTGCGTGGCGGAAAACAATCAATCGCGCGATCCCCAGATTCAGTGGATCCGGGTGCTCTCCATGGAGAAGGAGAAGGGCGTGGATTTCTCGAGCGCCGATCCCTACTATCAGCCCGCCGAAGTTCCCGAGGAAGGGCATTTCTACGTTCCCGTGGGCTGCCAGCACTGCCGCGAGGCCCCCTGCACCAAAGTGTGTCCCACGGGCGCCACCTGGACCGAGCGCGACGGCATCGTGGTCATCGACTACGACTGGTGCATCGGCTGCCGCTATTGCATGGCCGCCTGCCCGTACGGCGCGCGCCACTTCAATTGGGCCGAACCCAACATTCCCCCCGGCGAGCTCAACACGAACACGCACTATCTGGGCAACCGCCCCCGCTCCAAGGGCGTGGTTGAGAAATGCACGTTCTGCATCCAGCGCGCGCGCGCCGGCCGTTATCCGGCATGCGTCGAGGTTTGTCCCGTGGGAGCGAGGAAATTCGGCAACCTCCTCGATAAGGACAGCGAAATCCGCTACATCATCGAGCACAAGCGGGTGCTGGTTCTCAAGGAGGAGTTGAACACGATGCCGCGGTTCTTCTACTTTTATGCCACGTGAGACCATCCGGCTTTTCTCCGGCTTCGCCCGCGGAAGCGTGAAGCTGATCCTCAAAGGCAACCGGGCCTACTGGCTGTGGCTGGCCTTCCTGGGAGCGCTGATCCTGTCGGGAGCGCTGGCCTACGCAAACCAGGTGCGCACCGGGCTGGTGGTTACCGCCATGCGCGACCAGGTGAGCTGGGGGTTCTACATCGGCAACTTCACATTCCTGGTCGGGGTGGCGGCAGCCGCTGTCGTGCTGGTCATTCCCGCCTACATTTACGATTGGAAACCCATCCGCGAGATCGTCATCTACGGAGAGCTGCTGGCCATCAGCGCGATCATGATGTGCCTGATGTTCGTTTGCGTGGATATCGGGAGGCCCGACCGCTTCTGGCACCTGATTCCGCCGTTTGGCCATCTCAATTTCCCGCGGTCCATCCTGGCGTGGGACGTCATCGTGCTGAACATATACTTCCTGCTGAACTTCGCCGTGGCGACGCACATTCTCTACCGGGCGTTCCACGGACGCAGGTACGCCAAGCGGCTGGTGGTCCCGCTGGTGCTTCTCTCGATACCCATGGCCGTTGGAATCCACACCGTGACGGCGTTTCTGTACAACGGTCTGGCGGCGCGGCCATATTGGAACTCGTCGATCCTGGCGCCCCAGTTTCTGGCCTCCGCGTTTTGTTCGGGCCCCGCCATTCTCCTGGTCGTGATGCAGTTGCTGCGCCGCTTCACGCGCTTCGAGATCCAGGACCAGGCCATCCAGAAGATCGCCGAGTTGATGGCCTACGCGATGTTTCTCAACCTCTTCCTTCACGGCGCGGAGGCCTTCAAGGAGTTTTACTCGGGCACGCAGCACCTCCTCTACACGCGCTATTGGTATCTGGGCCTGGGCGGCCATCGCACGCTGGTTCCCTACGCGTGGTCCGCGGTGGCGCTGAACGTTCTGGCATTCGCCCTGTTCATCGCGCCGGCCACCCGCCGCAACTGGATCACGCTGAATATCGGGTGTCTCGCGACGTACGCCGGCGTGTACATCGAAAAGGGCATGGGACTCATCATTCCGGGGCTGACGCCGGATGCGCTGGGCGAGATCTACGAGTATTACCCGACGATCGCGGAGCTGCGCGTCGCGGCAGGCATCTTCGCCCTGGGGTTCCTGGTCTTCACGCTGATGTTGAAAGTCGCCGTCCCGATATCCCTGGGCGAGTTCAGGGACAAGGAAGATCCGGGCGATCTCGGAAGCCCTGCGCTGGCCGGGCACTGACCTCGAAACGGAAAGGAGACCACCCGATGACGGACTCGATCGGTCAAGCCCTTCCCGAAGGGCAATTGCGCCCGCGGTCCCCCATGGACCGCTTCGCCCGCACAGCCGCGATTCTGGCAGCCTGCGCCGCCTTCCTGGCGGGATTGTACTTCGTGTTTCTGTACTTTCTGTCCAACGATTGACCGGCGCTGGAAGTATGGCGGATACCAAGGGTTCGCGCCCCGCGTGGCGCACGCTTCAGCGCAATGCCACTTAGTTTTCGCAAAATCGGCGTTCTGCATGGATCGTGGGGCGGGCAATCCTGCCCGCAAGCCGGCCTTCCGGCCGGCTGGACCCGCTGGAAAGCGGGTCCGCAGGCTGAAAAGCCCAATGCCGCATACTTTTTGAGCGTCGCTGTATTAGCCACCGCGGGCGGGCGGTTGGGGTTTGGGCTTAGTGTTTGCGGCG
>CAIRXZ010000258.1 GCA_903882645.1 uncultured Acidobacteriia bacterium | reverse complement strand
GGCTTCATTCAGGCCCTACGAGAAGTTCAGTACCACCCCAAATGCAACGCTTCCTGGCCAGGAAGAAAACCGTTTGGCCTGCGGGAGTGGGCCGCAAGCCTCTCTTCAATTTCAAAATAGCAGACGGGCGGGAAGAGACAGATTCCGAGATCTCCGTAACTTATTGAAAACACAGCGAAAACTTTTTTTGAAGTTGTGGTGAATGGAAAATCGGCCAACCGGGCTTCTCCGCGATCTTCGGCGCAAGCGATTGACAGTAGAATGGAGGGTCGCAGGCTCCTGTCGATTCAGCGGGTTGCGCCCCGGGCGGCGCGTTGGCTTTGCTCCGGAAGTTCCAGGCCGCGGTAAGTAGAACGTAATGAGTAACTTGCAGCAACCGCTCCCTGACGGTCGCGGCCCTGACGCGGCGCTGTGCGGAACTGGCGGCGGCGCGGTGGCTCGGATCGCGCTGGTTGTGCTGGTGGTGTCGCTCGCGGCGCACTTCTGCCACGTGCGGGCGGTGTGGGTGGACGAAGCGTACTCGATGGCGGCGGCGCAGAGGGTGGCCGCGGGAGAGGTTCTGTACCGCGACATCTGGTTCGACAAGCCGCCCTTGTATGCGTGGATTTGTCTGGCGTGGGGGGCGGCGCCGGGGTGGCCGTTGCGGGTGGCGGGCGCGGTCTTCGTAGCTTTGAATTGCTGGCTGGCGGGCATGGCGGCGGGGCGGCTGTTTGGGGAGCGCGAGGCGCGGGCGGCCGCGCTGCTGCTGGGGTTCTTCCTGACGTTCGGTTTCGCGGCGGCGGTGTTGCCGCTGGCGCCGGACATGCTGACCATTCCGTTCGCGCTCGCGTTTGTGTGGCTGGCGGCGGCGCGGCGGCCTTTTTGGGCGGGGATGGCGGCGGGCGCGGCGCTGCTGGCCAATGCCAAGGCCTTGTTCCTGCTGCCGGTGGCGTTGCTTTGGGTAGGGCAGGACTGGCCGCTCGCACTGGCGGGGTACCTGTGCGCGCCGGCCGGCGGCGCGATCCTGCTGGCGGCGCAGGGCGCGCTCGGGGCGCATTGGCAGCAGGTTTGGAAATGGGGATTCGAGTACTCCCGCGACACGTTTCTGCGCAACCCGCTCCAGGAAGGCTTGCGCCGCACGGGGAACTGGCTTGGATTCCATGCGGCCCTGGCGGTCCCGGCGGCGGTCTACTGGTGGCGGGAGCGCGACCGGCGGGCCGGCCTGATGGCGATCTGGCTGATAGCGGCGATGGCGAGCGTGGCGGCCGGCTGGCGCTTCTTCCCGCGATACTATCTCGTGCCGACGCCGGTGCTGGCGCTGGCGGCCGCACGCGGGATCGCGTTGATAAAGGCGCGCACGCGGCTCGTGCTTCTGACGCTCGCTCTGGCGCTGCCGGCCGCGCGATTCGGACCGGCGTACTTTACCGCGGCTCGGGATGCCATCGCCGGAACCCACCGGATAAGCGACCTGGCGATGTACGAGGACAGCTTGGCCGCGGCGCGTCTGCTGCAAACGCTCGCGCGGCCGGGGGACACGCTGCTGGTCTGGGGCTACCGGCCGGAGCTGAACGTGCTGGCGCGGATGCCGGCGGCGAGCCGGTTCCTCGATTCTCAGCCCCTGACGGGCGTCCTGGCGGACCGGCACCTGACGCGGAGCGACGCCACGTTCCCGGCGTTGGCGGAGAAAAACCGGCGGGAATTAGCAAGGACGAAGCCGACGTTTGTGGTGGACGGATTGGGTGTCTACAACCCGGCGCTGGCCATTGGCCGGTTTCCGGATTTGGCGGAGTGGTTCCGGCAGTACAGGCTGGTGGGGCGGACGGAGGGGTGCCTGATCTATGAACGGCGGGGATAGGTTGAGCCATACGACGCGGGCCTGCGGCCCGTGCGGCGGTTGACAACCGCCGCGCAGGATGACAGCCTGCCCCACTAAGATGGGATCAAGATGGCGGAACCGCTGGTGGGGATGGACGTTGGGGATCTGAGGGAGGCGCTCGGGGCCGGAGAGCCGGCTTTTCGCGCCCGGCAGATCTATGAGGCGTTGTACCGGCAGCGGGCGAGCGATCTGATTCAGGTCTCGACGCTGCCCGCGGAGATGCGGCGCGCGCTCGCGGCGCGGCACCCGATCGGACTGCCGGAGGTCGCGAATCTCTACCAATCCACGGACGGAACACGTCGCTACCTGCTGCGTTTGGAAGACGGGCGCACGGTGGAGACCGTGCTGATGCCCGAGGGGGAGCGCGACACCATCTGCATCTCGACCCAGGTGGGCTGCGCGGTGGACTGCAAGTTCTGCATGACGGCGCTGCTCGGGCTGGAACGCAATCTTACGGCGGGGGAGATCGTGGGCCAAGTCCTGGTGGTTGCGCGGGAAAACCAACTGCGCCAGGATGGCGGCCGGCTGAACATCGTCATGATGGGGCAGGGGGAGCCGCTGTTGAACCTGGCCAACGTGGTGAAGGCCACGCGCATCCTGGCGGACCCGGCGGGGTTCGGGCTATCCCCGCGGCGGATCACGGTTTCGACGGCGGGAATCGTTCCGAAGATCGCCGAACTGGGGGCCGAGCCGGTGCGGCCCAAGCTGGCCGTGTCGCTCAACGCGTCCACCGAGGAGACGCGCCGGGAGCTGATGCCCATCACGCGCAAGTATCCTTTGAAGGACCTGCTGGCGGCGTGCAAAGCCTACCCGCTGCGGCCGTGGGAAAAGCTGACCTTCGAATACGCGCTGCTGGCGGACGTCAACGATTCGGACGCGGACGCGCGGCGCGTTGTGAAGCTGCTGGCCAACCTGAACTGCAAGGTGAATCTGATCGCGCTGAATCCCGGCCCCGAAATTCCGTTCCGGACGCCGACGCCGGAGCGCGTGGAGAGCTTTCAACGGATCGTGCGGCGGGCGATTCCCTGCTTCGTGCGCAAGCCACGGGGGCTCGATATCTACGCCGCCTGCGGGCAATTGAAGCGCAGCGCCGCGTAACGTTACACTGAACGGCGTGAACACAGCGGTCCTGTTGGACATCGACGGCACCATGACTCCTCCGCGGCAGCCCATCCAAGAGGAGATGGCGCGGTTGTTAGGCCGCCTGTCCGTGCCTTTCCATGTCGCGGCCGGGAGCCACCTGCCGTTGCTGCAGCAGCAGTTCTTCCATCCGCTGTACGACTTCGGATTCAGAGGACGGTTCGATGCGTTCGTTTCGAATGGCGCGGTACATTATCGCGCGGATTACCGCGAGGGGCCGTCGCTCGAGTTGATTTCGGAGTTCGACATCCGAGACTATCTGGGGGAGACGGACTACGCGTTTCTGATTCAAGTTCTTTCGGAAACGCTCGACCTGCCGGAGTTCCAGACGCATCTTCCGCTCAAAGTCGCGGGCGAGCGAATCGTGTATCGAGGATCGATGGTCAACTGCAGCCCGATCGGGAGAGCGCTTCAGGAATTGGCCGAGGCGCAACGGAACCGGGCGATGTTCGTGGAGTTCGACCGCGCGAACCAGTACCGGGAGCGCGTGATGGCGCATCTGAAGCGGCGGCTGGCGCGGCTCATGGAAGAGCGGGATTTGACCATTACGCTGGGCGGCCAGACGTCGTTCGATATCGGCGTGCACGGCCAGGACAAGACCAAGGCGGTGACGGCGCTCATCGCGAGCGGCGCGCAACGGGTGGTGTTTTTCGGCGACGCCCTGTTCGACGGCGGCAACGACGCGGCCATACGGGTCATGGCGGAGAGCTGGCCGGCGGATTCGGCGGTCAAGGTGGAGGCCATCCAGGTGGAATCCTGGTTAGACACGATGGCGAGGCTGCGCGAACTGGGCTTCGCGGCGTAGCGCCGGGCTCCAGGTTGTCGGTGCGCGCAAACGGATTCGCCGGGGAACTCTTCGTTCTGTCCGGCGCCTGGAATGGCCATTCGCGAGTACATCTGCGCTGACAACAGGGCGCCCCAGTCCTTCCAGTGGGTCGCCCCCGCCAACAAAATCCTCAGAAAAGTGCGGAAGCATGAACGAACATCAGGGATAGGACACTCGTATCAAGTCGTTGAAACCGCCGTATGAACGGGGCCCGAACCGCCCCCTACGGTCGTGGCTGAGCAAGGGATCCAGGCATGGAACAAGAACGAGAAGCGGTTTATGACGCTACGGGCGGGCGCGCATCCGATTCGAGGCCGCCCCTGTGGTCGAACAACGCGGCGGTGCTGATTTACATGGCGCTGGGAACCGTAGTTCTCCACGCTATTGTAGGAAATCGCTACGGTTTCCACGCTGACGAATTGGCGACGCTCGAAGACGCGCGGCACCTGGCGTGGGGCTATCCGGCGTACCCGCCGGTGACGCCTTTCCTCGGGCGGATATCGCCGATCTTATTTGGCGCTTCGCCGATAGGCTTCCGGTTCTTCGCGTCCCTGGCGCACGCGCTAACGGTAGTTCTGGCCGGGTTGATGGCGCGTGAACTTGGCGGGAGGCGTGGGGCGCAACTCCTGGCCGGGGCGTCCGCCCTGCCCTTCTGTATCGGGGGCGGCGCGCTGATGCAGTACGTGTCGTTCGATTACGCGGCGTGGGTGCTCGCGGCGTACTTTGTGGTACGGCTGCTGAAATCCGACAACCCGCGCTGGTGGGTGGCGGTCGGGGCCAGCATCGGCTTCGGCATGCTTTCGAAGTACACCATGGCCTTCTTTGTCGTGGCCATGGTCGCAGGCCTGCTTGCGACCGCCGCGCGCCGATACCTGAAAAGCAAATGGTTATGGATCGGGGTGGCTGTCGCGGCTGGGGCATTCCTGCCGAACCTGCTTTGGCAAGCGCAACACCACTTCGTGTCGCTGGACTTTCTGAAGTACATTCATGCTCGCGACGTGCACAACGGCAAGACCGGGAGCTTCCTTCCCGATCAGTTGGGGCACACGTTCGTTCCCCTGGTCCTGGCGGGTCTCTATTTCTACTTGTTCTCCGGTCAAGGCAAGCGATTTCGCATGTTGGGCTGGATGTACGTCGTCACGCTGCTGCTCTTCGTGATGGCCAAGGGCAGGAGTTATTACATGTTCCCGGCGTACCCCATGCTGTACGCCGCGGGCGCCGTCTGGGGCGAGGGCTGGTTGGCAACGATGCAACGACGGCGGCGGGCAAGGACGATCTGGGGGATAGCATGGGTGGCGCTTGCCTACGGCGTGATCGTCACAATAGCTTAGGAGTTGTGCATAAATAAACGCTTCACAATGGCGAGACACCGCGGTATGGTTGAGTTGTGGGCGGCACGGTTCGTGGAGCACAGGGTATTCAGCAGCGTTACGAGGGACTATCTCCTGTCTTGAATGAACAAGGGCTGCGC
>CAIRXZ010000257.1 GCA_903882645.1 uncultured Acidobacteriia bacterium | reverse complement strand
GTCGGCCAACGAGGAATTGCAGAGCACCAACGAAGAACTGGAGACCGCCAAGGAGGAATTGCAGTCCTCGAACGAGGAATTGACCACGCTGAACGAGGAGTTGCAGAACCGGAACGCGGAACTGGGCCAACTCGCGAACGATCTGAGCAATCTGCTGGTCGGAGTCAGCATCCCGGTGATCATTGTGGGAGGCGACCGGCGAATCCGGCGTTTCACTCCCGCGGCGGAGCCCTTGCTCAACCTGATTCCCACCGACGTGGGCCGGCCAATCGGCGATATCAGGCCCAACATCGATGTGCCCGACCTGGACAGCCTGATCTCGGAAGTGAGCGGCAAAGGCAGCTTGGTTGAACGGGAGGTCCAAGGCCAGGACGGACATTGGTATTCCCTCCGGATGAGACCGTACAGGACCGCCGAGCACAAGATCGACGGGGTACTGATGGCGCTCATGGATGTCGACGTGATGAAGCGCGGCCTCGATCAGGCCCGGCTGTCTCTTGATGACGCGGTCGCCGAGAGGGACCTGTCGGCCAGCCTCCTGGACATGAGCGGCGCCCTGACCGTCATTCTCGACCCCGCTGGCCGCATTATCGCCTTCAACCACTCCTGCCAGGAGAAGTCGGGCTACTCCTTCCGCGAGGTAGAGGGCAGGACGTTTTGGGACTTCCTGCTCCCACCGGAAGAAGTGGACGAGGCGAAAGCCGCGTTTGCGGGCATCCTCGAATGCGCGGAGCCCGCGAGAACTTACGAAAGAACCTGGATCGGAAAGGATGGCTCCCGCAGGGTGATCGCCTCGTCAAGCATCGGGCGTTGTGGCGCGGATGGCGCTGTCAGGCAAATCATCAGCACCGGTATCGACATCACCCCGCGCAAGCTCGCCCAGGATGCCCTACGCCGGAGCGAGGAGCAACTCCGGAGATTGATGGCGAACCTCATCACCACTCAGGAGGAGGAGCGCAAACGCGTAGCGCGAGAGCTGCACGACGACATGAACCAAAGAATGGCCATGCTTTCAAACGAGGTGGCCACATTAGAACAGACTCCGCCCGGTTCGGCCCGCCTCATTCGCAAACAGCTCCGATCGCTTCGCGAGCGGGTAGATCAACTCTCGGATGACCTCCGCAGCGCGGCTCACCGGCTCCATCCTTCGGCCCTTGAGCATCTCGGCCTGGCGGCGGCGATTGAGTCCCACTGTTCCGACTTCCTGAAACTGCACCGGATCCCGCTCAAGCTTACGCATCGTAGCGTGCCGGAATCCATTCCCCCTGAAGTCTCGTTGTGCCTCTACCGGGTCACGCAGGAATGTCTGAACAACGTTGCGAAGCACTCCGGAGCCAGAAAGGTAACGGTGGCGATTAGGGGGGACAAAGACGGCATCTTCTTATCTGTCACCGATAACGGAAAGGGGTTCGATCCCGGCTTGCTGGCGGACCAAAGCGGGCTTGGCATAGTCGGCATTCGGGAGCGGGTGCGGCTTGTGGACGGGACCGTTTCGATCGACTCGCGGCCAGGCCGCGGGACGCAGATCGATGTTCGAGTCCCCCTGACGAAGAGGATGGAACCATGAAGCGGCCGCGCGTGCTGCTGGCGGATGACCACACGCTGGTGGTGGAGGGGCTTCGAAAGATACTGGAACCCGAGTGTGAAGTCGTGGGAGCGGTGGAAGACGGCCGGTCGCTGCTGGCGGCCGCGGAAAAACTGAAGCCGGACATCATCCTGCTCGATATCTCCATGCCCCTGTTGAATGGCGTGGACGCCGCCCGCAAACTGCGCAACACCGCGCCGGGCGCCAAGGTGATCTTTGTTACCATGCACGCGGACGCTACTTACGTCACTCGGGCCTTTGGCGCGGGAGCGTACGGCTATGTCTTGAAGCGGTGCGCCTCGATGGAGTTGCTGAACGCCGTCCACGAGGTACTTAAGGGCCGGATCTACGTCACGCCCTTGATCAGGAAAGACATCTTGGGCGAATTGCCAAGTTGGCCGCTGGGCTCCGGGGAGGCCTCCGGCGAACTGACGGACCGCCAGCGGGAAGTGGTGCAACTGGTGGCGGAGGGACATCCCGTCAAAGAAATTGCGGCGATTCTCGACGTTTCCCGCAAAACGGTGGCATTCCACAAGGCGAACGTGATGCGGAGATTGGGCATCCGCAGCACCGCCGAATTGACGAAATACGCTCTGGAACACGGCATCAGCGGATCCTGACCGGCGCCGGCAGCAGAACCAGTCCCAGGCATGGCTCGTTCGAGCCGCGCGGGACTGGACATTTGCCCAGTTCCGCCCGGCTGATATCAAGGCTAACATTCGAAGTGGCGTATCCCGCCGAGAGGCGCGAGTGTCCCTAATTGAACACTTGGGCCAATCGAATTGATGTAGACTTCGCGCCGTGTTTGGAAAGGTAAAAAGGAGACTTCAACTATGTACTACTTTTGGGGAATGCATTGGTATTGGTGGTTTTTCTGGATCTTCCTCTGGATCCTGTTCTTTTCCTTTATGGCGCCGGTGAGGCGGACTACCTACCGGCAAATGCAATCGCCTCTGCAGCTCCTGCAAAGGAGATATGCCGCCGGGGAGATCACAGGCGAGGAATACGAAGAACGGCGTACCAAACTCCTGCGGGACGCCAATATGAAATAGGGATAGCTCTTTCGAGCCATGACTGGACGGGACATTTGCCCAGTTCCGCCAGCCGACATCGGAGGCTGACACTCGAAATAGCGCATCGCGCGGAGGCGTTCCATGAGCGGCCGGTCAGAGAGTTCTATCCCATCGCCGGAGCGGACCGCGGCAGTGCTTGCAGTCAGTCCTTTGCCCGCCGATCGCGTTCGACTTCGAGAGATTCTCTCCCAGGGAAACTGGAAACTGCATGAGGCTTCAGACTGCTGTGAAGCTTTGGCGTTGTTGCGCGACCAAAATGTTCCGGTGCTCCTCTGCGAGCGTGACCCCGCCGACGGCAACTGGGAAGACCTCTTGAATGCCACGGCTAGACTGCCGGCGCCACCGAGCCTCATTGTGTTCTCTCGTCTGGCCGACGAGTCCCTCTGGGCAAAAGTGCTGAATCTGGGTGGTTTCGACGTGCTGATGACGCCTTTCGAGCCGGAGGAGGTCTTGCGAGTCACCTTCGCCGCCTGGAGCCGCTGGCAATGCGAATTCGTTGCGAGCGCCGCGAAAGGGGCGACTCGTACTGGGAGGCCCGAGGCCGTCAAGGCGGCCCCGCCGGAAGAGGACTGGCTCCGGGCGGAACGGGAGATACGAACGCGATCGTCGCCAGCCCGCCAGTCAGCGAGGCTTGATCGGCAACGCCAAGGTGCAGCGTAGTTGTGCCGGGATAGTCGGCCCGCACGGGCGAGGGGATGGTCATGAAGATAGCACGTACCGAAATGGGCGGGTTCCAAGAGATCCTTGAACGAAGAGCGGCCGAACTGGTTCGGGTATTGCGAAAGCGGGACGGCATCGCAATCGAGAAGAGCGCGGACCAGATGGATGAGATTCAGTATGCGTCGGAACGAGAGCTGGCGATGCGAAACGTGGACCGTGAGTCCCACCTGCTGCGCCAGGTGAAAGCTGCATTGCAACGGATTCACGACGGCAGCTTTGGAACCTGTGCCGAGTGCGAATCGGAGATCAGCCCAAGACGCCTCGTGGCCGTGCCGTGGGCGTCGCGTTGTATCCAGTGCCAGGAGGCTGCCGATCGGGACCAGCAGGAGAGAACGGAATCTCCCGGCGAAAGTCTCGGCAATGCGGCATGAAAGAGCTAAGTTGTGAAAACAGCGTCCAGCAATCGAACCATCGCGTTTCTCGGCGACTACTTGCCGCGCAAGTGCGGCATCGCCACGTTTACATCCGACCTGCTTGGGGCTGTGGCGGCGCGGCATCCCCAAAGCCGGTGCTTCGCGGTGCCGGTCAATGACATCGAGGGGTGCTATCGGTATCCGGATGTGGTTCGGTTCGAGATTGAGGAGCGGGATCTGGAATCTTACCGGTGCGCTGCCGACTTCCTGAACACCAGCAACGTGGACGTTGTCTCGGTCCAGCACGAGTTCGGAATCTTCGGCGGACCGGCCGGCAGCCACTTACTGGCCCTACTGCGCGGATTGACCGCGCCGGCCGTCACCACGCTCCACACCGTTCTCCGCACGCCCAACGCCGACCAGCATCGCGTGATGCGGGAATTGCTCGCCCGCTCAACCCGGCTGGTGGTCATGACGGAGCGGGGACGAAACCTCTTGCAGGAGGTGTACCAGGCGCCGGCGACCAAGATCGATCTCATCCCGCATGGCATTCCCGACGTGCCATTCGTCGCCCCCGATTATTACAAGAACCAGTTTGGCGTAGCCGGAAAAAAGGTGTTGCTGACGTTCGGGCTGCTGTCGCCGAACAAGGGGATTGAACATGTGCTCCATGCTCTCCCGGATATCGTGGCGGAGTTTCCCGACCTCGTTTACATCGTGCTGGGCGCCACGCACCCCAACGAGCTGCGCACGCGAGGCGACGCCTACCGCCTCGGCCTCGAGGCCATCGTCAGGAAGAACAAACTCGAGAACCACGTGATCTTCCACAACTGTTTTGTGGAGCTGAAGGAACTGACCGATTTCATTGGAGCGGCGGATCTTTACATCACTCCTTATCTGGACGAAGCCCAGAGTACGTCGGGAACACTGGCTTATGCGTTTGGCGCGGGCAAAGCCGTGATCTCGACGCCGTATTGGCATGCCGCCGAATTGTTGAGAGACCAGCGGGGCGTACTGGTGCCATTCGCGGACCCGAGGGCGATTGCGCGCGAGGTGAGCGGGTTGTTGCGCGATGGAGCGCGCCGCAACGCGATGAGCGATAACGCCTACAAGCTGGGCCGCACAATGGTGTGGAGCGAGACGGCGGGACGGTACATGCGCTCCTTCGAGATGGCACGACGACAGGGGGCGGCGGCGACACGAAAAACCGCGGTTGGCGTTCAACGGGCCGGCATGGCAGCCTAGATCATCGTTTCATGAGCGACGAGCGCTCCATTAAGTCTCAAAAATGATCGGAGAAGTGATAATGGTAACAAGAACGCCATTCTGGCGGTTGTTAGCGGCGGTTCCTTTCCTGGTCTTGTTTTTCCCCGAGCCCGCCGCCTGCCAAGAAGCCCGAGGAACGTCAGTCCGTGATGAATCGACCCGCTTTGACTACTCGAGGAGCCACAGCTTTCCCCGTGGTTTTTATCCCTACACCGTTCCCTCCCTGGCCGGCCCGCGACTGGCCAACTCGCCACGGCTCCAAGACCTGATTGTCGGCGGCAAACTGACGCTGAAACTTGATGACGCCATCGCGCTGGCCCTGGAGAACAATCTGGAGATCGCCGTGACGCGGTACGACCTGCCCATTGCCCAAACCGACCTGTTGCGCGCGAAGGGGGGCGGCGCCACACGTGGCGTGGCGGGATCCTATCAATCCACCACCCTTTTTTCCGGCAGTCTGGGTGGAGGTGTGGGCAGCGCCGGAGGCGTTGGCGCAGGTGGCGCGGGAGGCGTCCTGGGAGGCGGCATCGACCGCGTTGGTTCAACGGGCTGCTGCGATCCGAACCTGCGTGTCAGCTACGGCTGGGGCAATGCCATTACACCCCTGAACTACACCGTGGTGAGCGGTGTGCCGATTGACACCACTCACCAGGAGTCGGCTTCCGCCGGGTACAGCCAGGGTTTTCTGACCGGTACAAGCCTGTTTGTGTCCGAGAGCAGCTCGCGTCTATCCTCAAACACCACAAAAAGCATTTTCAATCCGGAGCTTGTCTCGGACTTTTCCGTAGGCGTGAGCCAGCACTTGTTACGCGGCTTTGGCGCCCGCGCCAATGCCAGATTTATCCGCATCGCCCGTAATGATGTGAAATACTCCGCGAGTGTCTTCCGGCAAAACGTGATCACAGCGCTGGCGGTCGTGATGACCAGTTACTACGAACTGCTGGCCGACCAAGAGAGCATTCGCATGGCACAAGGGGGACTGGAGTATGCGCAGAAGCTTTTGGCGGATAACCAGGGGGAAGCGAAGAGTAGGCCTGCGGCCCAGTATGATGTGCTGCGGAGCCAGGAGGAAGTCGCTTTGCGGCAGCAAGACTTGCTGGCAGCGCAACACACCTTCTCTCAAGACGGCCAATCCCTGAAGGCCAAACTCTCCAAGAGTTTCAATGAAGAGCTGGCGAGCATGGAGATTATCCCTTCGGACCGGCTGCCTGAACCGCTTCCCGGCGATGTGCCCACTCTGGCCGAGGCCTTGAAGGAAGCTGCCACCCATCGGCCGGAGATCGAGCAGGTCGAGTTGAACTTGCGCAATCAGCAGGTCGTGATCCAGGCGATACACAATTCGCTGTTGCCCTCGCTGGATGTTTATGCCTCCTATTACCGTGCCGGACTGGATGGGGCGTTGAGCCCTACCTTCACGAATATCCTCCACGGCGACTTCCCCAACTATTCCTTCGGGGTGACGCTCGACATGCCCCTCCGCAACCGTACCGCCCAGGCCGACGCCGAACGGGCGCTGCTGGAACAACGGCGGTTGCAAGTGAAGCTACAGAATGCGAAGAACCAGGCCGTTTGGGATGTCAACAAAGCTTGGAGCGGGGTGCAGCAGTCCCGGGATCAACTCGAGGCCGACCAGAAACTGGTGACGCTCGCGCGCCAGGTGCTCGAAATGCAGCAGCAGAAGTCCACCTTGGCTTCGGCCACGGTGGAAGAGGTCATCACGGCACAACAGAATCTGGCTATAGCCCAAGGCCATGTCGTGAAAGCCCACGCCACCTATGCCAAGGCATTGATTCAGTATGAACAGGCGACGGGAACCCTCCTGGAAAGGCACAACATCGAGATGTCGGAGGCCGTAAATGGGGAAGTTCACGGTGGACCAATCAAATAAGTACATCACTTCTCTGAATCTTCGCTCACGCCGCCCCGCCACAAGGAACCAAAAACGGCAAGCCCTGCCTTTTCAGTACGTTCTGTGGATGCCCCTCCGACGATCCAGCCTTCCTTTCCCGAGCCAAGACTGGACATTTGCCCAGTTCCGCCGGCTGGTATCGAAGGCTGACACTCGAAGTAGCGCATCCCGCGGAGAAATCCATGAGCGGCCCATTAGAGAAGTCTATCCCATTGCCGGAGCGGGTCGCGGCGGTCCTTGCAGTTAGTCCTTTGCCCGCCGATCGCGCCGGGCGGACAACGTGCTTCCCAGGGAGGCACGGAGAATACACGAATCAAGAGGCTTGACGATTTTGGCTGTGCGCAAACTTTAGCCGGAGGTGCAATATGTCGAAAACCGCAGTTGGTTTGTTTGAGAAGCCGGGCGTGGCGGACCAAGTCGTCCACGATCTCGAGGCCAGTGCTTTCCCTCGGGGCGAGATCCGCATTCTAGGAGAGCCCCGGGATATGGGGGACACCGGGATCATGGGTACCCCCCACACCGACTTCGAGGTGGGTATGAACCGGGAGATCCAGGCAATCGGGGCAAGCGAACGGGAGGCGAAGGCTTACGTCCGAGGAATGCGGCGTGGAGGAGTCGTCGTTTTCGCGACAGGATCGAACGCAGAGGTGGACAAGGCGGCTGAGATCATGAACCGCCACGGTGCGATTGAGGTTGAAGAGCTCGTCGGCCGCGAACCGAACACTGGCGGCATGATTGACAAGAACATGCCTGCCGTACAGGATGTTTCCGCCCAAACCGGGCGAATCCGCCAATCGGGCGGCGGCGCCCGCATGTTCGTATGGTAGCTCGTCAAGGCGCGTCCAGAAAACGCAATCGGCAATTTCAACGATAGGCCAGCACAATAAACATCGGCCAATTCGAGTCTGTGAAGGCCTCCCAGTCAACAACCGCCCAGGAGAGCGAAGACAATGTTAACGAACGCAACGCATTTGAAAGGTCTTGTGATCCGAGCCACGGACGGCGAGCTTGGAACTGTAGATCAGTTCTATTTCGACGATGAGACATGGGCCATCCGCTACCTCATAGTAGAAACCGGCGGCTGGCTTGGCGGCCGGCGCGTGCTGATCTCGCCATTCTCCGTCATTCAGACGGACTGGCCGGCCAGGCAGTTAGATGTGGCGCTGACGAAAAAGCAGGTTGAGAATAGCCCCGACATCGACACGCACCAGCCCGTCTCCCGGCAGCACGAAGCCGCATACCTGGGGTATTACGGGTATCCCTGTTATTGGGGTGGCCCCAATCTGTGGGGTCCGGCGTTCTACCCGGCGGGCTTGGGGAGTCGGCCAAGTGCCTCCGCGGAGGCGATGGCGGACAGGGTCCGGCGAGAGTCGACGGATTCGCATCTGCGCAGCAGCGAGGCCGTCACTGGTTATATCATTGAGGCGGCCGATGGTGAAATCGGCCATGTGGATGGGTTTGTCGTGGACGATGAAGCATGGGCGATCCGCTACATCGAAGTGGCCACGAGGAATTGGTGGCCGGGCAAGAAGGTGCTGGTTTCGCCCGCATGGATTGAACGGGTGAGCTGGCCGGAATCCAAGGTACACGTCGGCCTCTCCCGGGAAGCCATCAAGAACGGCCTAGAGTACGTGGAATCCATGCCGATCACTCGAGAATACGAAAACCGGCTCTACTGCCACTACGGCCGGCCTCCATATTGGCTACACGAAACCGAACGCCAGTCCGCTTTTTCCCTGAGGGGAGTTTAAGTTAGGGGCGTGTGCATCCGGCAAAGCGGGCGCGGTCACTCTCGAAAGCTACACCCTTGCCGCGGATGGCGCCATGATGGTCAGCGTCGTAAGGCCGCAGCACAAGCCGATCACCCTGGTTTTCCAGCGCGAATAGAGCAACTGCCCGGATGCGACGCCTCTCCAGCCGCAGCACAAGCAGTCGGCAACCCGCCACGGCTGTTGAATGACTCGGCGAGTTGACTCATAATGTAATTGGCGAAAGGAATGACCGTGGTAGACCACTCCTTAATGAAGACAACGATCCTGCTTTTGGTCTCCGATCCGGTTGTGCGCTCCATTCTCAAGGAGACATTGGAGCGCGAAGGGTATACCGTCCTGGCTTCCGGAGACCTGGGGCAGGCGGTAGACTGGCTAAAGGAGTGCACTCCGGATCTGTTGATAACCCGTACCTATGTTGAGAGTTTGCCGGGGCACGAGGCAGCTATGTATTTGCGCACGAAGTGCCTGGGAATGAGGGTTCTAATGCTTGGGGGGCTTCTTGATGACGAGCGGCTTCAATATCGAGCGACGCAGCAAGGATTTGAGGTATTCCCAAAGCCATACAGCGCGGCTGCGCTACTCCAAGAAGTGAGGCACGTCCTGAGTAAACCGCACGGTTGAACGTAGTAATGACCCGCTAAACTTCGAACGGCAGGAGGAACATGCTTCACAACCTGGAAACCTTGACTGGATCTTTTGTGATTGCAACAGACGGCGAGATGGGAAGTGTCCGCAACTTTCTCTTCGATGGCCAGTCATGGACGATTCGCTATTTGGTGGTCGACGTGGGAAGCTGGCTTACCCGGCGAGATGTGGTTGTTGCGATCACGGCGGTGGAGCAGCCCGACTGGGTGAAGAGAACCTTCCACGTCCACTTGACGAAGGAGCAAGTGCGCCATAGTCCCGATGTCGATACCGAGAAACCGGTTTCACGCCAGCAGGAAATCGCTATGCAGGAGTACTTTGGTTGGCCCGTCTATTGGGCGGACACAGAATTTGGCGCTTCGCCTTCACTTCCGCCGGGCAGGAAATACCCGCTGCACACCAAGGGGGACTCGCATCTCCGCAGTGCCTGGGACGTGGCGGGTTACGAAGTGTGGGCCACGGACGGTGAAATCGGGCGCGTGGAGGGCTTCATCATGGACGATGCCTCCTGGCATCTCGGCTACCTGGATGTGAAAGCCGGAGACTGGCTTTACAGCCGCTCGGTGCTGGTTCCCACTCGCTCGGTAAAGTCCATTTCGTGGGCCGATCGCCGCGTGAATTTGCATCACGCCCAAGGCGCCTTGTAAGCGCCGTAGACCACCCGCTTGGCGGCTGCGATCTCCGCTATCTGCTGCAGGCTGAACGCACCGTCCCACCCGGTGCAAAGAGTGCACCTGAGACGCGAAAGTTGCGTGCTCGCGGTCCACAAATGCCAGTTCTGTGGCAGTCCGTTCTCGGGCTCAGCCGCGAAACACGCGGCACTTCGACTCTCTCCGCGTAGTGGCAAGTGAAGTGCTCAGGAAAGGCCTACGACGCTTGCCGTTGCGCTTCCAACTGTATCCGGGTCGATGGGCTGCTTCCAAATGTTGCAACGGCGCATAGCGGCCGGGGTTTGGCCATTTGCAGCCAATGCTCATTCGCCAAGACTGGACATTTGCCCAGTTCCGCGGCTGATATCGAAGGCTGACACTCGAAATAGCGCACCCCGCGGAGGAATTCCATGAGCGGCCGGTCAGAGAAGTCTATCCCGTCGCCGGGGGGAACCGCAGCGGTTCTTGCAGTCAGTCCTTTGCCCGCTGATCCTGGAGCCGCTGGGAATGCGGCTTTGGTGCGAGCACCGCTAGAGAATCGGAGGCTGCGGACCGCAGGAGAATGCCCGCATTTCGCAACTAATGGAAAGGTGGTAGAGCAATGATCGAGAAACCAAGACACGGCGAGCAGCCAAAGCTGCCTGCAGATGAAAGGACTAGTGCGGATTCCGAGGGATGCCGATCAGCGTTCCGAACTGATGTCGATCACCATTCCGAAGTGATGCCGATCAGCGTTCCGAACTGAAGCCGATCAGTCTTACGGTTGTAGTTCGGAACGCTGATCGGC
>CAIRXZ010000256.1 GCA_903882645.1 uncultured Acidobacteriia bacterium | reverse complement strand
GGTCGCGGCCTACAGCGCTCTATTGCTGGCTTCGCTCATCGCCTTCGGCGCCGAGCGTGGCGCCGCCTATGAGCCGCTGCCCAAGTGGCGGAGGAAAGCCTACCGGCCCTCCTGCCAGGATCTGGTCACTCTGGTACGCAAGGAGATGGCGGAACACCCCGAACTTCTGACGGAGTTCGAGGTCAAAATCACGGAAAAGCAACTCGTCCGCAGTGCCGCTGCCTGAGAAAATGTAGAAACTCCAGAGGCAGGCCGGAGGCCTGCCCCACCTATCTTCGCAGCGGATCTTCGATCCAGGGCGGGGTGGCTTCGATCAGGCGGCCCAGCTCGGGTTCCAGTTCCTCCATCCTGCGCTTCATCTCCCAGGCGATTTCGCGGTAGCTGAAATGGCCTTTCACGCCGCTGCGCAGTTTGGAAATGTACTCCGCTTCGGCAAAATCCATCTTAAAAAGGAAGCGCGAGCGAGCGCCGAAGGGCAGGAGGTAGTGGGCGCCTGGGGCGGGCAGGCGGCGCATGGCGTCGAGCGCCTGGAGCATGGCCGCCTCATAGATTCCGGCGGCGCCGGATTCCGCCACCAGAAGCGGCGTGTCGAAGCCGAGGCGGCCGGAGTATTCCTGGCGGAACTTCTGGCAGCGCCGGTGCCGGTGCAAGTCGCGATAGGCGCCCAGGTCGATGGCGAGGTCGTAGCAGTAAAGCCCGCCGCGAAATCCGGCCAGGATTTCGTCGCGCCGCGTGCGCGAGGCGAGGGCGACGTCGAGCACCTCGGCGCGCCGGCGTACTCCCCAGCCGCAGGCAATCTCGTACAGTTCGCGAAAGGGCCGGTCCGTGACGGGATACAGCAGAGTGGCGGCGATATCGGCGGGCACATGATCGGGCCGCAGCAGATCCACGCGAGGCGGCGTTGCGCCCGAGGCCGGGGGCAGGTTTTGATCCGCCCAGAGCTTCAAGTCCCGGTGCGAACGGACGGCGTGATCGTCGGGGCCGGCGTGCCGCGCGAGCGTGGGGGCGAGCGGTTCGACGGGGGCCTCGGGGTCCCAGCGGCAATCCGGGGGGGCGGCGCACGCCTGGGCGATTTCCTCTCCCAACTCGCGCAGCTCGCCGTATGGCGAGGCTTTGAGCCGGCGGATCTGCTTTTCCATGGTCCGGATGCTGGCGACCTGTCCGACATTGGTGGGCACGCCCCAGAAGAGCAGATACCTGGCGACGTCGAAGGCGCGCGCCGCGAGGTTGCGCTCGTAGGCGTCGGGCTTCATGTCGCCGGGCCTAGGGAGGCGTTCGGCCAGGCGCTGAAACGAGAGTTCCTTCACTTGGGCGTAGGCCGCAAGGAGGGCTGCGCCCGCGGCCTGGTAGGACGCGGCGGCTTCGCCCTGGAGTTCGGGCGGGGTGACGAACCCGGAGCGGGAAAAATCCTGGTAGCGCGACGACTTGGCCTGGCCGTCCCAGAGCGGCTCTTCCTCGATCTCGGTGGCCGCCAGCTCCGAGATGCCTTCGAAGCAAATCACGGCGTGGCCCAGGTCGGCGATGGACGCGTGGCCGTACTGAAAGTAGAAGCTTTCGAGGAACTTCCGGGAGTCGTGGCCGCGGACCCATTCGATGGACTCGCGGATGGAGTCGGGCGACCGGCTGTAGCGCGCCAGCGCGTAGGCGCTCTTCTCAGGCGGCATGGGAGCGACGGTAATTACGCGTTTGATGGAGGCCAAGACGCTATGATAGCGGGGTGCGCATCCGAATCCAACGCATCCATTCCGCCGCCGCGCTGCCGGCGTACGCTCACGGACCCGGGGAGGACGCCGGGATGGACCTGTGCGCCGTGGAAGACGTGGCGCTCGAGCCGGGCGTCCCGAGACTGGTTCCGACGGGCCTGACCATCGAAGTGCCTCCCGGATATGAAGCGCAGGTGCGCCCGCGCAGCGGCCTGGCCTTGCGGCATGCCATCACCATGCCCAACGCTCCCGGCACGATCGACCCCGGCTATCGCGGCGAACTGCGGGTGATCCTGCTGAACCTGGGCCGCGAGCCATACCTGATTCACGCCGGCGACCGCATCGCGCAAATGATCGTGGCGCGCTACGAACCGGTGGAATGGGAGGAAGGCGGGCTGGCGGATTCGAGCAGGGGCGCGGGAGGATTCGGCTCGTCGGGGCGGTGAAGAAAGGAATGCGGCGCTCCGCCGGCCTCGCGGGCGCCCGAGGTTGCGCTCGACGGCGCCGAGCCACTCCTCGCCTTCGCGGTGCTAAACTGGCGGCTTGTTCCCACAGATCTCGCGCGCGGGAGGGTGGCTCGCGCGATCCGGCATCCAGGAATCGAGCGGCGGCGTGGCTCGCCACTATCGATCCGACGCGGGCCGCAACAGCCCGGTTTCGACGGAGATCACCGGCTATGCCGTCAGCGCGTTCGTGTACCTGCACTCGTTGTCGAGGGATGCGGTTTACATGGAGGCCGCCGGGCGGGCGGCGCGCTTTCTGAGCCGCACGGCGTGGGACGGCGCCCGGAAGGCCATGCCGTTTGAACTGGATCCGCCCGCATTCGCCTACTTCTTCGATTGCGGCATCGCCGTTCGCGGGCTGCTCGCCGCCTGGCGCGTCACGGGCGAGGATGAGTTCGCCGAGGCGGCCGCCGCATTGGGCGAATCCATGGCTGCCGATTTCGCGTGCGAGGACGGCGGTTTCCACGCCATTCTGTCGCTTCCCGATAAGCGTCCCGTCCCGCCGGATGCGTCCCGCTGGTCCGCTTCGCCGGGGTGCTATCAACTGAAATCCGCGATGGCCTTGCAGGATCTGGCGGAGATGTCCGGCAACCCTCGCTTCGGCGAGATCTGTGAACGGGCGCTCGAATTCGGGCTGCGTAGCTACCGCGGGTTTCTGCCCGGGCATGCCGACCCCCTCAAGGTTATGGACCGCCTGCATGCCTTCCTCTACTTCCTGGAAGGGCTCCTGCCGCGCGCGGCGGAGAACCGTTGCGCGGCGGCCATACGCGACGGAATGAGCCGCGTCGCGCGGGCGCTTCGCGAAATCGCGCCCCGGTTCGAGCGCTGCGACGTCTACGCGCAGTTGCTCCGCATGCGCCTTTACGCCGATTGGGCCGGCGTGGCGCCGCTCGATCGGGAAGCTGCCCAGTTTGAAGCCGGCAAACTGGCCGGTTTTCAGGTTTCCGATGCCGATCCGCGGATCCGCGGCGGATTCTATTTCGGGCGAAAGGCCGGGGAGATGCTGCCGTTCGTGAATCCGGTTTCCACGGCATTCGCCCTTCAGGCGCTCGCCCTCTGGGAGCAGTGCCGCGCGGGCGGCGCTCAACCGCACCGCCATCTGTTGATCTGATTTGAAACCGGCATCCGAGGCCGATTGGCGGACGCGTTTCCGGCGCCGGCCCGCGCGAAGGGGGCTGTTATGACAAATCCGCAAACCCAAGGGCGCCGGGGACCGGTCCACAAAAAGCGGGGGTATTCGCCGGCGCCGTGTTTTCGGGATCGGGACTTGACAGTACCGGCCGACGCCCCCAGCCGGCGCACGCGTCCCAGATCTCCGTTTTCGTCACGCCGGGCCAGACTGCCGGCGGGAAGGGCAGTCGCCACGCAATGCACTAGCCGTGAGGGGCAGCCCAGCGGCCCGCGGTTTCCTGGAGCAAAGGTGCGATCTTCCCCCTCCCGGAACAGATGGTGTAGCGTTGTAGTTGGCCGCCCACAAGGATTGCCGCGCCCGCGGACGGGGAATCGGCGATTGGAGATCAGGAGAGTGCGATGCTCCTTGCGGCCGCAGTTGGTTTGCGGTTGGGTAGTTCGTCGCCTCTACGCTTGGCCTGTGTCTGAAGACCCCGGCGCATCGGGGATTTTGAAGAAAAGAGGAATCATGAAAAAGATCCTGGGATTGGGATTATTTGTTTTGTGTTGTCTTATTTTCGCCTGCCGGTTTGCTGAAGATAAGCCCGGGCAGTACCGCGGAACACCGTTCAAGGACCGAGTCTATTCAGGCGGTCCCCAAGTCATTCCTGGGCGCGTCAAATGCGCATATTATGACTTTGGAGGAGAAGGCGTGGCTTACCATGACTCCGATGCCAAGAATAGCGGCAGTGGCGGCCTGAATCCAGCGGACGGGACTTATTTGAATGAGTTTCGCATGAACGAAGGGGTCGACACCTCTTACACCAAGTTTCACGACGAAATCGATAACAATCCCTATAACATGGTGGAGCCCGAAAAGGACCAGCTCTATGTGGGTTGGACCGAGCCGGGGGAGTGGTTCAACATGACCGTTCTAGTCAAGACCGCGGGAGTTTATACTATCGACCTCATGTACACCTCGAATCGGGGAGGCTCGATAAGTTTTGACTTGGATGGCAAAAAGCTGACGGGACCGCTTCCCATCTTGTCCACCAACAATCCCAAGGACCCCCTCGCGTGGCGGCAATGGCACCACTGGAACAGAACCGGGGACCTGGCCGCTGTCGCTTTGTCTCGAGGGAAACATGTCCTCACCTTGCATGTGGTCGACCAAGGGAACATGAATTTCGACTATCTTGAGTTCAAGCTAAAGAAGCCGTCCTCTTGATCTGGTTCTAAGCCGAAGTAAATGGGGCTCTGAGCGAGAATTCGTAAGAAGGCGCCATTTTACGCGGCTTTCTTCACGCTGCGAACCGCGATGAATTCAACGTCGGTCACGGCCAGCCGCTTGACCTTCAACAGCAGGTATCGCAGGTTCTGGTAGCCGCGGCTGCGGTTGATCATCATGCGGATGTGACATATAATGGCGATTCATAATGCAGGGGGTTTTCGCCGTGCCTGACGCGATCTCGCGCCGTGAAGCGCTTGCCGGCCTCGGCGCATCCGGTCTGCTTTTCCGGAAGGCCGCGTCCGCCGTCACAACGGCCGCGCCCGTCGCGCCGGTGGCGATCGCGCGCTGCAAGACGTATGAACCCTCGGAACTGACGCCGGTTCTCGACGGGATGTTCGACAAGCTGGGGGGCCTGGGACGGCTGGTCCAAGGCAAGACGGTGGCCATCAAACTGAACTTCAACGGCGGGCCGACCGTCCGGCTCGGGCATCTGCCGCTGGGAGATACTCACTGGCCCCACCCGAACCTGCTGGCCGCCGCCATGCACCTGATGGCGCGGGCCGGCGCGCGTCGAATCCGCCTGGTGGAGGGGGCGGCGGCGCCGCGGACAGATCCCTTCGAGGAACACATGCTGGACGCCAACTGGGACCCCCGGCAGTTCCTCAGCGCCGCGCCCCGCGTGGAGTTCGAAAACACCAACTACGCCAACGCCGCCAAGAAGTTCACGCGTCTTTCCGTGCCGCACGGCGGGCTTCTGTTTCCCGCCTACGACGTGAACCACTCCTACGCGGATTGCGACGTCTTCGTCTCGATCGCGAAATACAAGGATCACCCTACCACCGGCGTCAGCACGGTTATGAAAAACCTGTTCGGCCTGACTCCCCTGACGGTCTATGGCAACGGCGCCGGCAAGTGGGAAGACAACGACCTGGTATATGGCAACGATCGTATCCAGATCCTGCACCGTGGAGCGCGCCAGCCCGCCATGGGCGCGCTGCCCGAAATCGATCCAGCCTCGCCGCGCGACGACAACTACCGCGTGCCCCGCGTCATCGCCGACCTGACCGCCGCCCGGCCGGTACACTTGGCCATCGTGGACGGCGTGAAAACCATGGCCGGCTCCCAGACGCCCGACCCTTGGTGCACGCCCATTGAGCCAGGCGTCTTGATGGCCGGAACCAACGTGGTGAACACGGCCGCCGTGGCTATAGCCGCCATGAATTACGATCCGAGGGCGCCGAAGGGGACCGTGCCCTTCGAGCGTTGCGACAACAAACTGCTGCTGGCCGAGCAACTCGGCGCAGGCTCGGCTGACCCGAGCCGCATCGAGGTGGCCGGACCGTCCATTCGGGAAGTGATGTTCGATTTCCGCGCGCTCCGCGAAAAGCGGCGGTCCCAGCGCCCCGACCGTCCTTTCGGAGGCCGCGGAAGAACCCAAAACTGAAGATCGGCAATGCCTACGCCCGATAATTGGATTCCTTTGCGCTGGCCGTCCGCCTGGGTCGACCCCGCGCTTCTGGGGCTGCTGGAAGGCGCCCCTTTCAACTGCCTGACAATGGAATGGAACGCCTCGCTGGCTCCCGTCGCGGCCAAAGCTCGCGCCGCCGGTTTGTCGCTGGTGGCTATCGGGAACCAAGCGGCGCGCTCGGCGGGGGCCGCCGCCGGCCTGGAATCGCCGTCCGAGGCCTTGCCGATCGCCCCGGATTCCGTCTGGCCGGGGATCGCCATCCAGGCGGACGGAGCCGAGCCGTCCGGTCCCACGGCCAATCCATGGATCGATTCCAATGGCTGGCTTCTGCGGCTTGCGAAGGCGCGTTCGCCGCGGAAGACGGTGTGGCTGATGTTCGAACCGCCCGGCGCCCCTCGTGTTGTGCCGCTCGAAGCCTACCTGCGCGCCATCGCCGACACCGGCGCGTGGGGCGGCAGGTGGGTGGTTTCCCTGGACTCAGACCTGCGAGGCGGTTTGGCGCGCGGCGATGTGCAGGCGCTGGCATCCTGGAAGGCGATTGCCGCGGCTGTTGCGTTCTTCGAGCGGCATCGCGACTGGAGCGCCTTGGAACCGCTGGGCGTGGTCGGGGTGGTTTCGGATTTCGCGGGACCGAATGAAACCACGAGCCAGGAGATCCTGAACCTGCTGGGCCGCCGCAGCCTGGCTTACCGCATTCTCGAAGCATCCGCGGCCGCGACTGCCTCCCTGGCCGGTTTCCAAGCATTGATCTATGTGGATGAAGGCGCGCCGGCGCCGTTGTTGCGCCGCAAGCTGCTGGCCTTTGCCGAACGGGGCGGGCTGCTCCTGGCGGGCGCGGCGTGGAACCGTGCGGATGGCAAACCCACCGGCATCGACCACCCGCGAGTGGATGTTCGCCGGCTGGGCAAGGGCCGGCTTGCCATCTCCAAGACCAGCGACCCGGACCCCTTCATGATCGCGCGGGATGTTCACATGCTGCTCGGCCGGACGTACGACGTGGCGCGGTTCTTCAACCTCTCGGCGTTTCTTTCCTACTGCGCCGCCTCGTCCGACCGGGCGCGGGAGTTGGTGCAGATCGTCAGTTTCGCCATACGGTTCCCCAACGACCTGGCCACCGCGTGGGTTCCCGGGAAATACGCTTCGGCGCGCTTGTGGAGTCTGGGATCCGAGGGCCCCTCGCCGATCGAAATGGTCCCCGAGAACGGCGGCACGAGTCTTCTTCTGCCGCCCGTGCCCGTGTATGCCGGCATCGAGCTCTTCGGAAAGAAGGGTTAGCCAAGACGGCCATATCCCGCGGCGGCGCCCCGCCAGCAGCGAGCCCTCCGTGGAAACGAATGGGGCAAGACGGGGGACATTTTGAACCAGGCTTGGACTCCGGACCGGGGCTTGCCGCAAGAGGCCCGGAGGCGCATACTACATATCGGGATCTCAAAATGGGAACCCCGGATGGATTGTTCGAGGAGGAGGGGAAGCATGTTATTCCTATTCGTCTCGTTAGCTTGCCTGGCCCTGTTTGCGGCAGTATTCGCGGCCACTTTCGCAATCGACCACTTTGCCTCAACGTGGCAAACCGCGGACGCCGATAGCTGGCATGGCCGTTTCAGTGCTTGGGCGTCAGACAACAAAACGCTCGACATCGTAAAGGGATTGTCGGGCGTGGCGTCGGCGTTCACGTTTTTGGCGTTTATTGTTGGGATATTCTACGTTCTGACGTTTGTCGGCGTCGGCGGCGAAAGACGCTTCGCGGTCTACGTCACCGGCCCGGGCGGCGCTCAGACCCTCCGCGAATTTCACGCCACCAGGGGCGAGCTGAACCAAATGCCGGTGTTTGAATATGTTGACAGCCGCCGCATCGTGAAGGGACGCGTTTCCAGCATGACGCCGATCGGCGGCGGACTGACGCACGTTTGCGTCGCTAATGGCGACTACTGCGGACTGGCCGATTCGTCGCTTGAACTGAAGCCCGGCGACACGGCCTATATTCGCATCGGCAGACCTCCAACCGGCCCGAGACGGCCGCCCGGCTGGACGATAACCGCGGACGAGGCGAAGTCCCTCGCGACGACAGCCCAGTTCACCATCGAGAATAGGTGATCGGAGGCCGCGTCCCCTTCGCGCCCGATCCGTTCACAGGCCTTAATATTACTACGTTAAGTATTGACATCACCTTTTGACTCTGCTACGCTCGGGCATGACCGAGAACCAGATCGCCAAATGTCGGCAGCGACTAGAGCGGTTCTTGCTTGACTTGCTGGAACCGGTTGGCCGCAGTGAGCGGCGG
>CAIRXZ010000255.1 GCA_903882645.1 uncultured Acidobacteriia bacterium | reverse complement strand
GGTTGGAACGGTCCGGACGCCAACGAAAGGAAGGCCAGGATCGTTGAGGATCTGGACCGGCTGGCGGCCAGCGGCGTCTTCATGGTGAACATGTCGCCGGGACGCGGCGCGCCGGAGTACCTTTCGCCGGAGCACATGGCGCAAGTGAAGTTCGTGGTCCAGGAAGCCAAGAAGCGCGGGATGAAGTTGTGGATCCAGGACGAATGCGACTACCCCAGCGGGTTTGCGGGTGGCAAGATGATCAAGGAATACCCGAAACTCGCCATGCAGGGCATCGTGGCCGATATCCACGTCCGCGTCGCGCCCGGCCAGAGGTTCTCGATGCCGGTGCCTCCGGACACTCTCGGAATCATGGCGCTGGAGACAACCCGGGACCAACAATTGCACAATGTAATTGCAATTCCGCTTCCCTCCGACGGCCAGCTCAAATGGATCGTGCCCAACGAAGGGTCCACTCCGAATGAGCCGCACTACGACTGGGAGGTGGTATTCGTGCGGCACATTTACGTCAGCTCGCCGACGCGGGCCTTCAATCGCGAGGATGGCACGCGCGCAAAGGACGGCCTCTACTCGCTCATCGACTACCTGGATCCGGAGGCCACGCGCGCCTTCCTCAAGGTCACGCACGAAACTTACAGGCAGGCGGTCGGGGACGAGTTCGGCAAAACCATTCTGGGCTTCTTCGGCGATGAGCCGGATTACTCCATCAGCGGCATGCCCTGGACGCCCAAACTGCTCGAGGAGTTTCAGGCGCGGAAAGGGTACGATCTGAAGCCCTACATCCCCCAGTTCTTCGCCGGCAAACTGACGGATGAGGCGCAGCGGGCCAAAGCCGACTACTGGGACGTTTGGAGCGGCATCTTCCAGAATTCCTTCTTCGGAGAGCAAGCCGCCTGGTGCGCCAAGTACAGCGTGGAATACCTGGTACACCTGAACCACGAAGAGACCATGATGGCCCTGGTTCGCAGCGAGGGCGATTATTTCCGCGACAACCGCTACGTGGAAGTGCCCGGAATCGATAACCTGAGCCAGCTTGTGCCGGCCGCGATCCACACGCCGGACGGGACGTGGCGCGTGAACAACAACTTTCCCAAGATCGCCTCTTCGGCGGCGCACCTGTTCGGCAGGCCCAAGGTCTGGACCGAGTCGGCCGGCGGGCCGGGCATAGACGGCAAGTTCCAGTTGGATTTTCAAGTGGTGAGGGGAGTGACCGAGCTGCAGATCCGCGTCCCGGGCGGGCGCGGCGGGCCGGGCGGTGCGGCGGCCCCCGCGCCGCCCCAGGGCGCGATGCTGGCGTGGTACGCCGACCGGGCCGGCTATTTGGGGGCCATCGGGCGCCCGGCGGCGCAGGTGGGTCTGTACCATCCCGCCAACAGCATGTGGATGGGCGACGAAGAGGCCGACCGCAGCACAACCAAGCTGGGCTGGCAGTTGTTCGAACACCAGGTGGATTGGGACTACTTCGACGAGCAGTCGCTCAGTTCGGTGGCGGCCATCGCGGACGGCGGTTTCAAGAACCTGAGCGGCCAGGTATACCGGGCCATCGTGGTTCCGTCCTCGACGGCGATCACGCGGAGCGGGCTGGAGCGTTTTCAGGCGTTCGTCAAAGCGGGCGGCAAGGCGATTTTCGTGGGCAAGACTCCAGGGCTGGTGGTGGACAAGACGTTTCTGAATGCCAAGGACGCGCCCGACCTGAGCTTCGCCACGCTGATCGAGCCTTCGGGCGACATCACGCCGCGCGTGCTGGCGGAGCTTCCCAAGCCGGATGTCAAGGTGGACGCCGAGTTCCCGAGATTGACGTACACCCACCGAAGCTGGCGCGACGCCGAGATGTACTTTTTCTTCAATGAGAGCGACAAGGAGGAATCGCGCATCGCAACTGTCGCCGGACGCGGCCAGGCGCAGGCGTGGGACCTGGCCACGGGCGAGATTCATCCCATCGCCGGCGCGACTGCCGGGAGCGATTCCATTCGCTTTCCGCTGGCGCTCGGACCCTATGAAGCGAAAGTCGTGGTGGCAGGTCCCCTTCCCGCCGGGGTCGCCGCTCCGGAGCCTGCGCCGAGTTCCGCTCCGTTGCTCGAGTTGGGCGGAGACTGGACGTTGGACCTGAACGGCAGGCAGGTCACCACGCCTCTGAAGTCGTGGGAGGACCTGGGCACGGCATCGTTTGCCGGCCCAGGCACGTATCGCAAGCAGTTCACCGCTCCCGCGGCGCCCGCCGGGAAACGGGTGTTTCTGGAGATCGCCGATGTGCGCGACTGCGCGCGCGTGAAGTTGAACGGGAAGGAACTCGAGGCGCACGCCTGGCAACCTTATCGGTGGGACATCACCAGCGCTTTCAAAGCCGGCGCCAACGATTTGGAGATCCAGGTGTACGCCACGACCTCGGGCCCTGGCGCTCCGCCCCCGGCGCCGGCCGCGACGCCCGGCGCCCCCGCGGCGGGCGGCCGGG
>CAIRXZ010000254.1 GCA_903882645.1 uncultured Acidobacteriia bacterium | reverse complement strand
TGTGTCTCAATCGCTTCTTCGTCAGCGATTACTTCCGGACAAGACCTGATCCCAGCGTTCCTCTACGAACTGGAATGTCTCAATCGCTTCTTCGTCAGCGATTACTTCCGGACGCGGACTAACGCGGCCGTTCCGGCTGCCGCAGCGTCGTCTCAATCGCTTCTTCGTCAGCGATTACTTCCGGACAAAATCGGGCTATGTGCAGAATGCACCAAGGCCTACCCCGTCTCAATCGCTTCTTCGTCAGCGATTACTTCCGGACGCATCAGGAGTGGCTCTAATCTAGGAGAAAGCCAATGTCTCAATCGCTTCTTCGTCAGCGATTACTTCCGGACATAAAATGCAAAGTCATTTCTTTTGACAACTGCTCAGTCTCAATCGCTTCTTCGTCAGCGATTACTTCCGGACAAGAGGACGCGGACTTGGCTGATTTCTACCGCGAGGTCTCAATCGCTTCTTCGTCAGCGATTACTTCCGGACACCATGCCGCGCGTTTCTTCGCGCTGCTTATCAATGTCTCAATCGCTTCTTCGTCAGCGATTACTTCCGGACTTCTCGAGGTTATGTGGAAGGCCGGCTGGATCGAAGGTCTCAATCGCTTCTTCGTCAGCGATTACTTCCGGACACAATATGAAGAACGGGACTGACTACGTAGAAGCAGTCTCAATCGCTTCTTCGTCAGCGATTACTTCCGGACATCGTGCTGAGCGGCTGCCGGTGCGCGGCCCACAATGCGTCTCAATCGCTTCTTCGTCAGCGATTACTTCCGGACGGGGATCGTCGCTGGCGGCCGGAACCGGAGCTAATAACGTCTCAATCGCTTCTTCGTCAGCGATTACTTCCGGACCCCCGCCCCGCCAAGCCGCTGAAAACATTATATCGGAACCGCCACTTTCCGCAACCCCCGATTTTCCCATCCCGCGGCGCCGGCAAAATCGCCGCCCGCCGCGCCGAAAACACCGCAAACTCCCGCCAAATCAGCAACTTCGCAACCCGCCCTTTCCCACGGCTCATTTTCCCAATCACGCCAACTCCCGCCGAATCAACCTGTTGGCGGCTAAACGATCACGAAATCCGGCTCCGAATACCGGTCGCCCCGGCCCAGAATCCTCACCCGCCCGGCGCACCCTTCGCACAGCCGGTAAAGCCGGCACGAATCCATCGCCGGGTCGATGGCGAACTCCAACCGTTCCAGCACCTCCTCCAGCCCCTTCTCGTCCAGGTTACACTCAAAGACGCTGTATTGCACCCTGCGCCCGAAATCCTTCAGCGCCTCGAAAACGTGCCGCCGCCGGCTGTCGTCGGTCACGTCGTACGAAATCAGGTAGAGCATTCGTCTTCCTCGCAATACGGGGCGAATGCGGCTCCGTCCCGGATGGCGGCCGCGATCTTCCCGATATCGGCCTGCCACGCCTTGCGGATTCCCGAGGGCGCCCGCACCCTCGGCTCCGCCACCGCCGCTTCATAGGCCTCCAGGTACTTGCGCAGCGAATCCGGAACCAGGACCACGCCGCCCGCCGCGTCGCCCGTCAGCCGTTTTCCGAAGTCCGCCTCCGTCAGCGTCCTCTCGTTCACCAGCTTCAACGTCAGGCGGTCCACCAGGGGCGCGCGGAACGGCTCCAGCAGGTCCAGCGCCAGCGACGGCCGCCCGTAATCCACCCGGTGCAGAAACCCCAGGTGCGGCTCCAGACCGGCGCCCTCCGCCAGGCCCCGGATCTCGTTCATCGCCAGCGTGTAGCCCAGGCTCAGCAGCCCGTTGATCGGGTCCGTGGCGGGGTGCTTCCGCCGCCCCTCGAACGGCAGCCCGCTGCGGTTCATCTCCGGGAACGCCCCGAAGTAGACCGCCGCGGCCGACCCTTCGTGCCCCATCAGTTCCGCGTGGTCCCCCGCCCCCGCGATGTTCCCCGCGATGCGCCGCATGGCCTCGCAAGCCGACGCCAGCGTGTCCGACGGATAGTGGCTCCGGTAGTCCGCCAGTAGCGCGATTCCGTTCAGGATCTTCGCCCGTACCGTCGCCTTGGCGATGCCGAGCGAGGCCGCGTCGTCCACGGCCGTCCGGTACTGGGCCACGCGCAGCGCCACGTTCTTCGAGAGCGCCGGAACCACGTGTCCCTTCAGCCGGCCGTGCCGCGTGTAGAGGGCCAGGGGGATGCCCCGGTCCAGCAGTTCTGAGAGCGCCTGGGTGGTCGCCTGCACGTTCCCGAAGACGGCCACGCTATCGGTTTGCCGAACCAGGATCTCCAGCAGCGTCTTGCCCTCCTTTTCCACCAGGATGCGGCTGCCGCGCTTGCAAACCACGGCCCCCTGCTCGCGAATGTAGACGGTGGCCATCAAAAACTCCTATACCGCCGCAAAGGCCGGCGCTCGCTTTCCGGGAAGAACGCCGGCGGCAAGGGACCGGCCGCGGAGAGCACCTTCAGGCGCTTGCGGCCCGGTTTCCAGGGCTGGAGCAGCAGGTCCTTGAGGAAGATCACCCCCAGGAAGCGGAAACCTTCCGAGAAGCGCACGATCCGCGTCTTGCCCTCGTTCAGCCGCAGGCGCAGGGAAGCCAGCGTCTCTTCGGTCAGGGCGTAAGCGCGCTCGGCCGCCTTGCGGCTCTTCGTCAGGATCACGAAATCGTCGGCGTAGCGGACCAGTTGGATGCCCTCGGCGAGGAGCCGGTCGTCGAGTACGTCCAGGCACAGATTGGCCAGCATCGGCGAAATCACCGAACCCTGCGGAAGCCCCAGGTTCGGCCGCGTGAGGTGCAGGCCGTCCCACACCGCGTAATCGAGCCACAGGCGGGCCAGCCGCAGGATGGTCTCGTCGTGGACCAGGGTCGAGAGGCGCCCCAGAACCAGGTCTCTGTCGACGCTGCCGAAAAAGTCGTCGATGTCGGCGTCCACCAGCCACAGGTAGCCCTGGTTGTAGTAGCGGTACACGCGTTCCACCGCCATGCGCACGCTGCGCCCGCGCCGGTAGGCGAAACTGCAATCGTCGAACTCCTTTTCGAGGAACGGTTCCATATAGGCCGCCGCCGCCGTTTGCAGCACCCGGTCCTGGACCGCCGGAACCAGCAGCGACCGCCGTTCCTCCGACCCCGGATGCTTCTCCACCTCGATCCGCCGCAGCGGCCAGGCCCAGTAGTCCCCGTTCTCCACCGCCAAGCGCAACTCGTCGAGCCGCGCGTCGAGCGTGGCTTCAAAGGCCGCCAGCTCGACCGCGTCCGCCCCCGCGCACCCGTGGTTCTCCCGCACGCGGAGGAACGCGCGCCGAAGGAGCGGTCCGGCCAGCCAGGGGTGCATTGCGTTGCCCACTTGGCATCTCCCGCCCCCCCTACATGGGCTCCGCCGTGGACCTCTCGTGCCAGAAGAGCTGGACGATGTGCGCCATCCCCAGCGCCGCCGCAGCCGACAGGCAGGCGTACCGGCCGTCATACGGCCAGACCGGCTCTAGATACCTCGCCAGTACGAACGCCCAGCCGACGCCGATCACCCCGCTGTAGGCAACTCCGGCCGCTACGAGCCCCAGAGATCGGCGGAACACCTCCTTCCACCTCCGCCCCACCCGGCGCTCCACGTCCAGCATCCCTAGCAAGAACGCCGCCACAAGCAGCAGGCAGAGCCAAAGCCAGAAGTAGTTCCCCGGCGCGCACAGCCGCCTCAGGCCATCTTGCATCGCGCTGCTGCCGGTGACTGCAGCCATCCCGATCAGAACGGACGCCCACAACCGCGGCAGAGAGTACCCCGCAAAGATTCGCCAAAGGCGGTTTGCCAAACCATCCTTGGCTTGCCAAAGAAGCTTCTCTATGCCGAAGGCATGAATGAGAGCGTAGTTGGCAGACAGCACCCGGAAAAAATAGCGAAGCATGCAGCGGACTTCATCCTTGGGTGCCAGCAACGGTTGCTTTGTCCATTCTGTCGCCAGCAACTCCACGCCCTTGAGGAGGTCGTCGTCGAATGCCTCGTCGAACATCCGGTAGCACTCGTTTTCCGACGAATCGGGGTTCGCCATATGCATAAGCCACGTCTCGACATAGGCCAGATCCCGATCGGTCGCGGAATCGATGTATCCGCGGTACCTTTTCCTCAGGTCGGCGAAGGTCTTCGGGGTCACCTCCTGGCACTCCGGGCTTGGGTCGGGATTGCACATTATTCTCGCCTCCTATATCGCGCAGGCCTATACACCAGGGTCACCTTGGGCTGCGCATCCGGCGCCACTTGAACCCCAGGCAACTCGACAATCTCCGATCTCGATTGCACCTCGTGCTGGTAATACAACGCGTACCCGTGCGTCCATGCGAGCTGGGTCAGAAACGGCACGGTGCCCTTGAATCCCCCAGTCAGGTTGATGTATACGCGGCGCGGTGGGGCAACATGGCTCTTATGCTCATCAATCGCGCCACCCAGCCTCTCAAGCTGATTCTCAAACGTCGCGTTCAATCCGGAAATCTCCGCCACTTCGACCGTTGCATCCAATTGGAAGCACGCCGGAGTGCTTAGCACGCGCTGTACCACGCGGGCCGCCAGCTTCCCTTCCGGCGTATCCGAAGCCAGCAGCACCAGCCGCTCCAGCTTCTCGCCCCGCCCCCTGATCGCCTCCAGCAGGGCGGGCATACTGGTCAGCTCGGCCGCGCTCATCGGGTAGTTCCGCGGCTCCAGGCATACGGAAAAACTCTGCTGGAAATAGGCCTCGTGAGCTTCCGCCAGCCGCCGCTCCAAATCGAGTTCGGCCGCCCGCCGCTCGTGCACTTCCGGCGCCGCCGGCCTCAGATAGGTCCTCACGTCGCTTCGAAGCTGTGCGCCCTTCTCCCGGACCACGACTGCGACCTTCTCTCGGACTACGACATCGCCGATCTCTTGATTCGTCAGTGCGCTGGTCCCCGTGGTTGCAAAGATGATGGCATTCATTGCTAAGCCCTCTCCAGTTGAATGACTTTCCACGCCGGGGCGCAGATGTGCGCCGCGGCGTTCGGTACTGGGCTCGGCGGGTTCGTCACCACGATGTGGCACGCCCCCAGACCGCAGCGCTTGCCGAAGCCCAGGATGTGATGCAACCCGCCCAGCGTCAGAGCGTGATAGAAAAGCGCCATCTCCGCCGGCGTCAGGTTGTGATGCCGCACGCGAAACGGAAACACCACACCCGTCTCCACGCACTCCTCGCCTGCTCCAGGGGCCGGCGCGGTCAGGTGCCGGAAGGTCAGCCAGCCATTGCCTTGCCCGGGCGCAGCCGGGTCCCCGCCAAACGGTGGAACCGGGTACCTCCGCCACACCACCGGCGCGATGTCGGAGTCCTCAAAGTGGACCTTGCTCGCCCATGCGAATGTGTCGTGCTCGGCCGCGAAGCCGAAGATCCGGCAGCAAGGGCACATGCCGTTCTCGTTGCAGATCCGTACCGCGCCCGGCGGAGATGGCGGGGTAGCGAAATACCGGGCGCAGCCACCCCCCAGCGCCTCCGTCATCGCCCTCACAGCTCCCCGGATGGAACTCCCCGGCAGGTACGCCTGCGGCGGCTTCCTTGTCATCTCCCGCCGCACATGCGCGAAGTGCGTCTTCAGACACAGCGGTGTCACCGTGGTGAGCGTGCACTCGAACACCCCGTGCGATTGCGGCTCAATCCGCTCGTGAGACGCGGCGTTGACAGCGGCAATCCGCTGGGGAGAATTTGTCGGGAATGGAATTGTGACGCTCATCGGTTCACTCCGCTGTGTGGATGCCGGCATAGCGGCTGATCCGGGCCACCGTCTGCTCGGTCTCCACCCCGCTCGAACCCGCCGCCGACACCTCCAGTTCAAGTTCGTACCGCTTCAGCCGTAACGCCACCCGAGCTCCCGTCTGTCCGGGGTAGCGCAGCGGGCGCGGTATCCGCCGCTCCACGTGGCACTGTGCGGTTCCATCCCACTCGCCCCACAGGTAGCACTGGAGCGATTCGCCTTCCTCCTCCGGCACGGGCCGCAGCGCGTGTGGCTTCCCGGCCTCCGGCAGCCCCGCCCCGTCGTCGCTGATTAGTACCAGGTGTAGGCCATCGCGCCGCTGGCGCCAGCGTAGCTCCGCCCGCGGGCCGAAGGCCACCCCCACTGGGTAGCCCTGAGCCAACTCCGCGTCGTTGGCGTCGCCCAGCGCTAGGCACTCAATCTCGGCGTCCGACTCCACGATGGCTGTCGGAAAGCCGCTCCAGTCCAGCGCGTCCGGGAAGCCCGGTTGTCCGCGAAGAAACGAGATTACGCTCATTGCAATGCCACGGCTCCTCTCTCCGCCAGTCGATGGAACCCTCCCATCGGCAAATCGATCGTCCCGCAGGTCTCGAGAAACTCCCCCAATGCCGAGCCCTCCAGCAGGGCGGTCTTCCTCCACGGCGAAGTGGCTCCCACCGGAACCGGAATCGCCGGCGCATCGGCGACGGCCTCGATCCCGTACCGCTGCTGGAACCACGCGCCATGGTTCGGATGCTCGGCCACGCCGTAGATCCGCCCCTCGAACGGCCCCGCGCCGAAGTAGGCCACCCGCACCCGGTTCACCGCCACCGTGTTCGCTCCGTACCCCTTCGACTTGCAGGAGCCGATCGGCACGAGCCGTTCCGCCGCATCACGGAACAGGTCCGCCAACAGCCGAAGCTGCCACAACTCGAAGTTCACCACCTTCACAGTAATCGCGAACCTCGCTCCTTTGAGGCCGAAAAACTTGTACGGCCCGTTCTTCGATACTTTCCCGGTTTTTCGGTCGATGCCAATGTGTTCCCGGGAGAGGATCTGACCGCTGTCGCCGATCCGCTCGCCGTCGCTGATCGAAACCCTTCCGCCCTGGTGCGTGTTGCCGAATAACCGGCAGACCGGGCAGGAGACATGATACGCGATCAACGGCGGCCTCGGTCCCGCCACAGCCGCTTCATCGTCCTCGTCCCCGCCATCTTCCGCGTTCACCAGGTCCGTCAACACCTTCGAGCACGATTGCAGCGCTTCGGGCGCGTCGTTCAACGGGTCGCACACCTTCGGGGCATCGACGGGCGTCAGTCCCCGCAAGAGGCTCTCCAAGTATGACCGCCAGACCCCGCGAAGCGAACTCCCGGGTACGTAAAACTTCAGGCCGTTGACGTTCGCCACAGGTTCCCCGGTCGTGACGGCCCGCCTAAGGTCATCGAGCGAGTCGCGACAGACAGGGACCGCACTCGGAGTCGCGGATTTCCTTTCGTCCAGGTCGTCCTTGCTCTGAATTCGCGCCAGAACCGGTTTCAGCCACTGCTCCCGTGATACCTTGTTCAGCCGCCCATCCCGGATCAGCAACGGCGAGCTAGCCTCCAGCGTGAGTTCGAATTCGATTTCATTCGCCTGTACTAAGAACATGACTACGCTCCTTTCGCAGGGCAGACCTGCTCGAAATACGCCGCGAGCTGAGTTTCGAAATCCTCTCCATTCGCAACGGGTTTCAGCGCCCCTCGCGCCACCAGAAACTCCCGCAGCGAATAGGGTTCCACCATCGATTCCGGATCGAAATAACCCACCGTGTAGCCGGTCATCCGTACCCGTCCAAGCCCCTGGTTCTTCTTGCCGCCCACCGCAAACCCCTGCCGCATCTCCATCAGGAGGATGTAGAGCAGCGCGAAGTCGCGTGCCGTCGCGTTTTCGATCTCCAGCGGGAACTTATAATCCGGCCCCTTCTCGGCCACCTCGAAATCGTACTTAATGTGCTCCTGCGCCGTGTGCGTGTCGCGATTGATGCCCACTCCGTGGCGCACCACGAAAACCGACTTCACGTCCTCCGCCGTCGCCGGCGTCGCGTCCAACGTCTTCAGGCGTCCCGCCATGACCGTGGAGCCGAACAATTGGCAGAGGTCGCACAGCACATCTTCTTTGCCAGCTAGTTTCCGCTCCTGCTCCTCCGCTCTGAGCTTGGGAAAATCCTTGTCGTTTGCCAGGCACTCGACACCCGGCAGATTCAGCCCCGCCAACGCCTCCGGCGCCGCGAAGAGGACACAGGGCTTCACCTTCCCGGGAACCCCCAACGAAACCACTACCCTCTCCAACAGCGAGCGTAACGCTCCCCGCATTGAGGACCCCGGGATCAGCGCCCCACCCGCTTGTCTCAGCGCGGCCGAGTCCGCGATATTCGAAGCCTCCCCGGAGCCGACATGAACGGCCGCCTCCGGGGTGAGTGTGCAGTCAATGACGTATCGGTTTTTCAGTTCGGCAAATGTTTGCATGGTCTCGACTCCAGGGCCTGCATGGACACGGCGAGTTGAACCGCCGTCGCGACAAAAGAGCGTGCCTGCCGCAACCGCACCGTCTCCAGGAAATGTTCTCTTTCTTGGGGCGTGCCGCCGAGCAATCGGCGCAGGTCCAGCGACAGCCCCGTGTTCTGTTCCTCGGAAGCATTCCGTACCGCCTCCAGAGTTGCCTCGATCAACCTCTTGGACGCCCAACGTGGCTTCGCTCCCTCATCGGGCTTTTCCTCCCCCTCGCGAATCCGGTACAGCCATTCGCGCAGCCGCCGCACGTAGGCTTCCACCGTTGCCGCCTCTTTCCCTTCCGCGAGCAGGGATCGCAGTTGGCTCGGCTTCATCTTCTTCAGCCGCCTATGGTTCGCGCTCTCCCACTCCGCCGCTAGGCTGGCGATCATGCCCGCATCCCACCAAACCGACCGTGCCAGCAATGTGCTCATATCAGGTCCTCTGTGGCGGGCGTCAGGTTGTGAAGGTCGTGGCACACAACCGCCTCGCCGAACCCCTCGGCACAGCGCTCGCCCACGCCCCACTCCTCCAACGGTGCCAATGCTCTCGCCAGCCGCCCGTATTCTTCCTCCCGGGCAATGCCCTCCGCCTTGCGCGAAAACAGAAATGCGGACCCCGCCGAAACCGCCACCGCCTCCCCCTTGGGCAAGCCGGCGGCGGCGTGCCATCCGGAGACCTTCACCGCCCGTGAGAACCACCCGGAGAGCTTGTACTCCGATAGTCCGATGTCCTCGCCAAGCAGATAGGAGCGGTACAGCAGCCACTCATCCAGTAGAATCGCCGGTGACAGGAACGTGACCGAGAACCAGATGCTGTCCTGCGCCAGCAGCCGGTTGCCATTCATCTTGCGGATTCTGGCCCCAAGGTCGTTCTGCGGGCACGGCAACATTCGCTCCAGGACCAGTCGCCCCTGGCCTCGCGAGCGGCCCCGCCCGGCCCTCAACTCCACCCCGTCCGGCAGTAGCGCCCGCAAGTCTTCGTACGCCGGTTCGGTGGCGCTGATCCGTCCCATCATTCGCTGACCCGCGTTCAGTGTTCGCATGGCGAAGAACTGGCCTGCGCGCGCGCGCCTCGTCGCGCCGTCAATCTGCACGTGATAGCGCAACTGCTGGGCCGGCCTGTGATCCCGATACCGGCCATCCTCCAGCGGCTCCGGATACCCACGGCCCAGCCCGCGCTTGGCCTTGCAGGCGCACTCGGCCTTCGGCAGTCTTCCCGACGCCGAGGCCAGCAGCGCGTCCACCGTCGTGTGCTCCTCCGGTTCGTTCTTGCACCGCCGCACCGAGAGTGGCCACACGTCCAGCCCCTGGGGGCGCAGATCGCCGTAGAGGATCTGATCCTCCAGGAAAAGGCGGTTGAACCTCTCATCGCCGGCCTCGGCGCCCGGCGCCGCCAGGTACGCCCCGGCGGCCGCGCCACGCCACGCGCTCCCCGGAACATAGGCAAGCGATTCGGACTCGAAGCCGGAGTGGCTGGCCTGCGCAACCAGTGTGGGAGACTCAACCGTCCAGACAACCGTGTAGATCATAGAATCGTCTCCGGTTCCATCTCGTATCGGCAGGCGCCCAAGCCGCGAGAACCACCGGCGCCGAAGCTGTTCAGTAGCAGCGGGCACTCCCGCAGCAGCACCTCATCCGCAGCGTCGATACAACCTCGGATCTCGGCATCGAAGGCCACCAGCGGAGGAACCGTCTCCAGGCTGAAAAGATGCTCGGCACGAACCGTGCGCCTCAGCCGGTCCAGGGAGGTGCCGTGCCGGATCTCGGTCGCCCCAAAGTGGAACGGCGAAGCGGAGTTCCGCTTCTGAGCAAGCATTACTTCGTACGCCTCCGGTTCAGGCTTTGCGTCGGTGAAAACTACCCGCGCCGGAAGCGCCGGCGCCCCAAATATCTGACAGATCCGGCAATACTCCTTGCGCTCGATCCCGGGCGGTCCGCACGCCTGCGGCTTCCTCCCGGATTCGCAGACATCCTTTGCGTCCGCCAGCAGAATGTGCCGTGCCGCATCCCGAAACCTGCCCTTCAGGGCCGCGCCGCTCAGGCAGGGTATGCCGTTGTGATCCCGCAGGAATCCCTTGTCGACCACGCCTGCCAGCGAGAATCCGCTCGCATGGTGCACGGCGGACTCGAAATGGATAGTGAGCTTCAGAGTCATCGGCAGAACTCCCACAACTCGGCGATATCCGCCAGATTCGTGGCCTCCTCCGCCCCGGCGCGTACTGGCCGCCACGCCTTCAGCCGCATCTCCGGACCTTCTACCAGCTTCCGCAACGCCACCCGGGGGCCGCTCTCCAGGCGCGAAAGCACAAACAGGTACTCCAGGTCCGCCTGTGGCAGCGGTTGGTAGGCAACGTCGAACAGCGACCGGATCTTGTTAGCCGGAGCGTCCATCTGCCGGAGCCCGGATACGCCCCTTGCAAGCGCCGCGGCTTCCGCAATGGTGTAGGGCTTCATCGTTCGTGGTCGCTCGCTCCCCCGCTTTCTTACCTCGGCCCGCTCCGCGAGCACATCGTCCGACTCCGTGCCGGCACTGATGCAGTAATCCACCGCGTCCTTGCCGGAATCGCGCCCCGCCAGCTCCGTCTTCGGTATCCGCTTGGCGGATCGCAGAAGGTCCTCGGCTTGCCGCAGCATCGCTGCAATCGGCGTATGCGCCTGGGTCAGTACCGCGCCCGCCGAGAACGACGGATGCGGACCATCCCTCCACACCTTGTGATAGGTCCCCTGGAACTTCTCCAGAAACGCGAAAAGCCGGTTCGCCGGCAGCGCCACCACCGCGTCGTCCCCACCCAGCAGAAACACCTCGTACCCCACCACCCGGTCGCTGCCAGTGGGAACCGCCTGTTCCAGGCCGGCGTGGATGGCGTTCTTCACCGAGTCGCGCATCCGGCAACTTAATTCGCCGTATGCCTTTATGGTGGTGGCATAATCTCTCAGGAACGCGCCCGCCCGGTCGAGATCGATGTAGACGGTGGCAATGTACCCGGCGGGCTGCGATCGACTTCCAACCTCTGTCAGATCCTTGGCCGGCTTCCGGCCCGCGGGAAGCAGCGTGAACCGGTCGCTGCATGACAACCGTTGCACGCACGCCAGGCAGATCCGCCATGCTCGCTCCGGCTCGGGATCCCGCACCGCAGCCGGGTACTGTCCGCAGGCGCCGCATCGTTCGCTGAAGGGCGAGCCATCCGGACGTTCATGCGCGTTGCGCGCGTTCTTGCGCCGCTCCAACAGGCCGAACAGCCGATCCCGCGTCTCTGCAAACTCGCGCGCTCCAACCTCGATCCAGGCCGAGGTCGCCGTTCCAATCACCGTCCGATCGGCGTAGCACGCCTCCGCCGCCGCGCAGAAATCCCGTACCGCTTCCTCCCCTGCGAACGAGACCAGCGTCGTGCCGCCTCCGGCGTATACTAAATGGCCGGTGTAATCGGTCGCTAGCCCCGGGACTACCTCCTCGTTGAGGGTTGACTGCAGCACGCTGCCGCCGCGTACCAGCCGCAGCTCGTGCGGCGAGAACACGTAATCGTGGATCTTGTCGGCGTCCACGATCGCGAGAAACTGCTCCGCCATCCGCTATTCCTCCGTTTCCATCCTGTACTTCCCCATCCCCATGCTCGTCCCCGAACCCACATGCACCCACTCCCCCAACCGGAACCACGGCGCCAGCTCCGTCAGCTCCCCGGTGGCGCGCACCCGCCCCACCACTCCGTCCATCTGCACCCTCCGCCCCTGCCGCCCGCTCATGCGGTCCCAGTGGTACACGCGGAACTCGGCCGATTCCGTCCGCACCTGGTCCACTTGCGCCATCAGGCGGTGCAGCCAGTCGCTGCCCTCGGCCGGCGGCGCGCCGTAGATGGCCCCCAGCAGGCTCAGGCGCCGCAGCAGGGCTTGGGCGATCTGCGTGAAATTCGGCGAAGTGTTGTATTGCCCGTCGGTGCGCATCCGCAGGGGCGTCTGGAAGTCGAGTTGGATGCTTCTCGCCGGCTTGTCGTCGCCGCCGCGCCACTCGGCCGGTGGCCGCAGGACGCGCCGCGCCGCCCCGTCGTAAACCACCGCCCCGTCCACCGCCGAAACCACGCCGTGCAGCCGGAACCGCCCTCCGTAACGCCCCGAGGCTCCCATCTTTTCCAAAACGTAGATGAAATGAGGCAGGTATTCCGCGCCCCGGCCGATCAGCGTGACGTCGAGAGCCATCTCCGCGCCCGCCGCGATCGCCGTCCGCGCGTCCAGCGGCGGCGTCATCACGAAGGGGTGCGGCGCGTTCGGGTACTTCCGCAGGACGGTGAACGTGTCGGGCTGAACCGGCGTCTCGAAGACCAGCGAGTACCCGCACGATGCAAGATGCGCGCACCCCGTGCAGACCGGCGCCCTGGTAATACACGCAAGGTCGCGGAAGAACTGCCCGAAGCCGCCGCGAAACAACGCCCCCTTGTATTCCGGGACGCGAAACGGCCCAAGCGTCTCCAGGCGGAACCGCAGAGGCGTGACACGCAACAAGAGCAGGCTCAGCGGGTGCAAGTGCCGGCAACCTCGATCAAGAAAGATACCACAAACCGCTTTCCGGCGCCCCCCGTTTTTCGTTCACAGCAACTTTTTTCACGTAAACCGTTGAAACAAAAGCGCTTTCAAATAATCCCCGCACACCCCCGTTCTATCCTGGAGTAGAGAACTATGTCGTCACTCCGCAAAATCGAATCCGCGCGCGCCAATGGCCGCCAATCCCACGGCCCCGTCACGGCCGAAGGCAAGGCCCTCTCCGCTCAGAACGCCATGCGCCACGGCCTGCTCGCCCGCTCCA
>CAIRXZ010000253.1 GCA_903882645.1 uncultured Acidobacteriia bacterium | reverse complement strand
GATTGGGGCGCCGAGGCGAAATACCGCCACGTTCTGAAGGGCTACAACTACCGGATGGAAGGGATCCAAGGGGCGATTCTGCGCGTCAAACTGCGCCATCTGGAGGGCTGGACGGAGGCGCGGCGGGCGCACGCGAGGCAGTATTCCGAGTTGCTGGCCCGCTCGGCCGTGGCCACGCCGTTTGAAATGCCCCGCGTCCGGCACGTGTACCATGCCTACACGCTGCGGACGGCGCGCCGCGACGAGCTCCAGGCCCGGCTGCTGGAAGCCGGCGTGCAGACCGGCATTCACTATCCGGTCCCCGTCCATTTGCAGCCGGCCTATGCGGACCTCGGGTATCGCGCGGGAGATTTCCCGGTGGCGGAACGCGCGGCGCGCGAGGTGATTTCTTTGCCGGTATTCCCGGAGCTTGGCGCCGGCCGGGTCGCCGAAGTGGCCGAAAAGGTGATACGAACGCTGGCTTCCGGCAGCTATAATTGACGGTCGAATGACCGCCGATTGGTCTCCGCTCTGGCTGAGTCTGCGCGTGGCCGCCTGCGGCGCCGCGATTGCGCTGGCGCTGGGCGCGTGGCTGGCGCGGCTTCTGACGGGCCGCGGCTTTCGCGGCAGGAATATCCTGGCAGCCGCCGCCCAGTTTCCACTGGTCCTGCCGCCCTTGATTCTGGGGACGTATTTCGCTTTCGCTTTGTCCGGGCGGCCGGAAGGTTTCACGTGGCCCATCGCCGCCGCCGCCGGCGCGGCCTCGGCGCTTCCGGCGCTGGCCAGGGCCGCCCGCGCCGCACTGGAATCGCTCGATCCCAACTACGAGAATGCCGCGCGCAGCCTCGGAGCGCCCCCCTGGCGGGTTTTCTGGCTGGTCGCGGCGCCGCTCGCCTGGCGTCCGGCGCTGGCCGCCGCGGCTCTGGCGTTCGTGCGGCTCGCCGCGGAGTACGCCCTGACGATTTTCGTGGCGGCGCCGGCGGAATCGCGGAGCGCGCTGCTGGCCGGCCCGCTTGCGCCGGTGATTGCCATTGTGGGGGTCGCGGCGCTGTATGCCGCCCATCGGCTGGAGCGCCGGCCGGCATGATCGCCGCGCGCATCGGCAGGAAGTTCCCTTCCGGCTTCTCGCTGGACGCCGAGTTCTCGGCCGCGCCGGGCGTGACCGTCCTCTACGGCCCCAGCCGGGCCGGCAAGACTCTTCTCCTCGAAATGCTGGCCGGCTTCGCCGCGCCGGATTCCGGACGCATTCTGCTGGGCGATGCGCTTTTGTTCGACGCGGACACGCGCGTACACGTCCCCGTCTGCCGCCGCGGGTGCGCGTACGTGGCCGGCCGCGATGCGCTCTTCCCGCACATGACCCTGCGGCGGAACCTGCTGTTCGCGGCTCATCGCAGCCCGCGCGTGGAGCGGAGCCGCCGCGTGGCGGAGATGCTGGAACGCTTCCAAATCGCCGCTCTGGCCGCGAGCCGGCCCCGGAACCTCGAGCCGCGCGACAGCCTGCGCGGCGAGGTGGCGCGCACGCTGCTGGCCTCGCCCAAGGCGCTGCTGCTCGACGAGCGCGGCTACGGCGAGGCCCTCCTCCGCCTCATCCGGGAGACTTTCCCGGGGCCGATCCTGCTGGTTTCCAGCGACCTCGACTTGTGTTGCGCGGCGGATCGCATGATTCTCTTGAACGCCGGGCGCATCGTGCAGAGCGGCCCGCCGCGCGACGTCCTCGACCGGCCCGAATCGGCGGACGCGGCCCGGCTGCTCGGCATTCCCAACATCTTCGAGTGCGTCATCGCCGCGCTCGACCCCGGACGCGGCAGCAGCCGGCTGGAGCTTCCCGGTTTCGCCCTCAATGGCCCGTACGTGCCCGGCCACTTCCGCGGCGACCGCGTCTCGGTCGCCGTCGATCCCGCGAATCTGCGCGTCCACTCGGGCGATACCGAGCGCCACCCGAACGCCGTTCCCGCCACGCTGGTGCGCGCCGTCCCCCGGGCGCGGACGGTGCGCCTCGAGTTCTCCGGCGGCGTGTTCGTGGACGTTCCGAACGAGGAGTTCGAGCGCCGGAAGGATAATAGGACTTGGCAGGTGGAGTTCCCCCCGCAAGCGTTGCGCGTGCTGTAAGGGCAGCCGTCAGCTATCAGCCTTCAGCCATCGGCTAAAGGCGTCTGCGTGTCCGGGGGTTTTAGCCGATGGCTGACGGCTGAAGGCTAAAGGCTGAGTTTGTGTTGCGCTACTACATCACCAGCCGGCGGGCGGTCGGCGGCGTTGACGCCCTGCTCGGTTTCGTGGCGCGGGCGCTCGAAGGCGGCGTCGAGCGCATTCAATTGCGCGAAAAGGACCTCTCCGCGCGCGAGCTCGCGGCGCTGGCGCGCCGCATCCTGGCCCTGCCCAACCCGCATGGATCGCGCATCCTGGTGAATACGCGCGCCGATATCGCTTTGGCCTGCGAAGCGCACGGCGTCCATCTGCCCGCCGATTCGATCGCTCCCGCGCTGTTGCGGGCCATCGCGCCCCCCGGCTTCCTGATCGCCGTATCCGCCCATTCGGTCGCGGAAGTGCGCGCCGCCGGGGACGAAGGCGCGGATTTCGCGGTCTTCGGCCCGGTCTTCTTCACCGAGTCCAAAGCCCGGTTTGGCGCGCCCTTGGGTCTCGGCCGCCTGGCGGAGGCGGCGCGCGCGGTCTCCATCCCGGTGCTGGCGCTCGGCGGCGTCACCGCGCGAAACGCCCCCGATTGCATCGCCGCCGGAGCCGCCGGCGTGGCCGGGATTTCCATGTTCCAGAGCTAGGTGTGTCATAGCGACACACGCGCCGCCCGCCCGCTCCACAGCCGGGCACCCTGTTTTTGCAGAAATCTTTTGATTCAAAAAGCTTTAAAAGAGATTGACACGTGGGTGTCCGATTGCTATTTATGGTGGTGAATTGGCGAAGTAACCTTTCAAACCTGCCCTCTGCTGCAACAGGCAGGCGGAAGAAGAGTGAGCCGAAGAGACGACGCGCTTGCGGGAGCTAGTGGTCTGCGGTAGTTTTTGTTCACTATTCTTCCCTTGTTGGTTGACAGCAGAGGGGTTTTTTTGCCCCCCGGCCTCACGGCATTCCCGACCCGGACATCCACGGCCGCCGCGCGCCCGAAAACCGCGCCCCCAAATGAAAAAGGGCCTCGCGGGAGGCCCTCCTTCATCGCTCGAACCCAACCGATGGTTAAACTTTCGCTACGTTCTCGGCCTGCAGACCCTTGGGTCCCTGCTTGACCTCGAATTCCACCTCCACGCCCTCTTCCAGCGTACGGTAGCCGTTCGCCTGGATCGCGGAAAAGTGAACGAACACGTCGTCGCCGCTCTGCCTCTGGATGAATCCATAGCCCTTCGCGGCATTGAACCACTTCACGGTGCCTTTTTCCCTCACGTACACATCTCCTGATATTGTTCGTCGTGCTCTTGGGTCACCCGGGCAAGGAAAGCGGACTTTCGAGGCTTGCTCTAGAACTTTCGAGGCGCGTCCAAACAACCTGAACTGCGTAAGGTATTCTCTCAGATAGCGAACCTATGGTCAAGCCTGACAGAACGCGTACCGGCGAAGTGGAATTCATCGAGCGCATCCGTAAGCGGGTTGCTCCGGCGGGAGCCGGCGGCATCGCGCTCGGCATCGGCGACGATTGCGCCATTTTCCGGCCGCGCGGCGCCGCCGAAGATCTGCTTTTCACCACCGACATGCTGATCGAAGACGCGCACTTCCGGCGCGACACGCACCGCGCCGAAGACGTGGGCTGGAAGGCCTTGGCGCGGGGACTGAGCGACCTGGCGGCGATGGGGGCCGATCCTCGTTTCTGCCTGCTTTCGCTGGCCCTGCCGCCGTGGGCGGACCGGCGCTGGACGGATGGATTCTATCGCGGCTTTCTGCGCCTCGCCGCGCGCGAAGGCGCGCCCTTGATTGGCGGCGATCTGGCGCGCGCGGAGAAAGCCATGTGCGACGTCGTGGTCTGCGGGGCCGCGCCGCGCGGCCGGGCGTTGCGCCGCGATGGCGCGCGCTCGGGCGATGCCATCTACGTCTCCGGCGCGCTGGGCGGTTCGGCGCTCGGGTTGGCCACGGGCCGCGGCAGAGCCTGGCGCCGGCATCTGCGCCCCGAGCCGCGCCTTGCCCTCGGGCGATTCCTGCGCGAGCGCCTCCGCGCCACCGCCGCCATGGACCTGAGCGACGGCATTTCGCTCGACTTGCGCCGGCTGTGCCTTACATCGAAGCTCAGCGCGGAAATCGGGCCGCCGCCGATCTTCCCCGGCGCAACCCTGGAGCAGGCCCTCCACGGAGGCGAAGACTATGAGCTGCTCTTTACGGTTCCGCCCCGCACGCCGGTGCCGGCGCGTTTCGAGGACCTGCCGCTCACTAGAATCGGCCAAATGCGCGCGGGCAAACCAGGCGCCGTAAGCCTGAACGGAGCGCCGCTGCCCCCGCTCGGTTGGGACCATCTGCGGAAATAGCCGTACCCCGCTGTTTACCAAACATAGGTTGCCACCCCGCCGGCGGTCAACGTCGCGGGGGCGAGCTTGCCTCTCTCGCGGATGTTGAAGGTCTGCGGGGTTTGGGCGGCGTTTACCACGATGAGGACCTTCTTGCCGCCGGGGGTTTTGAAGGCGACGTTGGGCAGCGTGTCCGAGGCGGTGGAATCGATGCGGACGGAGCCGGGACGGACGAACTTGGAGGCGTGGGCGATGGCATAGTACGCCACGTTGCGGCCGACGTTGCTGCCATCGATGGTGATCGCGCCCTGGCACGTGCCGCACCCGCCGTTGTCCGTGTGCGGACGGTTCTGAGGATCGGCGGCCAGGTTCCAGAGCAGGACATTCCGGCTCCAGTTGCGCGTGGCGCCGACGACCAGCCTGCGCACCGGGTTGCCGACGTTCACCGTCGGCCTGGTCTCGACCGAGCCGGTGACCATCTGCTCGGTGAAATACAGGTTCTTCCTGGGCTGGGCGTCGTGCACCTGGGACATCGCTTCGATGCGGCCGCCGTAGAGATGAAAGCCGGAGCCATCGACGTACTTGGCGGCATCGGGATCGCTCAAGATGGACGTCGCGTATTCGGGAACGTCGCAGTTATGATCGTACAGAATGATCTTGGTATCGATGCCGGCCGCGTGGAACGCGGGGCCCAGGTGGTTCTTGATGAAGTCGCCCTCATCCACGGCGAGCATGAGCAGGCTGGGGGTGTTCTTCTCATTCAAGGGTTCGTTCTGAACGGTGATGGCGTCGATCCGGATGCCTTCCGCTTTCATCCCCTGAATGTACTTGACGAAGTACCTGGCATAGGCCGGGTAACATTCGGGCTTCAGCTTGCCCCCCTTGGGGTTATTGCTGGTCTTCATCCAGGACGGCGCGGTCCAGGGCGATCCCAGTATCTTGATCTTGGCATTGACCTTCAGAATCTCTTTCAAGATGGGAATTACATTCGCACGGTCCTCATCGAGGCTGAATTTGGCCATCTCGGGATCGGTCTGGCCGGCGGGCATATCGTCGTAAGTAAAAACGTAGTCGTTCAGGTCCGATGCGCCGATGCTGACCCTCAAGTAACTGACGCCGATGTTCCTGCCGTCCGTGGCGAATAGCTCCTGAATAAGAGCGGCCCGCTTGGCGGCGTCCATGCGGATCATGTGCTGGGCGCTGCCGCCGGTCAGGGCATAGCCGAACCCGTCGATGGTCTGGTAGGTTTTCTTCTCGTCCACGTCGATGGTCTGGTTCTGGCCGGCGGCCTTGGAAAAATGCAGGAACGCCTTCTGCTGGTCGAACAGCGCCGACTTGTCGGGATTGGTCAGCCAGACGGCCGCGTCGCCTTTTTTCTGAGCGTTGAGCGGACAGGAGGCCAGCGCCAGCAAAGCGAGGAAGGAACAAGTGGTGGATTTCAAGTTCATAGGACCCTCTTTCGGGATTTGGAAACTCGATTGTAGCGGCTTGTGGGGCCAGGCTTTCAGCCTGCCGCCGGCTTTCGAGCCGGCGTTCTTCGCCCGCCCCGGGGGACGCCGGGCAGAAGCCCGGCGGCAGGCTGAAAGCCTGGCCCCACGCCGTGCTGTAGAATCGGGACATGACGCACCCGACCCGCCGCGGCTTTCTCACGACGGTTGCAGCCGCTCCGCTGGCTGCCGCCGCGGCGCCCACACGCCTGCCGATTAAGAAGGCCGTGGAGTTCAACATGCTTCCGGCCTCCCTCAGCGTCGCCGCGCGGTTTCAACTCGCCCGCGACGCGGGCTTCGAAGAAATCGAATGCCCCACCACGCCCGACCAGTCCCAAGCCGAAGAACTGCTGGCCGCATCCAAACAGAGCGGCCTGCGCATCCACTCGGTGATGAACGCGGAACATTGGCGCAGTCCCCTATCCTCCAGCGACCCGGCGGTGGTCGAGAAGAGCATGGAGGGCATGCGCGCCAGCCTCCGCAACGCCAAGCTCTGGGGCTCCGACACCGTGCTGCTGGTGCCCGCGGTGGTGAATCCGCAGACCACCTACGCCCAGGCCTGGGAGCGGAGCCAGCGCCAGATCCGCCTGCTGATCCCGATGGCGGCGGAACTGAAGGTCGTCATCGGCCTGGAGGAAGTCGGGAACAGGTTCCTGCTCAGCCCGCTGGAATTCGCGCGGTACGTGGATGAGTTCAACAGCCCCTGGATTCGCGCCTACTTCGACGTCGGCAACATCATGAGCTACGGCTATCCGCAGGATTGGATTCGCACCCTCGGCAAGCGGATCGTGAAAGTACACATCAAGGACTGGGCCAACCGGATCGACCCGGCCATCAAGAAGCGCGTGCCGGAGTACGTGGCACTTCTCGAAGGGGAGGTCGATTGGAAGGCCGTACATCAGGCCTTCGCGGACATCGACTACCGCGGAACCGCCACTCTCGAACTGGCCGCCGGCGACGCGGAATACATCAAGGACGTCAGCCGCCGCTTCGACCGGATACTGGACGGCGTCTGATTGAGGTTCACTCAAGAACTCCCTGGCGTTCGCGGCCCGGTGTGAAGCCGTGTGCCTCATTCAGAGCCGCGACCGTCAGAAGCCGTAAAAGAAACGCCCGCAAGCGGGCGAAGCAGGCGAAACCGCCTGCTCCACCAACGCAAACACACGACTTGTCTTGGTGGCGCAGGCGGTTTCGCCTGCGAATCGCGGAATCTTTTTCACGTTCTCAGGGAGCGGTCTTCACACGAACTTGTACTCGCCGGGAACCGGCAGCGGCGGCGGATCCATTTTAACTTCGTAGCCGAACTCCTTCGGCGTGAGGTCCTGCCGCGAGGTCATGATCTGGTCCCAGGTGATGGTCGTGCCGGAATAGGCGGATTCGCGGGCCATGATGCAGGTGAGCGTGCTCTCGGCGATGCGGCTGGCCTGGTTGATATAGGGCTTCCTGCCCAGGATGCTGTCCACGAAATCGATGTGCTCTTGGACTTGCGAGTTGATGCCTTTCGGTCCGAGATCGTTCCCGGCGCTGCGTCCCTTCGAGCCGACGATCAAGTCGCTGACGTCGTCGTAGGCGCCGCGCTGATACTGCCGGCAGTGGCTGCTCAGACGCACGCCGTTGGGGTAGACGAAATCGGAAGCCATGTGGTCGTAAATGTTGCCGTAGAGAGGCGCGCGCGGGCGCCACGCCGCCCCGCCGGAGGCCGTTACGCTCACCGGATGCGCGTCCATCACCCAGTTGATGAAGTCTATGTTGTGGAAGTGCTGCTCCACGATCTGGTCGCCGCAGATCCAGACGAACGAGTACCAGTTGCGGTGCTGCCACTCCATGTCGCCCCACTTCGGGTCGCGCGCCTGCACATGAAACACCGGGGTGCTCAGGTAGTGGGAATACAGAGCCAGCGGCTCGCCGATGGCGCCGTCGTGGATCTTGCGGACGGTCTCGACATAGGCTGTGTCGGCGTGCCGCTGCGCGCCGGACATGACGGTCAGTTTTTTCTCCGCGGCCTTGCGTCCCGCCGCGATGAACCGGCGCGCCCCGGCGGCGTCGGTGGCGATGGGCTTCTCGGCGAAGACGTGCTTGCCGGCCTCGACCGCCGCCTCGAAATGGATGGGACGGTAGCCGGGCGGCGTGGTCAGCATGACGATATCCAGCTCGGACTTCACCAGCTTCTGGTAGGCGTCGAAGCCGGTGAAGCGGGATTCCGGCGTCACCTTGATGCGGGGCTGAATGGAAGCGGCCAAGTCCTCCGCGCTGAGTTGTTGCGGCTTGCCGTCGCGCTCGACAGTGATGCCCGCGAGGCGGCCGAGGACCCTGGGATCGCGCAACTGGGCGAGCGAGCTGTCGAGGTGATCCGGGAAGAGGTCGGCCATGGCCACCAGCTCGACGTTCTCGTTGCCGGTCAGCGTATCGACGATGGCCTGCGTGCCGCGCCCGCCGCAACCGACGATGCCGGCCCGAAGCTTCTCTTTGCCAGCGCCGCGGACCAGGTGGGGCTGGAGAAACGTGAAAGCCGAAACGCCGGCGGCCGTAGTGGTCTTGAGCAAAGACCTTCTGGAGATTGGGTTTGCGTGTTCCTGCATGATGTTAGGAATGGTACTCCCGATTCGCGCCGGATTCAATACCGCCGCAAGCAGCGGCGACGGCGCGGTGAGGACAAGGGGAGAGAGACACTACGGGCGAATGGATGGGTGGAGGCGGGTCGGGCATGCCCGACCCCTACTGGAGGGGCAGATACACTACGGGCTTGAGGATATTGTCAGGTGAAAACTTCGTTGCGGCGGCCGGGGCTCTCGGACTTTTCGCCGTGCGTCACCGGCCGCCAATGGTTTGGACCGCATCTACGTCGATATTGGGCCGCTGGCTGGCGGTCTTACCGGGTCGTTTC
>CAIRXZ010000252.1 GCA_903882645.1 uncultured Acidobacteriia bacterium | reverse complement strand
TCAGCAGTAATCCCCAACTTTCGTCGGCCGCGTTTTCCATGCTTCCGCACCCTGAAATCAGAGTACGCAAAAAATGAATAGAAGTCAATCATTATCTTAGCGCTTATGGGGGTCTGCCCCACCCCGGCAGATTCCGCGGACGCAAGACCCTCTTCGGCAGACCACAAAAAACGATGGTCCGCCCCACCGAGACGGTCTGCCCCACTGGCGCTGAAAACGTCCTCCCTCAACCGCGCCACCTCGCGGGACAGCTCTTCGGTGCGCCCCGGCGCCTCGCCGCGCCAGAATGGGATGTCCGGGGCGGCGCCGTGGGCGTCCTCCACCCGCACCCGCCCGGCCTCGATCCGGCGAATGCGCCAGGACGTGGTCCCGAGGAGAAAAACATCGCCCACCATGCTCTCGGAGGCGAAATCCTCATCCACCATGCCGACCGTGGTTCCTTCCGGCTCGGCCACCACCTGGTACTGCGAAGTGTCGGGAATCGCGCCGCCGGACGTGATGGCGACGAGCCGCGCGCCTCGGCGGCCGCGCACGACCCGGTTCACGGCGTCGCGGTGGAGATAGGCGCCGCCGCGGCCGCGCGCCGTCGCGATCCCTTCGGAGAGCGTCGCGAGCACGGCGTCGAAATCCGCGCGAGCCAGCGACCGGTACGGCCAGGCGGCCCGCATCAGCGCGAACAGATCGTCCTCCGCGAAATCCTCGCAGGCGCAGGCGGCCACCATTTGCTGCGCCAGGATATCGAGCGCGTTGCGCGGAATCTCGAGGCGGTCCAGTTCGCCGCGGGCGATGGCGCGCACCAAGGCCGCGCATTCCACCAGCTCGTCGCGCGTAGTGGCGAACAAGCGCCCCTTCGGCCGCGCGCCGACCCAGTGGCCCGACCGCCCGACGCGCTGCAAGGCGATGGCGATCGAGCGCGGGGAGCCGATCTGGCAGACCAAGTCCACCGTGCCGATGTCGATCCCCAATTCGAGCGAAGCGGTTGCCACGACGGCGCGTAACTCGCCGTTCTTGAGCCGTCTTTCGGCTTGCAGGCGGAGCGCGCGGGAAAGGCTGCCGTGGTGCGGCAGGACCACCTCGGGGCCCAGCCGTTCGCCCAGGTGATGCGCTACGCGCTCACTCAAGCGGCGCGTGTTTACGAACACCAGGGTGGTGCGGTTCTCGCGGATCAGCTCGGCCAGGCGGTCGTAGATCTCGCCCCACATTTCGGTGCTGGCGACGGGGCCCAGCTCGTCGCGCGGCGATTCCACGGCGAGATCCATTTCGCGGCGATGGCCGACGTTGACGATGCGGGCCGAGCCGCCGAGGAACGCAGCCACGTCCTCGATCGGCTTCACCGTGGCGGAGAGGCCGATGCGCCGCGGCCTGGGGTTGCCGTGCTGCTCCACGAGCCGGTCGAGCCTCGCCAGCGAGAGCGCCAGATGCGAGCCGCGCTTATCGTCCGCCACGGCGTGAATCTCATCCACGATCAGGGTTTGCGCCGATGCCAGCATCTGGCGCGGCGCGGCGGCGGTGAGCAAAATGAACAGCGATTCCGGCGTGGTCACCAGAATGTGGGGCCGCTGGCGCGTCATGCGCCGGCGCTCCCACTGGGGCGTATCGCCGGTGCGCAGCGCGGCGCGGATGGGGGCCAGGGCGACGCCGCGCTTTGCGGCCAAGGCGAAGATTTCCCCCAGCGGCTGCTCCAGGTTCTTGTGGACGTCGTTGCTCAGGGCCTTGAGCGGCGAGACGTAGACCACCTCCGTCCGGTTCGGCAGGGGGCCGAAGCGCGCGCGCCGCACCAGGGAGTCGATGGCGATGAGAAAAGCGGCGAGGGTCTTGCCGGAACCGGTGGGCGCGGAGATCAGTACATCGCGCCCGGCGCGGATCTCGGGCCAGCCGAGGCGCTGAGGCTCGGTGGGTTGGCCGAAGCGCGAAATGAACCACTCGGCGACGAGAGGGTCGAAGGTGGAGAGCACCAATCCATTCTACGGCGTGGGGTAGGAAACGTTTCTTGACGCGGAGACGCGGAGACACGGAGTAAGCGGGAATTCACCGCCGAGACGCAGAGTCGCCGAGAAGAAGGTTTGGACGGGTTCGGTTTGTCTGTCGGGCATGCGATCGTCCCGAGGTTCGGGCGCGGAGGGGGCGGAGGAATGCGCTCGCCCTGGTGAACCGAGCTTTGCGAGCGGGATCGAAACAAGCTGAACGCCGATGGCTGAAAGCTGTCGGCTATTTCTTCAGTTCGCGGTCGACTCTGTAGATGTAACCGATGGTTTCAGGGTACGGCGGCACGCCGTGGTACTTGGCGACCGCCTCCGGGCCGGCGTTGTAGGCGGCCAGCGCATGCCAAAGGTAGCCCTTGTACTGGACGAGGAGGTCGCGCAGGTAGCGCGCGCCGGCGTCGACGTTCTGGGCTGGGTCGTAAGGGTCGGCGCTGAGCGCCTGCGCGGTGGAGGGCATCAGTTGCATCAGCCCGACCGCTCCCTTGGGGGAAACGGCATGGGGGTTGAAGGCGGACTCGGCGGCCATGACGCTGCGCACCAGTTGGCGGGGCAAGCCGTATTTATCGGCCGCGGCGTCGGCCAGGTCGCCTGGAGCCGGCGGCGGCGGTGGAGGCGAAACCACGGCGGGGGACGCCGCCGGAGCCGGGGCCGCGCACTCTTCGGCCTCGTACCCGCGCACCTGCGAAGCGGGCGCCTCGACGCCGGCGGGCCCGGCGTAGATCCGCACCACGTCGCCGTCGGTTTCGTGACGGTCGATGCGCATCCGGGAGCCGCTCGCGAAGACCACGTACTCGCAGGCGCTCGCGGCGACGGCCAGACACAGAAGTATTGCCAGAAGACGCATGGCCTCAGAATACTTTAGACGAATCTCACGCTCCCGGCGTGCAGGCTGTTTGTTCTCTCCAGCCGATTCGCTCTCGCCGCGCCGGCATCCGCGGCCAGCCTACGGCACGGCTTTCTCGATCGCCGCCTCGACAATCGGGGCCATGATCTTGTAGCCATCGGCATTGGGATGCAGGCCGTCGGCCGAGATGCCGTCCTTGAGCCAGCCCTTGTCATCCACCAGAGCCGAGAAATAGTCCACGTAGATGGCGCCCGCCTTGGCGGCGTAGTCCTTCATCCAGGCGTTCAGCTTCAGGATGTCCGCCGGGGGCCGCTGGTCGGTCTGGCGCGCCCGCATCATGCCGCGGCCGCCTCCAGGCCCGCCGGCGCCGGGTTGCCCGCCCCTGCCCGCTTGCGCCTGCTGGGCTTGAGCGGCCAGAAACGGATAATCGCTTATCGGAGTCACCGAGCAGAGGAGGACCTTGATGTTGTGATGCTGGGCCAGCTCCGTCATGGCCATGATGTTCTCCTGAACCATCTCCGCTGTCTCCGGCCCCGTGTTGTGCGCGATATCGTTGGTGGCGGCCAGAACGACCATCGCCGCAGGCTTCAGGTCGATCACGTCGGCGTACATGCGCGCCAGCATCTGCGGCGTCGTCTGGCCGCCAATGCCGCGGTTCACGTATGGCTTGCCGGGGAAGAACTCGGCCAGCCGCCAGCCGTCGGTGATCGAATCCCCCATGAATACGACCCGCTTCGGGTCGGCGGGCTGCTTTCTCAAATTCACGTTGTCGGCGTGATACCGCCCAAGCTGGTTCCAATCCTGAAGCTGGTCCGCTAGGGTCTTGGCCGAATTCGCGAGAGCGCTCGCCGAACCGGGCAGGCAGCAGTTGCCTCTCGGCGGGTTGAACTCGTCGAGAAGTTGGGCTTGCGCGGCCACGGTAGCCAAAACAAGCGCGAAAACAAGTGCAAACAGGCTTCGGCGCATCGGTTGGTCTCCTGAATGGCCTAGTATAATGCACCGTGGGGCTACGCGGTCGCCGGCGGCTGGCTTTGGAGTTCGGGACCTGTCCCGAGAAGGGTCGCCTGCCGAGATCCAGGAAAATGCGTCTGGCCTTTTTGGGTCCCTCAGGCTTGTTCCTTCTCCGGCCTCTCTCTCTTGGACTCTTTCTTAGTCGAGACGGTCTTGTTCGTTAATGTCTTCTTTGTGATTGTCCTGTGGATCTCGCCTTCCAGAACCTCACCGGCGTCCAAAAGCAAAGGCTCACTTGGAACGGGGGGGAATTCCAGTTGCCGACCGATCTCTACTATAGTATTCAACGCTTTCTGCTCGTTCTCGTCACCGTCTTTCTTCGGTTCGGCATGAAACTCAACCGTCAGACCGCGTTCGATCTGCCCGAACAATCTGCGCGCGTCTTGGCTGATTATAGTGGACCCCAGAATTCAGACCACGCATTAAGTTAATTTCGGAGTCGGCGGTCGCGAGGAAGACGGCGATGACGACGACGCGAAAGCAGTACACGCCGAAGTTCAAGGCGAAGGTGGCGCTAGAGGCGATCCGCGGC
>CAIRXZ010000251.1 GCA_903882645.1 uncultured Acidobacteriia bacterium | reverse complement strand
TGTCCCTCCTTCGTCCCTTGGGACCCCGCCAAGCCCACCCAATGCCCATCCGAAGTTGCCCAGCTCGCCCAAAACCTCGGAATCCCTTTCGATACCGCTGCTTGCCCGCACCCAACTGCCACGGATGCGGAATCGCTGCCCGCGCGCCGGACGGCTTGACAAACCCGGCCCGCGCGTCGTATCGCTGAAAGAGAGTACCGCAAATCATGACTTATCCCATTCGAGGCAAACGACTGGCGGTCGCCACCGCAACCGCCGCATTTTCCGCCGTGCTGGCCCTTTCGCCGGTTCTGGCGCAGAGGCAGCAACAGGCTCCCAAGGGTCCGTGGATGGACAAGAGCCTTCCTCCGGACCAGCGCGCCGACATGGTCGTGGAGCAGATGACGCTGGACGAGAAGATATCGCTGGTCCACGGCGCCGGCAGCTTCCAGGCGGCCGGAGCCGCATCCAACGGCGGGGCCGGCGTGATCGCGGGCATCCCCAGGCTGGGCTTGCCGCCCATCCAGTTGGCCGATTCCGCCGTCGGCGTCCGCGCGGCCGCCGAGCGCGGGCGTTATGCCACGCTCCTGCCTTCCACCATCGCCGAGGCCGCCACATGGGACCTCAAGCTGGCCTACGAGTACGGCGCCGTGATCGGCCGGGAACTGCGCGATCAGCAGTACAACTCCACCCTCGGCGGCGGCGTGTGCCTCATGCGCGAGCCGCGCAACGGACGCAACTTCGAGTATCAGGGAGAGGACCCGATTCTCGCCGGCAAGATGGTCGCCCAACTCATCAAGGGCTTGCAGGACCAGAAGGTCATCGGCGACACCAAGCACTATGCCTTCAACGACCAGGAAACCGGCCGGAGCATCGGCAACGTGAAACTGGACAAGCGCGCCATGCGCGAGACGGACCTGCTGGCGTTCGAGATCGCGGTCACCGAAGGGCAGCCCGGCATGGTGATGTGTTCCTACAACAAGGTGAACGGCGACTGGGCCTGCGAGAACAGCTACCTGCTGAACGACGTGCTGAAGAAAGCCTGGGGCTTCAAAGGTTTTGTGCTGTCGGATTGGGGCGGGACCCACACCACCGCCAAAGCCGCCCTGGCCGGCCTCGATAACGAAGAGCCCGGCGGCGATCCCGCGCGCATCCATTTCGGCGACGCGCTGAAGAAGGCGGTGGAGAGCGGCGAGGTCCCCATGGCCCGCCTCAACGACATGGCGCACCGCATCGTGCGCACCGAGTTCGCGTCGGGCATTGTGGACGATCCTCCCCTGGGACGCGTGGTCGATCCGTTCAAGGGCGCGGAAACGGCGCAGACCATCGCGGAGCAGGCGTCGGTTCTGCTCAAGAACGCCAACAACCAGCTTCCGCTGAACGCCGCGCTGGTGAAGTCCATCGCGCTGATCGGTTCGCACGCCGATGCCAGCGTGCTTTCGGGCGGCGGGTCCGCGCAGGTGGATCCTCCCGGCGGCGGCGCCAGCCGGTACGGCGGCCCAGCGGTCTGGTTCCCGTCCTCGCCCCTCAAGGCCATCCGCGCCAAGGCGCCCAAGGCCAAAGTGGAGTACAACGAGGGGACCGATACGGCTGCGGCGGTTGCCCTGGCCAAGGCCTCTCAGATCGCCATCGTGTTTGTCAACGAGCCCACCAGCGAGGGGCAAGACATGCGCAGCCTGACTCTCACCAATAAACAGGACGACCTGGTGAGCGCCGTGGCCGCGGCGAATCCGCACACCATCGTCGTGCTCGAAACCGGCGGCCCGGCCGCCATGCCGTGGATCGGCAGCGTCGGCGCCGCCATCGAGATCTGGTATCCGGGCATTAAGGGCGCCGAAGCCCTCGCCAACATCCTGTTCGGCGACGTGAACCCTTCCGGCAAACTGCCCGCTACGTTCGCCAAAGCCGACGCCGACTTGCCCCATCTGACGATCTTCGGAATGCGCCCTCCGGCCGCTCCGGGCGCCGCTGCGCCCGCTGGCGGAAGGGGCGCCCCGGCCGGCTTCGATGTCGACTACACCGAAGGCCTGAAGGTCGGCTACAAGTGGTTCGATGCCGAAAACAAAGAGCCGCTGTTCCCCTTCGGCCATGGCCTCTCTTACACCACGTTCGCGTACTCCGGGCTGAAGGCCGGCCTGGATAGCGTATCGTTCACGGTCCGCAACACCGGCAAGCGCGCCGGCGCGGAGATTGCCCAGGTCTACGCCGGATTGCCCACCGCCGCGCAGGAGCCGCCCAAGCGGCTGGTGGCCTGGGAGAAGATCCAGTTGGCCGCCGGCGAATCGAAGACCGTCACGCTGAAGCTCGATCCGAAGTTCCTTTCCATCTTCAACGAACAGAAGGACGGATGGGAATTCCTGCCCGGCGAATACAAGCTCTTCGTCGGCGGATCGTCGCGCAGCACGCCGCTCACCGCGACGGCCACGCACTGAGCCGCGCGGCAGCAGTATAAGGGCGGGGCGGGCGCTTTCGCTCGCCCCGCTCAGCGCCTGTCGCCGTGGGCTTCAGCCCACGGTCTGGCGGTCCTCCGAAGATGGCGAGCTGAAGCTCGCCACAGCACGCTGAAGCGTGCGCCACAAAGGCCGTTGGCAACGTTATGTCATGAAAGTCCCTCGGCGCCCCGCTGTGTCCCCGTATGGAACGCCGAGACGCTGCGCAACCCCGGCGCGGCGGCGCGGCGCGCGCGGAAGAGTTGCGGAGGCGCCGCCCGGTCGGGTACAGTGGAATGGTTAGCCAACTCCGCCAAGCGCCCGTAGCTCAGTTGGATAGAGCGTCTGGCTACGAACCAGAAGGCCGGGTGTTCGAGTCACCCCGGGCGCACCATAGAACCAGCGGCTAGAACGTTCCCGCTCCGTTGTCGGGCCGGCGCCGCTGCTCCGGCCGGGTGCGGAGATCCGCACACCGTCTGGGGCGGTATACTGGCGGGTTCATGAGCCGCAATCGCCACGATCCCCACGCCGCCAGGCTGCGCCGCGAACGCATCCGGCGGGAAGCGCAAGCCCTGCGCGGAGGCGCTTCACCCTCTCCCGATCCCATCATCGAACACCCGTTTGCCTCCGAGCGGGCGCTCCGCCAGATGGAAGCTATGCTCGAGGGGCATAAATTCACGAGCATTGACGATGTCAACGCGCACTTGGCGAAATTGACCGCCGGAGGCCGGCTGTCCGAGATGGCCGATGCGTGGAAGCGGGACGACCCGAAGTGGCGCGCCCAGGAACTGGCGTACGACGCGCTCGAAACGGACAGCTTCGAGGAAGCTCTGCGGCTGGTCCACGACGCCCTGAAGCTCGACCCGGACTGCACCGACGCGCTGCGCCTGATGGCGTCGTTGGCTCCCATGCCGCTCGACAACCGCATCCTGTTGATGCGCGACGTTGTGGAACGGGCGGAGCGGAACATGGGGGAGCGTTTCATCGAGGAGCGCACGGGCAGTTTCTGGAGCACGGTCTCCACCCGTCCTTACATGCGCGCCAAGCAGCACCTGGGCGAGTTGCTGGCCGAAGCGGGGAACCTGGAGGGCGCCACGGCGGTTTTTGAGCAAATGCTCGACCTCAACCCCACCGACAATCAAGGGATGCGCTATCTGCTGCTGGGCCTGTATCTGGCTACCGGGCAGCCGGAGAAAGCCAGCGGCCTGATGTCCCGCTCACCGGGCGAAGAGAAGTTCTTGGGATCGTTCGCCTGGGCGCGGGTGCTGGAACGCTGGTTATCCGGCGACCCGGATGGGGCCAAAGCGGCTCTCGCGCGGGCTCGCAAGGTCAACCCGTTCGCGGAGGCCTACATCGCCGGGACGCGCGAGCTGCCGCGCCACACCCCCGAGTATTTCCGGCCGGGCGACGAATCCGAGGCCCAGACTTGCGCCAAGGAACTTGAAGCGGCCTGGCGAAGCCACCCCGGCTTCCGCGAATGGCTGCGCGCGCAGCGGTGAAATCGGATCGAGCCGGAACTCCGTCCGCGTTTCGCGCGGCATCTCTTTGGGTGCGCGACAAGGAAGTGCCCCCGCGGAGCGCAAGCCTCGTCAGCGTCGCCGACAATGCGGCCGGTGGAGCGTAGCAAAAACGCCCGCAAGCGCGTTTGGCGGTCCAGATCCTTCGGGGACGGGAACATATCAGGATCTATCAGGAGAAATGATACGTAAGGCTCTGCGAACGCGCAGCTTGCCTGCGAGCGCTGGCGATGACTGGTGGCGTGGGATTTCGCGACTCAGCGGGCGAGCGCGCTCCGGTGACCGGAAACGAAGTAGAATAGGATGAAACATTTCTACGTAAGATTGTGCGGGAGACCGTGTACGGCGATGATCCGTTACCGACTGGACGATCTCGGCTGGTATCAGTTTGAATGGCTTGTCCAGGCCGTGCTCAAAGACCACCTTGGAATCGGAATTGAATCGTGGGGTGGCCATGGCGATCACGGACGTGACGCCTGGTGCATGGACCCGCTCCATTTTCCGGCAAAGCACTCAAAGACCAAGGGCCCTTTCCTGTTCCAGGCCAAGTTCATTGAGAACGCTAACGCCGCCGGAGCAAGACCCGTCTCGCGGCTGATCGCCGCTATCAAGGCGGAGATGACGAAGATTGCACCACGCGGAGCCAAGCGCGAAGGAGGCCGACGCAAGTGCAGACACTATGTTTTGCTTACGAATTCTCTGATCTCGCCTCAGGGACGTCAGGCGGTCGAGGCCGAGGTACTCAAAGCGCTACCATCCACGAGACTACACTGTCTCTCCGGAAGCGACATTTGCGATTTGCTCGACGTGAACCCCACAGTTAGGCGCTCTTTTCCCCAACTCCTCTCCCTTCGGGATCTGGACGTTCTGCTCGCCAGCGTCGTCAACCGAGACATCGTTGAGCGCAGTTCTGCAGCAATATCCAACGCCCGCGATGTGGCGTCTGTGTTCGTGCCCACCAGTGCCTATATCCAGGCCTGGGACGTTCTGAAGAAACACCATTTTGCGGTGCTGGAAGGTCCGCCTGAAACGGGCAAGAGCGCCATAGCATGGATGATTGCGCTGACCCAAATCGCGAGCGCGTGGGAAGCCATCGTATGCGACACACCCGAGGATTTTTTTCGGGCCCTTCGCGCCGACGCGTCGCAAATCTTCATCGCGGACGACGCCTTTGGGCGAACGGAATATGACCCCGCAAGAGGCGCGAAGTGGGAGGCCCAGTTGCATCGAGTGTTCTCTCGACTTGGCAACGCCCACTGGCTCGTCTGGACTAGCCGCAAGCACATTCTGGAGCGCGCCCGGCGACGCATGGACCTGCAAGGAGTTGCATCGGGCTTTCCGCAACCCGGCGAGGTCCTGGTCGACGCATAAAGTGGACCCCTTTGTCAAGACCATTTTTCGGCCGCAATAAGTTATGGATCGGCGGGTCTGATTTGAGATCCGGGGCGGCCGGAGCCGCCCCCGCCATTCCGGCGCTTGAGTCGGCGCTCGGGTCGCATTCCTGCGGCG
>CAIRXZ010000250.1 GCA_903882645.1 uncultured Acidobacteriia bacterium | reverse complement strand
TGGCCTGCATCGTGCGGTCCATGGTGGGCCGCTCGAAAGGGCGGGCGCCGGTCAGCATCTCGTACAAAAGGACCCCCAGGGCCCAGATGTCCGTCCGGCGGTCCGCGTCCTCGGCCATCAACTGCTCCGGCGCCATGGCGGTGATGGTTCCCATGAGCGTTCCCGGCGCGGTGAGCCGCGAGCGGTTCTCCAGGAGCGCCAATCCGAAATCGGTGATCTTGGGCGTTCCCCGCGAATTCAAGATGATGTTGGCGGCCTTGAGGTCCCGGTGAACGACGCCGCGGCCGTGAGCGTATCCGCACCCCTCCGCGACGCCGATCGCGCAGTCCAGGATCTCGCCGAGCTTCATCCCCCGATCCATCTTCTCCGCCAGCGTGGGGCCTTCCACGCAGGCCATGACGATAAACGCCAGGTCTCCGGTCTCCTCCAAGCCATAGACCGTGCAGATGTTGGGGTGATCGAGCATCCCGGCCGCCTGCGCCTCGCGCACGAACCGCCTGTGACCGGCGGGATCCGGGAGCGCCCCGGGAGACAGGAACTTCAAAGCGACGGTCCGCTTCATGCGTCCGTCCTCGGCGCGGTAGACGGCGCCCATGCCGCCTTCCCCCAGTTTTTCGAGGATACGGTAGTGCAATACGGTCCGGCCCGTAAGATCGGCGCTCACTTCGCATATTCTAGTCCCTTTCCGCGCCGCGAAGGCGAGGCTCCGGCCGGCGGCATTCGCGCGGTACAATCCGAGTGAATGCCATCGGCTCAGCGGGTCAGGTGGGCGAAGTTCCGCATCGCGGTGGTGTCCGCGGCGGCGGTGGCAATCCTCCTCGCGTTGGTCTATCTCCTGACTGGCGGGACGTTGTTTCAGGAGAGCGCCACTCTCTACCTGTACCTTCCGGACGCCGCCGGGGTGGGCCCGGGATCGGCCGTACGCGTCGATGGCATCGGGGTCGGCAAAGTCCGGTCCGTCGGGCTTTCCGGCTCGGCCGCGCCCGAACGCGTCGTGCGATTGACCATGACGGTCGACCGCGACCGCCTGGCGGAAATCCCCGCCGACTCATCCGCGCAGATCGGCGCCGAGACGCTGGTGGGCGACATGTTTGTGGATGTGACAAGCGGAACCAGCGCCGCCCATGTCGCGCCCGGCGGCGAGATCGCCTACAAGCCCCAGACGGAGCTGCTCAAGAGCCTGGACTTGGCCCAGTTCGACCGGCAGTTGCGGGCCATCGAGGCGGTGCTAAGCGACATCGAGCAGGGCCGGAGCCGCCTCGGCCAGTTCGTAACCGGCGAGGGGGTTTACAACGACCTGCGCAAGCGTCTGGCGGAGTTGCAGCGCGGAATCCGCAGCGCCAGCGATGCCACCACCGCCGTCGGGCGCGCGCTCAACACGGACCAGCTTTACAGGAGCATCGCCGATCCGCTGGCGGAGTTGGATCGGAGTCTCGCGCGCCTCCAGTCCGCGCAGGAGGGTGTGGGGCGGCTTCTCGGGGACTCCGCCCCGTATGATCGCCTGCGGCGGACGGCCGAGGACCTCCGGGGCTCCGTCGCCCGCCTGCGCGCGAACGATCTCATGAGTTCCGAGACTGCGTACTCCGCCTGGAACCGCCGCCTGCAATCGCTGATTCAAGGCGTGGACGACTTGAGATCGGGACCGCTGTTCGGCGATTCGTCGTCCTACGACAATCTGAACGGGGCGGCGCGGGAGTTCCGCGACCTCGCCAAGGAAATTCGGCAAGACCCGAGGAAATTCTTGCGGATGAAGCTGTTCTAAGGAGCCTGGCGCCGGTTCCGGGCGGCGCAGACGATCGTTGCTGGCCGTTCCCCAGGGCGCCGGCAGGCCGCAGGATAACGATGGCCCGCCCACTGTTTCGGGCGTCCGTCGATGCTGCCGGCGGTCTCCGGAGGTAGCATAGTGGAAGCCGCCATGCTCCGCCGGTTTCCGATTCTGCTATTGGCTGTGGCCTCCGCCGTCCTCGCGCAGAAGTACGATGGCCCGCGCCCGCCGCAAAAGGACCTCCCATACCTCAAGCACGCCTCGAACCTGATTGCCACCGAGGCCGTTACAGGCAAGGAAGAAGGCAGGAAGGACGAGGGCGTCATCGCGATCGCCGGCGCCAGCTCGTCAGCCGTCACGCCGCTGGCCTCGCCCATCTTTTTGATGCAGGCCGAGAAGATCGCGCCCGAACAGATCGAGCTTTACAGGCTCGATTCGAAGAATGGCCGCCGCGAGCTTCCGCTGGGCAGGAAGAAATCGGGCCGCGCCGTCCGTCTGGAAGTCGCCCGCCTCACGCCCGACGGTCTCTGGAAGATCGAGGCGGGCGAGAGCCTGGAACCCGGCGAATACGCGCTCAGCCCCAGGGATTCCAACCAGGCCTTCTGCTTCCAGGTCCGCTAGCGCCGCGAGTTTTTCCCATTTCCACCCCGCCCTCCGCCGGTGTGGTATTCTGTATGCGTACCCAAACGAGATTAAGAGAAGACAAGGAGCATTACCTCTAGAATGGCACTGGCGAGTGAAGCAAAGCAGCAGATCCTCTCCACCAATCAGCGTCACAAGTCCGATACCGGGTCGCCAGAAGTTCAGATTGCCCTGTTGAGCCAGCGCCTCACGCTGCTCCTGGGGCACTTTGAGGCGCACAAGAAGGACAACGGCTCACGCAAGGGGCTGTTGACCCTGGTAGCCAAGCGCCGCCGGCTTCTGACCTACCTGCGCGATACGGATCCCGAGCGTTACAAGGCGGTTCTGCAACGGCTAGGCCTTCGCCGCTAGTCCATTCCTCGGAAGGCGCCCGGTTCCAGACGCATGGCCGGCGCCTTTGCGAAGCATGCCAGACCGGCTTTGGCGGATCGGGGCGCGTTGCCCCGGGCCGCGAAAGCCAACCCATCCTGTCAACTCCAGTCTCACTAGGTTGGAGGTCTTAAGAAAGAATAATGGTTCACACAGTTGAAGTTGATCTGGGCGGCCGAGTCGTTACCTTTGAAACGGGTAAGATGGCCAAACAGGCGAGCGGCGCCGTTGTCGTTCGATCCGGGGACGCAGCCGTGCTCGTCTCCGCTTGCATGGCCGAGGAGGCCAAACCGGGAGCCGGATTTTTCCCGCTCACCGTCGACTACCGCGAGTACACTTACGCCGCCGGGAAGATTCCGGGCGGCTTTATCAAACGCGAGGGACGTCCCTCCGAAAAAGAAGTCTTGACCAGCCGGCTGATCGACCGGCCCATCCGCCCGCTGTTCCCCGACGGGTTCCTGAACGAGACCCAGATTATCGCGATGGTCCTCTCGGCCGATCCCGAGCAAGACCCCAATTCGCTGGCGCTGGCCGGCGCGGCAGCCGCGCTGGCTATTTCCGATATTCCGTTTCCCTACGTACTGGGCGGAGTCCGGGTGGGGATGAGAGAAGGCGTCTACATCGCCAACCCCACTTACACCGAGGGCCGCGAGTCCCGGCTGAACATCGTGGTGGCAGGCACCGAGGACGGCATCGTCATGGTCGAGGCCGGCGCCAAGCAGGTCTCCGAAGAGGAGGTGCTGGGCGCCATCGAATTCGGGCACGAGTGCTGCAAGAAGATCGCGGTCGCCATCCGCCAACTGGTTGCCCTGGCGGGCAAGACCAAGCGCGTGTATAACCCGCCGCCGCTCGACCAGGAGATCTATGCCCAGGTATCCAAGGAGGTCCGCGAAGAGCTGACCGACGCCCTGGATACCAAGAAGTACGAGAAGCTCGAGAGCTACGCCCGGGTGGCCGCGCTGCGCAAGCGCGTGGTGGACGCCCAGCCGGAAGAGAAGCAGGCGGAAGCCGCCAAGTGCTTCAGCGCGCTCAAGGAGCGTATCTTCCGCGACGAGATGCTCGAAAAGCGCCGTCGTCCGGACGGGCGGGCGTTCGACGAGATCCGGCCCATTAGCATCGAAACCGGCCTGTTGCCGCGCACGCACGGTTCCGCGCTGTTCACCCGCGGCGAAACCCAGGCTCTGGTCACGGTTACGCTGGGCACCAAGGAGGACGAGCAGCGCATCGAGCTGCTGGAACCCGGCGAGGCGTCCAAACGCTTCATGCTGCACTACAACTTCCCGCCGTTCAGCGTGGGAGAAGTCGGCTTCATGCGCGGCGCGGGCCGCCGCGAGATCGGCCACGGCGCCCTGGCGGAGCGGGCCTTGAGCGCGCTGATTCCCGACGAGGCGGTTTTCCCTTACACCATGCGGGTGGTGAGCGACATTCTGGAATCCAACGGGTCCAGCTCGCAGGCCACCGTCTGCGGAGCGTCTCTGGCGTTGATGGACGCCGGCGCGCCGCTGGCCGCGCACGTGGGCGGCGTGGCCATGGGGCTGGTCAAGGAAGGCGACAAGTACGCCGTCCTCACCGACATCGCCGGCGCGGAGGACCACTACGGCGACATGGACTTCAAGGTCGCCGGCACTCGCGAAGGCATCACCGCGCTCCAGATGGATATTAAGGTCACCAACGTGACCACGACGCTCATGAAGGAGGCGCTCGAGCAGGCGCGCCGCGGCCGCCTGTTTATCCTCGACAAGATGTACGAAGCGCTGCCGAAACCCAACACCGCCATCTCGCAGCACGCGCCGCGCATCTACACCCTCAAGATTCCCACCGACAAGATCCGCGACGTCATCGGACCCGGCGGCAAAGTCATTCGCGGCATCATCGAACAGACCGGCGTCAAGATCGACGTTGAGGACGACGGAACGGTTCACGTCGCATCGGCCGATGAAGCGTCGGCCAACAAGGCGCTCCAGATCATCTCGGACCTCACCGCCACGGCCGAAATCGGCAAGACGTATCTGGGCAAAGTGGTCCGGCTGGTGGATTTCGGGGCTTTCGTCGAGATCTTTCCGGGGACCGACGGATTGCTGCACATCAGCGAGATCGCCGAGAACCGCATCCGCGATGTCCGCGACGAGCTGAAGGAAGGCGACCAGATTCTGGTCAAGGTCCTGGCGCTCGAAGGCAACAAGATCAAACTCAGCCGCAAGGCCGTGCTCCGCGAACAGCGCGAGAAACTGAAGCAGGGCAAGCACTGAAACCGGTGGGGCAGGCCTCCCGGCCTGCCTTCTTCGCAGGCCGCCGCGCAAGATGGACCGTGGGTCCTGCCGCGTACGGGGCCGGTTCTACCGGATTGCGGATAGGTTCACGAGGCGTTCGCCATGCGGCGGTGCTCCTTCAATATGCAGCGGTCCATGACCACTGCCAGGCCGGCTGCCTCCGCTCGCCGCGCGGCTTCCTCGTGGATCACGCCCTCCTGCATCCACACCACCTTCACGCCTTTGCGTATGGCCGCTTCCACAATCTCCGGTACGAATTCGGAGCGCCGGAAAATGTCCACAATGTCCACCGCCTCCGGGACGGCGTCCAGGCTGGGGTAGCACTTCTCACCCAACACAGCCGCTTCGCAGGGGTTCACCGGAACGATCCGGTAGCCGGCTTTTTGCAGGTATTCCGCCACGCCGTAACTGGGACGAAAGCGCTTGCCGGAAAGGCCCACTACGGCGATCGTCCGGGCGGAGCGCAGGATCGCGGATATCCGATTCATGGGGCGCTCTCCGCGCGGGGTTCCGTGCGGGCCTCCCGCGTGGCGAGTTTGAGCTTCCGGACCTCTTCCAGGCTTAGATGCCGGAACTGGCCGGCCTTGAGCGGCCCCAACTCCAGCGGCCCGATGCGCACCCGCCGGAGTTTCTCCACCAGCCGCCCGAAGTGCTTGAACATCAAGCGGATCTGGTTGTTACGCCCCTCGAACAGCCGCACTTCGTACCACGGGTTCTCGGCCTTGCGGATCAATCTCAGCCCGGCGGGCATGGTCCGGCGGCCCGAAAGGGGCACGCCGTCCCGGAATTGCCGCTCCTGTTCCGCCGACAGTTCCCCGTTTACCTTCACCACGTAGGTCTTCGGCAAGTGCGTGCGGGCGGACATGATCGCGTTCGCAAGCTCGCCGTCGTTGGTCAGCAGCAGCAAGCCTTCGCTGTGAAAGTCCAGGCGGCCCACCGGATAAACCCGCTCCTTGACTCCCCTGAGCAAGTCCATCACCGTGGCGCGGCCCTCCGGGTCGCTCACCGTGGTCACGGTGTTGTTGGGTTTGTACAGCGCGATATAGACCAGCCGCCGGCGGGCGTGGATCAGCCGTCCGTCCACCTTGATGTGGTCCCGCTCGGGGTCGGCCTTGGAGCCAAGTTCGGTCACCACCGCGCCGTTGACTGAAACCCGGCCCTCCTGCATGATCCGTTCCGCTTGTCGGCGGGAGGCTATGCCCGCCTGCGCGAGGATCTTCTGAAGCCGCTCCTGAGACATCAGCTTTCCTGGCTCCCGGCCGCGGCCTCGGGTGTTTCAACCGGAGGCTCGGGGCTCGGGGCGGACGGTTCATCGTCCGCCTGAAGAGGCAGGCCACCAACGACGATGGCCTGCCCCACTGGTTCGGGACTCGGCGCGGCCGGTTCATCGTCGGCCAGCGCCATGCGGCGGATCTCCTCAAATTCCTTGAGGGAAGGCAGCTCACCGAGGTCCTTCAAGCCGAACTGAACCATGAACTCCTTGGTCGTCTTGTAGAGAATCGGCTTGCCGATGACGTCCTTTCGCCCGGCGGCGGCGATCAGCTTGCGGTCGATCAGGGTCTTGATCACCCCCGCTCCCTGCACACCGCGAATCTCCATGATCTCCGGCGCGGTGACGGGCTGCTTGTAGGCGATCACCGCCAGGGTCTCGAGCGCCGGAAGCGACAGTTTCAACGGCGGTTTGAGGCTCTTGACGAAACTGCGGACGGCGTCGTGATGTTCCGGCTTGGTGGCCATCTTGTACCCGCCGGCCACTTCCTTCACCATCAGCCCGTGCTCCGGCCTGTCGAATTCCGCAACAAGCTGGTCGAGCAGCGGCTGAATCCGATCCGGCGGCTGCCCTAGCGCGGCAGCGATCTGGGCCACCGCCGCCGGCTCTTCGGCGACGTAAACGATCGCCTCCAGGACGGCCCTGAGCTGGGCGTCTTCAGCCGGAGCTGCCGAGGGCTGGCTTTCGAGATCCGCCCGGTCCGAGCCGAACAACTCGTCCATGGAGACGGCGGAGGGTTCCTCCGCCGGGAGTTGTGGCCGATCCAGTTCCGGCGCTGCCGGGTCCGCGGGAATTTCCAGTTCTTCCATGCTCTAGGCGTAGCCTTCTTCGATCGCCGAGATGGGCTCAGCGGAGGCGAACACGGCGTCGAAATTGGCGTGGCGCCGCAAGGCGATTTCTCCGAATAAGTCTTTTTGAATCAGCACAACAGCTTGCATCCGCACCAATTCGAGGACGGCCAGGAACAGAGCCACCATGGCTCGTCTGCTGCGCTGCCGCTCGAAGATCCTCAAGATGAAGACCGGCTGGTCCGGGCCAGCCTCCACGAATCGCTCCTGGAGGTAGCGGATCATCTCCGCCACCGTCACGTCGCCCGATTCCACCTCGTAGACGGGGCGGTTCCGGGCGCGTTCCAGCAGGTCGTTGAACGACTTGACCAGGTCAAAGAGAGTGATCGCCAGACCCGGGTCGCCGTCGTCCTGGGTAAACGCTTGAACCTGCGGGTTCGACCACACGTTTTCCTCAATCAGGCGTTTCTGCTGGAGCATTTCCGCCGCGTTCTTGAAGCGTTCGTGCTCGAGGAGCCGCTCCACCAGCTCCTGTCGGGGATCTTCCTGATCCGCGCCTTCCCGCGCCTCGAAGGGATTCCGCGGCAACAGCATCTTGGACTTGATGTGGATCAAAGTCGCGGCCATATACACGAATTCCGCCCCGACGTCGATATCCATCTCACGGGCCTGTTCCACGCACTCCAAATACTGGGCGGTAATGGTAGCGATCGGGATGTCCTTGATGTCGATCTGCTGCCTGCGGATGAGGTCGAGCAGCAGATCCAGCGGTCCCTCGTACTGTTCCAGGCGGATGTTGAGAGGCGACACTGTACTTCACGATAGCATACGCGGTTCCGTGGGTTTTCGGCTGGACGGGCCCCGAAAAAAACCGGAACTTTCCACGGGCCGGCATAACCTTTCGGACAACCCAGTCGTCTTCTCGTTGAAACGAACAAACTCGCTGGAAGCCGGAAGGAACCTATGCAATTCTCCTCGAGTACTGCGCCCGCTCCCGATCCAGGTAGACTGCCACAGCCGGCGCCATCTCCCGGCCCGGCTCTCGTCCCGTCGCCGCAACCCCGCAATCCTTGGAAAACATGGGGGATGATTCTGGCCGCGGCCGCGATTCTGGGCGGACTGGCGTACTACTGGAGAACCACGGCCGCGACCGCGACCGGCGGCCCCGTCGTCACGATCCAGACCGTCGCCGCCGAGATCGGCAACGTGGACGCCACCATCCGGGTCAACGGCACCATCGCGGCCAGGAACCAGCAAACCATCCTGGCGCCCCGCATCCAGGGCAGCCGCTCGGACGTGAACCGTGGCGGGTCCGCGAACATGATGACCGCCGGCGGCGCCGGAGGCAGGGGTACGGTGGGCGGCGGCGGCGGCGGACAGCAGGGTTTCGGCGCGGCGCAGATGACGGATTTCACGCTCGTGCTGACCAAACTCGCCGCGGCCGGCGGCCGCGTGAAGGCCGGCGACTTGATCGCTCAGTTCGACACGGTCAACCAGCAGCAGCGCCTGGACGACTACAAGGATACGCTCGTCCAGTTGGAAGCCAACATTAAACGGTCCATGGCCAACCTGGGCGCCAACAAGGAAGCCCACTGGCAGAAGGTCGTGCAGGCCAAGGCGAACTACGACCAGGCGCTGCTCGACCAGCAGACCAACGACGTGGTCTCGAAAATCAACGCTCAGTTGTACGACCTCTCGGTGGAACAGGACAAAGCCACCTGGGACCAGCTCTTGTACGAAGACGGCTTGGTGGACCAGTATAATCGCGCGCAGGTCAAGGCCACGGAACTGAACCGCGATCAGTCCAACCTCGAGTTGAAGCGCACCGAGGCCAACCTGGCCAAGATGACCATGAAGGCCCCCATGGACGGCATCGTGGTCATGGCGAGCATCGTCCGCAACAACGAGTTCGGCCAGGTTCGCGAAGGCGACCAGGTGCAGCCCGGCCAGCCGTTCATGTACATTGTGGACCCCAGCTCGATGGTGCTGAATGCCACCGTGAACCAGGTGGATGCCGAGAGGATGCGGATGGGCATGAAGGCCAGTATCCGTCTGGACGCTTACTCCGACATCGAGGTGCCCGGGACGCTGGAAGGGATCGGCGCCATGTCCAAGACGAGCACGTTTCGCGCCGGCTTCGTGGGCGAGATCCCCGTCAGGTTGCGGCTCGACAAGATGGACGCGCGCATCATCCCCGACCTGACCGCGAGCGCGGAAGTCTACATGCAATCGGAACAGAACACCGTGGTTCTTCCGCGGGCGGCGCTGTTCGAGGAAAACGGCTCCAAGTTCGTGTTCCTGCAAGGCCCGGAGGGCTGGATCCGGAAGCCGGTGGAAACCGGGGTGGTCAGCTACACGCACGTAGCGGTCCATTCCGGCGTTCAGAAAGGGGACGTGGTAGCGCTCCAGCGTCCTATGTAGTCCGTTTTGGTTGCGCAAAGGGGCGCCCGCTGGAACGGCCGGCGGAGCCGTGGCGCAAGAACGCGTCCTGACAGGGAAATGATATGGCGGAAATAAGACCTCAAACTCGTCTCGGTAAAGGCAACCCGAAGCGGGTCAAGATGATGTTCTGGGCGTTCGGCCTCGCGGCGACCGCGGGTGGCGGATACGCGGCCTACCACTATGGGCTGACCACCGAGGTGGACATCCCCGTGCAGCGCGTCCGGAAGGGGGACTTTGTCATCAGCGTCCGCACGCGCGGCGATATCAAGAGCACCCGCTCCACCATCCTGACCGCTCCCCAGGTGCCCGGCCTGCGCATTGTCCGCCTGGTCGCCAATGGTCAACTGGTGAAGAAGGGCGACACGATCGTCGAGTTCGACCGCGCCACTCAGGAGCAGAACGTCCTCACCCGCCAGAACGCCGTGGCCTCGCAAGAGGGCAGCATCACCCAAGCCAAGGCCGGCGCCGAGAGGACCGTCGAGCTGGACAACCTGCAGAAGATGACGTCGGAGTACAACCTCGAAGCCGCCAAACTGCAGGCCAGCAAGGCCGAGGTCGTTTCCGCCATCCTCGGTGAGAAGAGCCGCATCAGCGTGGGTGTCTCCGAAGGTACCCTGGCTCAGGTGAAGTCCGGCATCAACGCGGACAACGTGAGCATCGACGCCCAAATGGTGCAACTCACCCAGGCGCGGGACAACGCCGTGAAGAACCTCAATCTGTCCGTCGGCTATCTCGACGTGATGGAGATGAAGGCTCCCGTCGATGGCATCGTCAATATCCTCACGAACTTCCGCGCGTCGGGCACCTTCGGCCGGGCGGGCGCTCCGCCTTTTAAGGAGGGTGACAACGTCTGGACCGGGGCCCAGATCCTGGAAATCCCGGACCTTTCGCAGCTCTACGTCGATTTGAAACTGGATGAAGTGGACCGTGGGAAGATTGCGCTCGGGCAGACTCTCAAGGTCCGCGTGGATTCGATCCCGGACAAGGAATTCACCGCGACGCTGGACTTCATCGCTCCGGCCGCCGCGCTCACGTTCACCGGCGTGGGGGCCGACATGAGCGCCAGTACGGTGAAGAACTTTCCGGCGCGCGCAACCCTGACCAGCGTGGACGAACGCCTGCGGCCCGGTACCAGCGCCAGCGTGGAGATCATCATCGAGCGGCGGCCGAACACCCTGATGATCCCTCTGCAAGCCAGCTTCAACCTGAATGGCAAGCCTACCGTGTATGTAGAGAACGGCAAGGAATTCGCCGTGCGCCAAATCCAGATCGGCAAGCAGAACGAAGAAGACCTGGTGGTCACCGGTGGATTGAAGGAAGGCGACCTGGTCGCTCTGGTCGATCCGGTGAAGGCGGCCAAGCAGGCCAAGAAGAAGATCTAGAGCGCCCGGTATCCCGCCGGGGGACGGATTTCATATGAAAAAGGCAATCTATCGTGTGATCGGGTTGGCGGTTTTCCTGGGTGTGGTCTGGGGGGGGTACCGCTACTTCAAGCAAGGGCCGGAGAAGGTGAGCGGCATCGCCACCGCCAAAGTGCAGCGCGGCGACGTGGTGATCCGCGCCTTCACGCGCGGCGAGTTGAAGGCGGTCCGCGTCTTCCCGCTGTACGCTCCCAACCTGAACGGAACCGTGCAGGTGACCTCGCTGGCCCCCATGGGGTCGCTGGCCCGCGAGAAGAACCTGGTGGTGGAGTACGACGATTCCGAGCTTCTGGCTTCCATCGATGGCGATAAGCTTACCCTCGACAGCACGGATGAGCAGATCGTGGCGGCGAAGTTGAACATGGACATCACCCGCAGCCAGGACCAAGTCAGCCTGTTAAGAGCTAAGTACAACGTCAAGCGGGGGGACCTGAACGTTCAGCAGTGCCCGGTAATCGACCTCATCGACTGCCGCACGTACAAACTCCAACAGGAGCAGTCGGTGCGGACGCTCGCCCAGCAGCAGATCGATGTTCAGATGCTCGAGGCGCAGCTCGATTCGCAGCTTGCGGTGTTGCAGGACACTCGCAGACGCAGCGCGCAGATGTTGGCGCTCGATCAGCAGCGCCTGACGACGGTCAAAACGCTGGCGCCGATGCAGGGGTTGGTGGCCATCAAGCAGAATCGCGGCGGGAGCTTCAATTTCGGCATGCAGATGCCCGATATCCGGCAAGGCGACACCTTGCAGGCCGGCATGAACGTGGCGGACCTGCTGGATCTTTCCGAGATGGCGCTGACGGCCAAGGTGGGCGAGATGGACCGCGCCAACCTGAAGGAAGGCCAACCCATGACTCTCCAGCTCGATTCGATCCCCGATAAGCGTTTCCCCGGCAGGATCAAGACCCTCAGCGGGACGGCCACGTCGGATGTGTTTTCCGGCGATCCTTCGAAGAAGTTCGACGTCACGTTCACCGTCGACATGCGGGCGCTGCTCACCGGACTGGGCGAGAAACCGGATGTTGTGGACCGCATCATGAACACGGCGGCCGAGAATGCCAAGAAGAACCTTGTCAGCTTCGCGCCCACCGTCGGCGGTGGCGGCCGCGGCGGCGGCCCTGGAGGCCCTGGAGGCCCGGATATGGGCGGCTTTGGAGGCGGCGGCGGTGGCTTCGGCGGCATCGACCCCTCGTTGCTGGCTGCGGTGAACGCGGCCGGAGGCCGCGGCGGCGGGCAAGGCGCCGGCGGAGGTCAGGGCGGCGGGCAAGGGGCCGGCGCCGCCGCGCAGGGCGCCGGCGGCGGCCAGGGCCGCGGCGGCGGCTTCGGCGCCAACCTCTCCGACGAGGACCGCAAGAAACTGGCGGATATCCGGCAGAAGATGCAGACCGCCACCGGCGACGATCGGGATAAGCTCCAGCAGCAGATGCAGGAGTTGATCCAACGCGCCGGCGGCGGCCAGGGCCGCGGCGGCGGCTTCGGCGCCAACCTCTCCGACGACGACCGCCAGAAACTGGCGGATATCCGGCAGAAGATGCAGAGCGCCACCGGCGCCGATCGGGATAAGCTCCAGCAACAGATGCAGGAGTTGATGCAACGCGCCGGCGGCGGCCGGGGCCGTGGCGGCGAGATGGCCGGCGGTCAGGGCGGCGGCCAGGGCCGAGGCGGCGATATGGCCGCCGGCGGTCAGGGCCGCGGCCAGGGCGGCGGTCAGGGTGGTGGACAGGGCGGCGGTCAGGCCCGCCAGTTCGGCACGATGGCGGGAGTGCCCCAATTCACCGACGAAGACCGGGCCAACGCCAAACTGCCGCCTCCTCCCGAGCAGGATTCGGAAATTACGGCTCTGCTGCGGCCGGGGCTGCTGGCGGACGTCGAGATCGACGTCGAGACCATCCCCAACGCGCTACACGTGCCGAAGCAGGCCGTCATTCAGAAGAACGGCCAAGCCACCGTATACGTGCAGGCCAACGGCAAGTGGTCGCCGCGCCCGGTCAAGGTAATCAAACAGAGCGAATCGATGATGGTGCTGGAATCGGGCGTCGAGCCGGGCGAGTTGGTGGCCCTGTCGGACCCGACGGTGAACAAATCCGAGAAGAACAAGACTGAAGAGAAGAAGAGCTCCTCCGCAACATCCATGATGCCGGGGGGAAAATAGCCATGTTCGGTTTCATTAGTCACATACTGCCCGAATTAAAGATGGGGGTGGCAAGCCTCTTCGCGCACAAACTGCGAAGCCTGCTGACGATGCTCGGCATGATCTTCGGCGTGGGCGCGGTGGTGGCCATGCTCTCCATCACCGCGGGCGCGCAAAAGCAGATGATGGCATTCATCGATCAGCTCGGCGTCAACAACATCATCGTGGAGGCGCACGAGGCGACCGACCGCGACACCTTGCAGGCCGTGCGCGCCATTTCGCCGGGGCTTTCGTTCGCCGACTTCCGCAATATCTCCGAGAACGTGCCAGGTATCGAGGCCATCACGCCCCGCAAGAAGTTCAAGCCCTCGAAGGTGCTCCCCAAGACCTCGCAGGAGATCCCGGGGCTGATCGGCGTGTATCCGAACTACTTGGACATTAACTCCCTGAAGCTGACCGAGGGCCGGTTCTTCGACAGCCAGGAGAACGACTCTTCGGCGCCGGTGTGCGTCCTGGGCGAAGACGCGAAGGTCAACCTGCTGGGCTACGATCCGGCGGTGGGCAAGTTCATCAAGGTCAACGATACCTGGCTCCAGGTCGTCGGCGTGCTGCGTCAGCAGGCCACCTCCGACAGCGACGAGGCGGGCGCGGCGGCCATGAATCGCAACAACTTGGTGATCGCTCCGCTGAACACCGTGATGCGCCGGTTTGAAGACCCGACCAGCTATCTGAGGGACGAGATCGACGGCATGTACATGAAGGTGAAAACCGGAGTCGATTCCATCCAGACGGCCGGCGTGGTGAAGGCCATTCTTGCGAACATCCACAAGGACGCCGGCGATTTCGAAATCATCGTGCCGGCCGGCCTGCTCGAACAGAAGAAGCAGGCTCAGTTCATCTTCAACATCGTCATGATCTGCATCGCCGGCATCTCGCTGTTGGTCGGCGGCATCGGCATCATGAACATCATGCTGGCGACCGTGCTCGAAAGAACCCGCGAAATCGGCATCCGCCGCGCCATCGGCGCGCGCCAGTCCGACATCGTGCGGCAGTTCCTCTCCGAGGCGGTCCTGATTTCGATCGCCGGCGGTCTGGTCGGCATCGTCTTCGGCTGGGCGCTTGCGCAGGTGATTGCGTCGGCCGCCGGTTGGTCGACGATCGTGACTTTCTCGTCCATCGCCATCGCCTTCGGCGTGTCCGTTTTCATTGGATTGCTGTTTGGCATTTATCCGGCCGTGCAGGCCGCGAAACTGGATCCCATCGAGGCCATTCGTTACGAGTAAGCATATGTTTCTGCGAACATTCACACTAGGCATCCTGCTGACGGCGAGCGCGTTTGCGCAACTGTCGTCCTTTCCCAAGCCGTCTTACTTCCGTGAGGCGTTCAAGAAGTCCGATACCAAGGTTGAGTTGCAGCCGCCGGCGCGCCTGAAGGATTTCGTGAAGGACGGCAAGCTCGAGCTTTCGCTCAAGGACTATCTCGCGCTGGTGATGGCCAACAACACCAGTATTCAGACTCAGTATCTGACCCTGGAGACCGCCCGGAACAACATCACGTCGGTGTACGGCCTCTGGGACCCGTCGGCCATAGCGACTTTCACCCCGGTGTTCACGACCCGGGATGCTCTGCCGAATGCCCCGGCTAACAACCCGTCGCAAACCAGGACGTGGCCGCTCGGCTTTACCTTTGCCCAGACGCTGTCATCGGGCCAGACCATCTCCGCGGGCGGCAACGGCCAGAAGACCGCGGCCGACGGCAGCTATAATTCGTTCAACTCCGGCCTCAACGTCAGCGTCACGCAGCCGCTCATCAGAAACCGCGGTTCCTACGTCAACCGCATCCCCCTCATGTCGGCGCAGAGCAGCTACAAGATCTCGGAGTTCAGCCTTCGGTCGACCCTCTTGAGTCTGGTGAGCGCCGCGGAAGCGGCCTACTGGAACGTCATCTCCGCGCGGGAAACGCTTGTAGTTCAGGTCAAGGCCCGCGAGGCCCAACAGAAGAACTGGGATTTTGTGCAGGAGCAGTACAAGTTGGGCGCCATTTCGCTGCTGGACACGTACAACCCGCAGGCGTCTCTGGCAGGAGCGGACGTGAACGTTTCGCAGGCTCGATTCAACCTGGCCAGGGTGGAGGACCAACTGCGCACGCAGATGGGCGCCGACCTCGATCCCGCAATCCGGAGCCTCCCCCTGGACCTGACCGAACCCGTGGACGTCTCTCCCGCCGAGGCCATTGCGCCCGACCGGGAACAGGCGGTAGAACGGGGCCTGACCCTGCAACCCCTATTGAAAGGCGCCAAGCAGAACCTGGACGTGGACAACCTCTCCCTGGCCAGCGCCCAGAACGGACTTCTGCCGCAGCTCAACCTAAAAATGAGTTACAGTACCGCTGGGAGTGGCGGGTATTATATCGGCGGCATCGGCTCCAGTTACGTGGGCCCGCCGATTCCCGGCGGCCTCGGGGACGCGCTCGGCCAAGCCTTCGGGTTGGGGAACCCGACCTACGGCGCGAGTCTGACTCTGACCTTGCCGATCCGGTCGCGCTCGGCTTCCATGGCCCTGGCCAACGCCTTTATTCGCAAGAAGTCGGATACGCTCAACGTGCGTAACACGGAGCAGTCCATCCGGCTCAATGTCCTGAACGCCGTGACCGGCTTGGCAGGCGCTATCGAGGGTTTGAATCTGGCTAGGATTCAAGACAAGCTTGCGCAACAACAGTTGGACGCCGACCAACAGAAGTACCGGCTCGGCACCGAGGTCCTTCAGTTCGTGGTCACCTCGGAGCAGCAGCTTGCGGCGGCGGATCTGCAGGTTGTGAACGCCCAGATCGCCGTGCGGAACGCCATCACCAACCTGTACGTGGCCACCGGCGAGCTTCTCGATCAGCGCGGCATCGTAATCAGGTAGCCGCGTTTTCTCCACCTCCCGCGTACCCTACGGCCCGGATCGCCCCGCTGGCGGTCCGGGCTTTGGCGTTCCACATTCCAGGCAAGCGGCGCTGGGTGCGGAGCCCGGAGGGCGAAAGATAGTAGCCCACGGCGTAAGCCGTCGGGAACCGGACCCGCAGTTTCGGGCAGCCCCTTTCAGGGGCGTAAGAGCCTCATCCCCAAACATCCCCCGCGTCGTGTTCCAGTCCGGCGCGAGGGAGAACCGCTCTACCAATACCCCTCCTCGACGATGGTCGTGCGGCAGGCCTTGCAGAAGTCGGCTCCTTTGACGTCCAGGCGTTCGACGGCGTGGCTGGAAGCCATTACGCAGCGCCAGTCCATGCAATGCCGAAGACCGAAGGTGTGGCCCAGCTCGTGCGCCGCCTCCTTGATGAGCCTCTCCAGGAGCATCTCCTCGCGCCGCGGCAGGCCGTAGAACTCCTCGTTCAACCGCGCGGTGGAGACCACCGCGCAGTTGCCCCCGAGTTGCGCCTCGCCGAAGACGAAGGTCAGGACCGGGACGAACAGGTCGCAGGCCGTCACGCCCAGCACCCGCGCGTCGGGATCGGCGGCCCGCTCCAGCCGCTGGATGATCGCGGTCGAATAGTACTGGTTCCGGCGCTCGTCCCGCGAAAAGGACAAGTCGAACCGGTCCGGCCGGATGCGGCATGGCGTGCGGAACGTGCGCGCCAGCGAGGCGGCCAGTTGCTCCAGCAAACTGAGTTCCGGCTCGTGGGCCCAGCCGGCTCCCGCGCCCGCGCCGTTGGCAAGCGGGATGAGATGAATGGGTTTCAACGCAGTCCGTAGCGGCGCAGCTTATTGTAAAGGGTGGTGCGGTCGATGTCCAGAACGCGCGCTGCCCGCGAGAGATTGCGCTGCGTCTCCCGCAGGATGCGTTCGATGTGGGCGCGTTCCACGTCCTCGAGCGTCTTGCCTCCCCGCGGATCGTCGGCTTGGAACTGGAAGGAGAAATCGGCCGCGCGGATCTCCGGGCCGCGGCCCACCACCAGCGCGCGCTCGACGGCGTTCTCGAGCTCGCGCACGTTCCCCGGCCAATCGTGGCGCAGGAGCGTGTCGAGCGCCTCCGGCGCGAGCTGCGGCACAGGGCGGCTGGTGGCGTTGCAGAACTTGTTCAGGAAGTGATTCACCAGCAGCGGAATGTCGTCGCGCCGGTCGCGCAGCGGCGGCAGGTCGATGCAGAAGACGTGCAGCCTGTAATACAGGTCCGGCCGGAAGGCGCCCGCCTTGACCAGGTTCTCGAGGTTCTTGTTGGTGGCGGCGATGCAGCGGAAATCCACCTTGATCTGCTGGTTGCCGCCCACCCGGACGATTTCCTTCTCCTGCAGCACGCGGAGCAGGTCGGTCTGCGTCTTGAGGCTGATGTCGCTGATCTCGTCCAGGAAGACGCTGCCGCCGTCGGCCACTTCGAACTTGCCCTTCTTGCGGTACTGCGCGCCGGTGAACGCGCCCTTCTCGTGACCGAACAGCTCGCTTTCGAGCAGGGTTTCGGTGAGCGCGCCGCAATGGATGGTCACCATCGGCATGTAGCGCCGCGGGCCGGCGGCGTGAATGGCGCGCGCCACCACCTCCTTGCCCGTGCCGCTTTCGCCGGTGATGAGGACGGTGGCTTCGGTCGGCGCCACCATCTCGATCAACTCCACCACCTTCTTCATGGCCGGGCTTTTGCCGATCAGCTCGGTGCTCGGAAAGACCTCCTGGAGATTCTCCCGCAGGCGCACGACTTCGCGCCGGGCGCGTTTGTGCTCGAGGGCATTGGAGACCAGGTGGGACAGCTCGTCCGGGTCCACCGGCTTGGTGATGTAGTCGTAGGCGCCGTGCTTGAGAGCCTGCACCGCCGTGTCCACCGAGGCGTATCCGGTCATGATGACGACCGTCAGGTCCGCGTCCGCGTCGCGCAGCCGGGCCTGAAGCTCCATTCCATCCATCCCCGGCATTTTGATATCGATCAGTGCGATATCGAACTCCATCTGCTGGATGGTCTCCAGCGCCTCGCGGGCGCTGCCCACCGGGCGCGCCGTGTAGCCCTCGCTGGTGAACCACTTGCCGAGAGAATCGCGCACCACCAGCTCGTCGTCGACGATCAGAATTCTTCCCTTGGTCCTAACCCCCGCGGGCGCTTCCGTTGCAGTCATGGTTCCTCCCCGTCATCGTTCCCGGTGGGGCAGGCCTCCCGGCCTGCCTGCCATCGTCCTCTCACCGGCCCGCTCCGGCCGCCGACCCCACGCTCGCCGGCAGCGCCACGGTGAACTCCGTTCCTTCCCCGGGCGTGGAACGGACCGAGATCTCTCCCGCGTGCTGCTCCACGATGCTGTGCGCCACGGCCAAGCCGAGGCCCGTGCGGTTCTGGTCTTCCTTGGTGGTGAAGAACGGATCGAAAATGCGCGGCAATACATCTTCCGGGATGCCGCCGCCCGTGTCTTTCACCCGCACGCGGCACTGCTCGGAGCGGGCGTCGTATTCCGTGGAAACCTCCAGCTTGCCCCCCTTGGGCATCGCCTCCGAGGCGTTGACCATCAGCGCCAATACCACCTGCTGGATCTGGTTGGCGTCGCAGTTCGCGGGCGGAAGATCCTCCGCCATGCGCTCCTCCAGCTCGATGCTCTGCATATCCAGCTTGTGCTTTACCAGGAGCGCGGCGCGGCGCACGACGGTGTTGAGGTCGTTGGGTTCGCGGTTGCTGGGAGCCTGGCGGGAAAAAGTCAGCAGGTTCTTCACCAGGTCGCCGCATCGCTTGCTTTCGCGCTCGATGGTCAGGAGTTGCTCCGCCAGATCGTCGCGGCCGGCGAATTCCTGCTGCTTCAGCCCCCGCGACACCAGCCGCGCGTAGGTCAGGATGCCGAACAGCGGGTTGTTGATCTCGTGCGCGACGGTGGCGGCCAGCTTGCCGATGGAAGCCATCTTCTCCGAGTTCAGCAGCGACTTGTGGGCGCGCTCCAGCTCGGCGGTCTTGCGGCGCACCTGCTCCTCGATCTTGGCCTGCACGCCGCCCACCTCCGCGGTCATCTTGTTGAAGGAGGCCGCCAGGTCGCCCAGCTCGTCGTCGGAACGCACGGGCAGGCGATATTCCAGGTCGCCGCCCGTAACACGATGAGTCCCGGCGATCAGCTCCTTCACGGGCCGGTGCACCACCACCCACATGAAAAGCACCGCCGCGCCGCAGCCAAACATGATCGCCGTGACGAGGAACCACGTGAGCGTGCGCCGGCGCTCCTGAACCTGGGCGTCGACGCCGGCCAGGGTGAGATGAGCGTCGATCACGCCCAGCACGCGCTGTCCGGCCTGGTGCACGTGGCAGGCGGCGTTCGAGCAATCCGGGGAGTTGTAGATGGCGCGCATCACGCCCAGCATGTGGACGCCCTTTTCGTCGAATTCGCGGGCCCGTGCGCCGCCTTCGGGCTTCTCGACCGGCGTGGCCCCCGGATGGCACTGCACGCATCCCTCGGCGCTCTTGTCCACCACGTTGCCGAACTCGGCGGCCTGGGTGGAGAGGGTGATGCGGCCGTCCTTGTTGAAGAGGCGGATGCGCCGGATCCCCGGCTCGCTGCCCAGCTCCTGGATGATGTTGAGAAGTGCGTCGCGGTCGTTGCGGAGCATCTGGTAGCGCGTGCTGCGCAGGATCACGTCCGTGATGCGCTCGGCCGATTGCGCCACCATGCTGCGCGAGTAGGTGCGCTCCATCCGCAGGTTGATATAGCCGAACAGCGTGAAAAAGGCCGCCGTGCTCGCGATCACGCATAGCGCAAGCTTGGCGGCCAGTCCCAAACGGATTTTCGCGCGAAGGTTCATCCCGCCGCGACTCGATGCTCCTCCATGTCTCCCGCTTGCTCCGGCGCCGGCTCGTGCGAGTGCGCCTCGAAAATGGGAAAGTACTGCGCAACGGCGCGGAAAATGGCGAAGCCCGCCGCGACGATGGAAAGCGTCACCGCCACCTCGCTCCACTTGGGCGTGTAGTGCGTGCCGGAACCGGCCTCGAGGCCGGTGGTCCCCACGTTCAACCGGTTCGCGATCAGGCTGAAGACCACCATCACGGCGCAGGCGTAGAGCGCGCCCGGCCGCCGGCGGACCTTCGTCTGGAAAAGCAGCGCGGTGGGCACAACCATGAGGGCGATCTCCAGCGCGAAGAGCCAGGTCTCAATGCGGTTCCGCAGCAACAGGCCGAAGACGCCGCGGTGCGCCATGTCGAGGAATCGGATCCACAGGTACACGGATAGGACCACCGCCAGAACGCGCCCAATGCTCGCCAGCAGGGGCAGCTCCAGCGCCCGGCCGAAGGCCCGGCTGCTGTGCCAGGATTCGAAAATCGTCATGGCCAGTCCGGCGGCGATGGCGGAGATGAAGAACAGCAGCGGGAGAAGCGGCGTGTACCACAACCCGTATTCCTTCTCCGGCACGATCAGGAACAGCGATCCGAGCGAGCTCTGGTGCAGGGTCGAGAGCAGCACGCCCAGGATCATCAGCGGCACCGAGATGCGGTGGATCCAGGCGAGCGGCTTGTGCAGGCCGAACTTCTCGAACACGACGGGCAGGAACTCGAGAAACAGCACGGTGCTGTACAGCATGACGCACCAGGCCACCTCGAACATGACCGAGCGCGGGTTCCACATCACCAGCGGGTGCCATAGGCGGTCCGGGCGGCCCAGATCGTAAAGCAGACCCACCACCACCAGGATGTAGCCCAGGAAGGCGGTCAGGATGGCGGGCCGCAGCACCGGCTTGTAGGTCTTGATGTTGAAAATGTGAACCATCGCCACCAACGTGAAGCCGCCGGACGCCAGCGCCACCCCGCACATCACGTCGAACCCGATCCAGACCCCCCACGGGAACCTGTCGCTGAGATTGGTCGCGCCTCCCAAGCCGTGGAAAATGCGCAGATACGTGGCGTACAGGCCGCTCAGCATGATGGCCGCGAAAATCGCGCGCCAGACCGTGATCTTGGGAAGCCCGATCTTCATCTCCGCTTGCCCTCCGCCTCGGCCACCTCAGTGCGCCGGTTGGTGATCCACCAGATTCCGCCCAGCAGGATCGACCCGGTGGAAACCACGTCCGGCAGCAGTTCAAGCACGCGCCAGGTGGTTTCCGGGAGCGGCTCCTGCGGTACGCCGGTGCGCAATCCGATTTGCTCGAAGGGCACGGCCGAAAGGAAGAATACCGACGTTCCGCCCACCTCCTTCAGGCCGTATATCTTCTGGTAATACTGGTTCGGGGCTTCGGCCAGGCGCTTTTGAGCCTCCGCGATCAGATCGTCGCGGTCGCCGTTCTTGGTGGCGCCCGTGGGGCAGGCTTCCGCGCAGGCCGTCACTCCGCCCTTGCTCTGCCGGCTGTAGCACATATCGCACTTGCGCATCCTGGGCAGGCGGGCGTTCCACTCGTAGGTGGGCACTTGGAACGGGCAGGCCTGCATGCAATAACGGCAGCCCATACACTTCTCGGCGTCGTAGGTTACCGGCCCGAGCGCGGTCTTCTGCAAGGCCCCCACCGGGCAGACCGAGGCGCAAGCCGGCTGCACGCAGTTCATGCACAGCCGCCGGCAGAACTTGTCCCCGTGCGTCTCGATGGCAGTCAGCTTGTGCGCGGAGATCGTCTCCTCGGCGGCAACCTTGTCGTTGTATGGCAAACCCCACCGTTCGGCGCAAGCCCCTTCGCAAGCCTTGCAACCGATGCAAAGGGTGCTGTCGTACAGGATCGCTCTAGACATGTAGAGGCCCTCTACTCAT
>CAIRXZ010000249.1 GCA_903882645.1 uncultured Acidobacteriia bacterium | reverse complement strand
TTCGTGCCGATACACCCGGTACCCCGGCCACGCCAGAATCGCTGTCCATTCTTTATCTGTCAACTGCCGAGTGTACCCAAAAACGCCATCTCACTGAATCATCGATATTTGAAGGTTTTCACGAATTCTCGCGGAGAGCCCATAATAGAAATAGTCGGACGACCACTGCGACTGGGCGCGGGCGGCGCCGGCGCACACCAGCACGCCCAGAACCGCCAGCCAGGGCGCCAAGCGTTTCGGTCTCATATCAGTCCCCTATCTCCTTATGCATGAATCATTTGGCCGGGGGCCTGCGAGCTTGCACATTGGCCGTGCTGGTAGCGTAGCCGTCCAGGACCGCGAACCGGGCCGGCCCGAGAGCCGCCTGGAGCTGGTTGATGTGATCGGCGATCATCTGCTTGCGCTGCTGCGCCAAGTTCTGGAGCGGCGCGGACGTGGGGCCCCGCGCGCCGGCCGCGATCAGCGCCTTCGACGCGGTTTCGATGGCGGATTCCTTGCCCCGCCAGTCTGCCGCGATGGCCTTCAGGGACGCCTCCTCCTGGGTGGTCAGCCCGGCCTGCTGGCTGATCGCGGAGCGCATGAAGGCGCCGTTCTTCCCTTGGGAGTCCAGCTTGTTCGCCTGTCCCTCCAGCCACATGACCCGGAAAAAGAGCGCGTCATAGACCAGGAGCCGGGAATCCGGATAGGCCGGCTGGCCCTGTGCTTGGGAGGGCGCCGGCAACCCGGCGCCGAGCAGCGCGGCGATTGCGAGGATTCGTGAGAGCATCGTGGCGGTAACTCACAGCGGTTCGATTCCCCGCTCGACACCTCATGCGGAGGAGAAGCGCCGCTTGTGCCTCCTCTAGGTACTGTATGTACCGAGAGATATAGTGCCCCCCCCCCAATCAGATAAATCAATAGTTCTTTAGAGCCATGTACGAGTCGATGAACCTCGACACGCGCGAGGCGCGCTCCCGCCGCCACCGAGGCGCTGAAGGGAATCGACGAATGGAAAAGCCGCCCGGCGGAACTGGCGCAATCGCCCCCGGTCCTGGCGGAGATTCACAAGGCCGTCTCGCGCGTGAACAAGTTGCTGGCCCCCTTCGAGCAAGTGCGCAAGTACCGCGTGCTGGCGCGCGAATTCTCGATTCAGGCCGGCGAGTTGACCGCCACCATGAAATTGCGCCGTACGCGCGCGATCGAGAATTTCAAGAAGCACATCGACGAGCTGTACGGGGGAAGGGAGTAGAGCCGCGGGCTGATTGCTGACGGCTGATCGCAGGCAGCTTGCCCCGCCGGGAAATAGTCGTCCTCGTGGGATTCGCGCTCTGGACCGATGCGGGCTTGGCCTGGGCCGCTGGCACTTCCGAATACAGGGCCACGGGCGCCGCCGTGGTCGCCAACACGGACCTGTTTCGCGCGGCCGACTTCCGGGGCAACCGACGCTCGCCGGTCTCCTCGCTGACCTTCGCCGGCCACTTCGCTTCGCTGGGCCAGGTCAACGCTTACTTGGTGAAGACGGGGCGCCGGGGCGTGCTTTGGGCAAGAAGGCAGGCCGGGAGGCCCGCCCCACCTAGATAAACATCTCTTCGTCTTGCGTCGCGGATTCCACCGAGGACTTGCGGCCGCGCATCAGCGTCGAAAACGCGGCGGAAACGCCGGCGGCGATTCCGCTGACTTCGCGGACCGGCCGCAACGCGGCGCGCTTCACGGCGTCGCCCATCTGCCCGACCTGCTCGACGGCGCCTTCCACCGAGCGGTCGATCTGGTCGAGGCGGGCGCGGGCGCGGTCTCCGGCATCGCGCAGCAATTCGCCAACCCGCTCCGCCTGCTCCCGGCCTGTCCTGGTCACGGCGGCCACGTCGCCCGTGATCTCCGAGATGCGGGGGCCGCTCTCGTCCAGGATGCCGCGCGCCGAATCGAGAACCAGGCCGCCGCGTTCGATCGCCAACTCGGCTTTTTCGATCGCCCGTCCGGCCCGCTCCAAAACGGCGCCTGCCTTTTCGATCGCCGGCGCGGCCTTCTCGAATGCGGAAGCCGCTTTCCCGGCTACGTCCTGAATGCTCTCGATCGCGGGCCCCAATTTGTCTATCACGGGCCCCGCCCGCTCCGCCAACGGCTCGGCGGTTTGCTGCATCTTCCGGACGGAGCGGTACACCGCGGCCAGCATCGCGGCCTGCGCCACAAATGCGAGCGCGGCCACCGCCACGGCCGCCGCTACCACTACGCGAAAGACGTCTTCCGGCATGCGGACGCGATCCCTCCCGATGCTTTACAGCGCGGCGCCCTCAGCGGGCGGTTGCGGAGGCTGGCTGACGGCGTCGCGGTAGGCTTGCTTGCCGGCTTCCACGGCGTCCGCCAGGGTCTCCTTCTGGCGGCCAAGGGCATCCTTGCCTTTCTCGACCCACTCCGCGGCGGTCTGCTTCAGGTCCGAGCTCCGCTGCTTCAGATAGTCCGTCCCCTCGCCAGCTTTGTTCTTGATGATTTCGCGGGTTTCCTGTCCCGACTTCGGCGCGAACAGCATGCCGATGCCGATGCCCACGCCGAGTCCCAGCAAGAAACTGGAAAGTCCGTTCTTATCCATATATCCTCCCGTGCGGCGCCTTCCAAATCCATGGAAGGTCCACAACATCAACCATTTTCCAGTATACTCCCCAAGAGATCCCTGTCATGCCCGAACGCAAGCCGCGCCTGCTTGGCCGCGAGGCCCTATGGGAGTACGCCCTGAAGATTCTGGCGGGCCGCGCCAGCTCGGTTGGCGAGCTTCGGGAGAAACTGCGCCACCGCGCGGAGCGCTCCGGCGACGTGGACGATGCGCTCGCGCGCCTCAAGGACCACGGGTACCTGAACGACCGCCGTTTCGCCGAGGGATTCGCGGCCGCCCGCCTTTCCAACGAGAAGCTCGGCCGCGCGCGCGTCATCCACGACCTCCGCCAGCGGCGCGTTGCGCCCGCGCTGGCCGAAAGCACGGTACGCAAAGTCTACCAGGAAGTGGACGAGACTGCTCTCATCGAGGACTGGATCCGCCGCAAGTACCGCCTGGCCGGGCGTGAGGGCCTATTCAGCGAGGACAAGGACTTGGCGAAGGCCTATCGCCGGCTTTTGCATGCCGGTTTCCGCTCCGGCGAAATTGTTCGCGCCCTGAAGCGCTTCGCCAAGGATCCCGGCCTGCTGGATTCCTTCGAGCCGCCGGAGGAAGAGGAACTATAGGTGGGGCGGGCCTCCGGGTCGGGCATGCCCGGCCACTGCAAACCGTGATCGGTTCGTTCAAGGCCATAGGGGCCGGGCATGCCCGGGCCAGGGCCGCGCGGCGTCACTTCACCTTCATCGCCAGCAGCGTCTGATCGTCGAAGGGGGCGGTGTTGAATCTGTCCAGGTCTTTGAAAATGGCGGCAACCAGTTCCGCGGGCCGCTGGTAGCAATGGGAGCGCACCACCTGCATCAGGCGCCCGCGTCCGTATTCGATTCCGCCGGGGCTCAGGTGGTCCGTGATGCCGTCGGAGTAAAGCAGGATCGTATCGCGCGGTTCCGCCTGAAAGACGGTCTCTTCATACTCCCGCGCATCCAGCAGGCCCAGCGGCACGCCTTCCCACCGGATATTCAGGATCTCGGCGCCGCGGCAGACCATGGGCGGTATCGCCCCGGCGTTCGCCCCTACCACCTGGCGCTTGGCCGGGTCCCACAGCAGCACGCATAGGGTGACGTAGCGCGCCTCCACCTTGCGCTCGATCAGCGCATCGTTCAGCGTCCGCAGCAGTTCGGCCGGCCGTCGCCGCCGCGGCGCCAGCGTGCGGAGCAGGCCGCTCATCAAGCCGCCATAGAGCGCCGCGGCGGCGCCCTTGCCGCTGACGTCGCCGAACGCGATGACGGTCTGTCCGTCGTTGTGCTCGAAGACGTCGTAGATGTCGCCGCTGATCTCGCGCGCGGGGCGCAGGCGCACCGCCGCCTCCAACCCCGGAATCTCCGGCGTGGCGTCCGGCAGCAGTACCCGCTGCAGTTCCCGCGCGGCTTGCAGGTCTTCTTCCATGCGCCGCTCGCGCGCCGCCAGTTCCTCGTAAAGCCGGGCGTTTTCCACGCTGCTGGCGATCTGCGGCGCCAGCAGCGAGAGCGTGCGCACCTGGTCTTCGGTGAAGTGGCTGATGCGGTTGCTCTCCAGGTCCATCACGCCCACCACGCGGTCGCGCGCCACCAGCGGCACGGCCACTTCGGAGCGAATGTCCGGGTGCGAAGCGATATAGCGCGGGTCCTGGGTGGTGTCGTTCACCCGCACCACCTCGCGCGATTCCGCCGCCGCCCCCGTGAGGCCCTTCCCCAGGGGAACGTTGTCGATGTCCACGCGTTGGTCGTAGCGAATGCTGAAACGGTGGCGCAGCGCCTTGGCCGCATGGTCTACCAGCAGGATGCTGAAGGCGTCGTAGCTGACGATCTCGCGCATGGTGCTCGATATCTTGCCCAGCAACTCGTTCAAGTCGAGAATCGAGGAGAACTCCCGCGAGATGCTCGCCAGCGTCTTCAAGGTGCGGTTCTGGCGCTCGACCCTCCGGTACAGCCGCGCGTTATCGATGGCGATGCCCACGCGCCCCGCGATCAGCCGCACCAATGCGCGGTCGTATTCCGTGTAAGCGTTGGCCCGCGTCGATTGCAGGTCGATGACGCCCACCAATCGGCCGCGCGCGGTCATGGGAACGGCCATCTCGGTGCGCACCGCGTCCACGGTATTGAGATAGCGCGGGTCGTTCCGCACATCGCCCACCAGCAGCGGCTCCCGGCGCTGGGCCGCCGTGCCGGTAATGCCTTCGCCCAGCGCGATGCAAAGGTTCGAGACCACTTCCTCGCGGTGGCCCACGCCGTGGCGGATGCGCAGGTCGTGGCGCTTGTCGTTGTAAAGCAGGATGGCGAACAGGTCGTAGTGCAGGACCTTCCTCACGATCTCGGCTACGTTGGCGAGAAGCTGGTCCAGGTCCAGCGTGGCCGCCGTGGCGGCGGAGACTTCCAGCAGGAAATCGAGGAGCTCCGAGCGCTCCTTGAACCGAACCGTGGCTTTGCGCGTCGATTGCATCGGCCTCTCTAAGTGGGGCGGACCTCCTGGTCTGCCTTCCGCCGGCCTATGACCGCCTCCGCTTCCTCTGCGCTCTCAGGCCTTGACTTTCTTGGTCCTTCTTTGCGTTTCCTCCGCGTCTCCGCGTCGAATACGGGTTCCTGTCTGGCTCCGGCTATGCCGCGTCAGGCGGCGGCTGCCTCGACGATCTTGACGCTGGCGCTCGCGCCGATGCGCGTCGCCCCCGCCGCCGTCATGGTCTGAAGATCCTGGAGCGTGCGGATGCCCCCGGCGGCCTTGACGCCCATCTCCGGTCCCACCACGGCGCGCATCAGCGCGACGTCGTGCGCCGTGGCGCCCGACGGCCCGAAGCCCGTCGAGGTCTTCACGAAATCCGCCCCCGCGAGCTTGGCCAGCGTGCAGGCCGTCGCCTTTTGGCCGTCGTCGAGGAGCGCGGTCTCCAGAATCACCTTCAGAATGGCGCCGCCCGCGTGCGCCGCCGCGGCCACCTGCTGGATATCGAACCGCACCGCTTCGTGATCGCCCGAGCGCAGGGCCCCCACGTTGATCACCATGTCGATCTCCCGTGCGCCGCTGCGCACGGCCGCCGCCGTCTCCCCCGCCTTGGCTTCGGTGCTCGTGGCGCCCAGCGGGAATCCAACCACCGAACAGACCTTGACCGGCGACCCCGCCAACTCCGCCCGCGCCAGGGGAACCCAGTACGGGTTGACGCACACGCTCGCGAAGCCATATTGCCGGGCCTCGCGGCACACCTTGACGACCTCGTCGCGCGTGGCGTCCGGCTTCAGGATCGTGTGATCGATCATGGCGGCGATGGAAGGATCGATCTTGGTCAGCCGCTCGCTCGCGGAGACGCGGTCGGCGCCCGCCGCCAGAATCTCCTTCGTGTTGCGCGCGCACGTCTGCGCGCAACGCTGCACGCAGCCCGGACAAACCTCGGCCGGCAGGTTCAACCCCTCGCCCTTTTTCGGCGCGGCCCCCGCGGCCACGCGCTCCATCCGCGCGAGGATCTCCTCCCCGATCTGGGCTACCAGAATGTCCAGTTCCGCTTGGGTCAAGAGGCGTCCTTACTTAAAGAACCGTTGCTCGATATCGAGGATCTTCTGAACCCGCGCCTGGTGCCGCCCGCCCCCGAATGGCGTCGCCATCCAGGTGCGTACAACCTCTTCCGCCTGGGTTCCGGTCAGGAGCCGGCCGCCAAGCGTAAGCACATTGGAATCATTATGTTCCCGGCTGTTCCTGGCGGAAGCTTTATCATAGCACAGGGCCGCGCGGATGCCCTTGACCTTGTTCGCCACAAGCGCCGAGCCGATGCCCGCGCCGTCCACCACCACCCCCCGCGCAGCCTTGCCGGAAGCCACCAGTTCGGCCACCTGAAGCGCGATATCGGGATAATCCGCGGGCTTCTCTTCGTATACGCCCACGTCGCGGACCTCGAAGCCCAGGCTCTCGATGAGGGGCTTGATCTCCTCTTTCATCCGATAGCCGCCGTGGTCCGAGCCGAGCGCCACGGTCTTCGCCGGAGGCGCGTGCGAAGGAAGCTGGTCCTCCGCCACTTCGGAAATGCGCACCCCGCGCTCCGCCGCCACTTCCCGCGCCGATGGCGTCACGATCGCCCCCGCCGGAACGCGCAAATCGCCGCTCTCCGGCACGTCTTGTGCGGTTATCACGCGTCTCATTGTCGTAACGACCATTGTAGAGTACCGGTGGGACGGACCTCCAGGTCTGCCTTCTTCCTGTCGGCTCTGCTTCAGCATTGGCGCGGGTTTGCTTCTGACTTCCGACTCCTGACTTCTGTCTCCTTATTCAGCACCTCGTTCGTCACCCACTCCGTAAGCAGAGCCGTCGCGCCGCTCGACCGCGGCGGCCGGCCCTCGAGCGCCGCCGAAACGAAGTCCGCTACGCAAGGGTAATGCAGGTTCTCGTGCGCCGGGATGCGCTCTTCCCCGCCCGGATGGACCAGCCGCGGGCCGTTGAGCGGAGTCAGGTCCAACTCCCCCTCCGTGCCCCGTATGCGAAACTCGTCGCGCTCCACCCGCGAGTGCCAGCGGACGTCCACTACCCCGCGCATGCCGCTCCCGTACTCGACGATCACCGTCGCGTTGTCTTCCACGGGGATCGCGCGCACCAGCGTCGAAATGTGCCCGCTCGCCCGGACGGGCGCGCCGAACAGGTAGTTCATCAGATCGATCCGGTGCGACGCGATGTCGAATAGCGGTCCGGCGCCCGCGCGCGCTGGGTCGGCGCGCCAGTCGCTGGGGCTTTCGAGAGACGGCCACCAGTGGTTAGTCGCTTCGGCGACGAAGGGCCGGCCGATGGCGCCGGCCTCGATCAATTCCCTGGCGCGGCCAACCTTGGGGTACATGCGGCGATAGTAGGCGATGCCGAGCAGTCTTCCGCTCTCCTCCGCGGCCGCTTGCATCGAGCGGGCTTCCGCGTGGTTGAGGGCCATTGGCTTTTCGCACAGTACGTGGCGCCCGGCCCGGAGACACGCGATGGTCTGGCGCGCGTGCAGGAATACGGGCGTAGCGACGTACACGGCGTCCGCCCCCGATTCCGCCAGCGCCCTGTCCAAATCGCTCCACGCGGGCGCCGCATAGGCCTCCGCCTTGGCCGGGTCGCGCGTGACGATCCCCGCCAGCCGGCTGCGAGGCTCCGCCAGAATCGCCGGCAGCACTCGTTTCCGCGTGATGTCTCCAATGCCGATGACCAGCCAGCGCAACATGATGTCAATGGTACACGCCCGGAACATTCGCGGAGCGGCTGGCGTCGTTACTGAAGCGCGGATACTCGTACGGGTGCTTGGGCGCTGGCGCCCTCCCGAATGGACCGCTTGCTCCTGCGTGGATTCTGCTCAAGCTGACTTCCCCCCAATCCGCGCCAGCAACTCCTTGGCGCTGATGGCTGAGAAGCTGAGAAATAATCGCGAAACGCATGCGAAACCGCCTGCCGAGCCCGCTTGCGGGCTATTATTTCACAGCTTCTGATGGCTGATGGCTGACAGCTTCTTCCCTATTTCCCCCCGATCTGCGCCAGCAACTCCTTCACCGCAACGTCAAGCTGCGAGTCGCGGCCGGTATAGGATTCCCCGATCGGCCGGCTCACTGCCACGTCCACCGGACGCGGGTTGTTCTCCATGTTCTTGCCGTCCGCTCCCGTAATCAACGTCTCCGGCATGCGCATCACCGTGCCATCCACCAGGGTCATCGAGTCGGTGTAAATGATCCACCCGGCCGTCGGCTCGCCCACTACCTTCCCCAGCTTCAGCGTGCGGTACCCTTCGGTGAAATCCTCCGCGTCGGAGAGCGAGTGCTGGTTGACCACCAGGATGGTCGGCAGTTCGAGAGACCGCTGCCCCAGCACCGTGCGCGCGCCGCCCGCGGGCCCGCCGCGGTCCGTCATGGTCAGATACGGCCGCCGCGCGAGCACGTCGAGGGCGTACGCATTCACAAACCCGCCGTTGTTGTTCCGAATGTCGATCACCACTCCCTGCTTGGCGCGGTTCAGCGAATCCAGATCCAGATAGAACTGCGCCAGCGCCTGCTCGGACATATCGCGGAGGTGTGCGTAGCCGAGCCGCCCGCCGCTGGTCCTTTCGACGTAGCTCCGGTTGTCCTCGACCCATTTGCGGTAAATCAGATCGGCCAGCGAAGCCGCCGGCCGCACGACCGTCTCGCGGCCGCTGATGTCCAACACCACGCGCTTGTCCACCTTGTGCTCGAGTAGTTGGTCGAGGTTGACGTGCGGACCGATCGCCACGCCGTCCACGGACCGCAACTCCTCGCCCGGCTTGATCTTCGCCAGGTCGGCGGGCGACCGCGGCAGCACCGCGGCGATCTCCAGCTTTCCCGACGCCTCATATTCGTCGCGGTCGAAACTCAATCCGAGCTGGCCGATCACGCCAACCAGGCCGCTTGCCCCCGGCGCCGACATGCCCGAGTGCGACGAGTTCAGCTCGCCCACCATCAGCCGCAGGATGGTGCGCATCTCGTCGGGCGTCTGGCAGCCCTCGATCAGCGGCGCATACGTCCTCCGTACCGCGTTCCAATCGGCCCCGTGGTACTTGGAGTCGTAGAACCCGTCGCGCTGCCCGGCCCACGCCTCCTCGAACACGGCCATCTTCTCCTGCTGAAAATCCACGTCCATTTCGGCGTTTACGTTCACCGCGCGCGTTTGGCGCGTATCGATCGTCAGCGCCTGCGGGCGCCCGGCTTCCAGGAAGTACACCTCGTGGCCGTCCTGAGAGAACTGCGCCCGGCTCTTGCCTCCCGGCGTCGTCGTCAACTGCCGCGGGCCGCGCGCTTCCCCGCCGCCCCTGCCGCCGCGTCCGCCGCCCCCCGGCTCTTCTTCGAGCGGATACAGGTAAAGGTTCGTCTGCCCCGCGACGCTCGCCGCAAAAAGCAGCGATTTTCCGTCCGGGCTGATCTGGGGATTCGAGACCGCGAGGCCTATGGGCAGCATCGAGATGCGCTCGCGAATCCTGTTGAAATCGATCTCCACTCTTACCAGAGGCTTCGGCTCCTCCGCCGCGCTGCCGCGGCCCATCAGGCGCGGCGCCGGACCCTTGAACAAATCGGAGAACTCGTCTTCGGCGAACTTGGGTTGGCGTGGAACCAGGTCGATGCGCGCCGCCTGGGGCGTTTCGGTTCTCTGGCTTGTCACGAAGATCAGGAACTGGCCATCCGGACTCCACTGGATGCTCCCGGCGTTCGTGTTCGCAAGGAAACTGACTGGCTGCGGGGCCCCGCCGCCCGCCGGGACCACATAGACGTTGCGCAACGCGCCGCTGCCCGCGCTGGCGTAGGCGATCCACTTGCTGTCCGGGGACCACGCATAGCCGCTTTCGAGGTACCCCGTCGCCAACAGGCGCTCCTCCTTCGTGTCCGGATCTACCGTGCGCAGTTCCTTGCGGTCGCGCACGAACGCGATGGTCTTGCCGTCGGGCGCGAACTGCGGCGCCTGGTCCGGCGCCCCCGCCCTCGTCAACTGCGTTTCGGCGCGCTTTGCGAAGTCGTACAGAAAAACGTGCGTGACGGCGTCGCGAAGACCCAGGTACGCGATCCGCGTCGAGTCGGGCGCCCATCTCACATGCGATTCCGGCGCGGGCGTCCGCGTTACGCGAAACGCCTCCCCGCCATCGCGCGCCGATGCGGCGAAGACTTCGCCGTGTCCGATCAGCGCGATCTTGCGCCCGTCCTCGGAGAGGGCCAGATCGCTGAATTGGCTGATGGTGGTGTGGGTCGGAATCGGCCCGGCCGGCGAGCCGGCCAGTCTGATTTCGAGCGGCGAGGCCTCGCCGCTTCGCGTGTCGAGCCGCCAGATCTTGAAGTCGCGCTCGAAGACGATCGTCTTCCCGTCCAGCCCGATCGTGGGCCAAAGCACGCGGCCGCCCGCGAACTTCGTGACTTGCCGCGGCTTCCCGCCGGGCGGCAGCGTCCAGATGTTCTGCGCGCCGCCGCGGTCCGACATGAAGTAGATCTGCTTGCCGTCGGGCGTCCACATCGGCCAGACGTTCCGCCCGTTCAGATCCACCAGGCGCTCGTACGTGGCCGGCGCGCCCTCTCTGCGCACCCAGATTTCGGATTCGTCCAGGTGGCTGTGGCCCAGCCGCCACCATTGTTGATCGCCGTTTCCCCGCGCGGCGAACGCCAGCGCCGTTCCATCGGGCGAAGGCGCGGCTTGGAATTCGTTGGTGTAGCGGTCCGCGCTCACCGGCATCGGCGTGCCGCCCTCGGCGCTCACGCGGTACAGGTCGCCCTTGCGCCCCACGTCGTTCGTGCCGTTCGTGAAGTAGATCCACTTGCCGTCGCGCGACCAGGCGTCGAGCTGGTCCACGCCGTCGTCGAAAGTGATGCGTTTCAGATCGCCCGAGGCCAGCGCGAGCGCGTAAATATCGCCGTTGCCCGTGCGCGTGGAAACGAAGGCCAGCCGTGCGCCGTCGGGCGAATACAGCGGCCGCGATTCCTCGGCCGGATTGGAAACCAGCAGGTGCGCTTCGCCGCCGGCGGACGGCGCGACCCAGATGTCGCCGCCCGAAGCGAACGCGATTTCCGGACGCGTGGGACACAGCGCCGGTTGCGTCAGGTAAGGCGTCCCGGCGCCGAAAGCGGCGGCCGCCAGCGCGGCCAGTAACACGATTTTCCCCATGACGTTACATGGTATACCGGCGCATGTATCGTTAACTTGGAGGGGGATGACGCGGGGTGTGCGACATGAATGTTGGAGCTTTTCGCGGAGGCTGGATTGTTTCGGCAATTC
>CAIRXZ010000248.1 GCA_903882645.1 uncultured Acidobacteriia bacterium | reverse complement strand
TGGTACAGCCCGAAAGCGTCGTCGCGTGTCTGATCCATACAACTGAAACATAGATCAGTACTTATGTTTTGGCCAGGGCCTATTTAAGTGGCATTGGGCGAAAGCGCCTGCCCCACCTTCATTCACTGTGCGAGCCGGCGGTACAGGTCGGCAGCGTTGGCCGCGGTTACCATGGTCGATTCGATATCGTACTGCTTTTCGGGGCGGAACGCAGGCTCGCGCAGGATGCGGTTGCCGATCTCGACGGCTTTGTCGACGCACAGCGGATAGACGAAGGTCGCGGCCAGGACGCCATCCATCACTTTCTTGATGCCGCCGGCGTCTCCACCCAGGCCGTCGACGCCGACGAAGGCGATTTCCTTTTCACGGCCCAGCTCGCGTGCGGCGAGGTAGGCGCCGATGGCCATGGGGTCGTTGTGGCCGTACACCACGTCGATCTTCGGCTGGGTGCGCAGAACCTCGGTCATGCGGTCGTAGGCTTTCGCCTGGATCCAGTCGGCTACCGGCTCGGCCACGATCTGGATGCCGGGGTACTTCGCGAAGACGGACTTGGCGCCGCCATCGCGATTGATCTCGCCTTCCACGCCCAGAAGGCCGCGCATCTGGACGATCCTGCCTTTTGGCTCACCGTATTTCCGCTTGAGGTAGTCCACGATGAACCCGCCCGCCATGCGGCCGATGGCGGCGTTGTCGCTGCGGATGTAGGTGGTGTAGTTGGGTTGGAGGATGTCGCGTTCCAGGCAAATGGTGGGGATCTTGGCCTCCATGGCCTGGCCCATTACGGCGGTGAGGGCGGCGCGTTCGTTGGGGGCGACGATCAAGAGGTCGGGCTTCTGGCGGATGAAGGTTTCGACCTGGGCGACCTGCTTGCTGTTGTCCTGCTGCGCGTCGGCGATGACCAGCTTCACGTCGGGATACGCGGCGAAGAGCCTGGTCATGAGCGCGTTCTGGGCGGCGCGGTAAGGCTCGGCGTTGTTGCACTGGCTGAATGCGACGAAGTACTGCTTGTTCCCGCCCACGCGGGGCGCGGAGCAGGAAAACAGGCACAAGATGAGCGCCAGCGGGACCAGCGATTTGAGATTTCGAGTGGAAGCTCTCGCCGGCCGGGCCGCCGCCCGGCTGATGACGCCGGAAGGCGTCATCGCGGGCCAAAAGGCCCGCCCCACGTTGGGGTTGGTCAATCCACACTCCTCTGCCGTTGTATCGCCACTGCCAGAACAATGATGACGGCTTTGACCATCATCTCAACGTTGCTATCGACGTTGCCGAGGCGCAGCATGTTGGTGAGGACGCCCATGATCAGCGTACCGACGATGGTCCCGGCGATGGAGCCTTTGCCGCCGGCGAGGCGCGTGCCGCCGATCACCACGGCGGCGATGGCGTCAAGCTCGTAGGCGACGCCGACGTTGGGGTTCCCCTGGTGGTTCTCGGCGGCGTACAGGACGCCCGCGAAACCCGCCAGAAGGCCCGCAAGCGCGTAGACGACGATCTTGACGCGGCGGATCGGCAGGCCCGCGTAGCGCGCGGCGGTTTCGTTATCGCCGATGGCGCGCACGTGCCTGCCGAACACGGTCCGGCTGAGCAGGACCCAAAACACGGCCGCCAGCACGGCGTAAGAACCGATCACCAGGGGCTTCTGGCGGAACACAGCGGCGAATTCGGCGGCCACGTCGCGGCCGAAGCCGATATCGATGTTGGCGTTGTTGGTGAGCCACTTGGCCAGGCCGCGAATGCCGATCATGGAGGCGAGCGTGACGATGAACGGCTGGATCTCGATGCCGGCGATGGCCGCGCCATTGACCGCTCCAGCCAGACCGCCGGCCAGCGTGGCGGCGGCGATGGCGTACAGGATGTGAGGCGCGTATCCGGACCCCGGCCATGCGCGCGTCAGGCCCATCGCCACGAGCGACGTGGAGAGCGCGAGCGTGCTGCCCACGCTCAGGTCGATGCCGCCGGTGAGAATGACCAGCGTCATTCCGAGCGAGACGATTCCGATGAGGGAAATCTGCCGCAGGATGTCGGTGAGGTTGCCGGCCTGGAGGAAGATGCGGGAGCCGTCGGGGGCAACCGGGCTGATCGCGATGGCGAGCAGGACGATGCCGGCCAGCGCCATCAGGCCCTTCAATTCGCGCAGCCTGTCCGCGGCGGCGGCCCACGGCTTCATGGCCGGGCCTCGGCGGCCCCGGTGGCGGCGGCCATGATGCGCTCGGGCGTCGCTTCGGCGGCGTCATAAGCGGCGGTGACGCGGCCATCGGCCAGCACGAGGATGCGGCTGGAGCAGCGCAGCAGCTCGGGCAGCTCGGAACTGGCGAGGATCACGCCTTTCCCGGCGGCGGCCAGAGCGCCGATGATGCGGTAGATATCCTGTTTGGCGCCCACGTCGATGCCGCGCGCGGGATCGTCGAGAAACAACACGCCGGGGTCCGCCAGGAGCCATCTCGCGAGCAGGGCTTTCTGCTGGTTGCCGCCGCTCAACGATCCGGCGGGCGCCGAGAACGAGGCGCACTTCAGACCCAACTGCCGGTAGAGCGGATCGAGGGCGCGGCGCTCGCGTTCGGCCGAGAGGAATCCGAAGCGCCGCATGCCGCGGCAGGCGGCCAGGGCGCCGTTCTCAAGGACGCTCATGTCCATCATCAAGCCCTGGAGCTTGCGGTCTTCCGGCAACAGCCCAATGCCGTGGCGCATGGCGGCGGCAGGCGACTTGGGCTCGATGGGAACGCCGCGCAGCCGGATTTCGCCGGCCCGGACGCGAGCCAGACCGAAGAGGGCGGCGCCGAGTTCGCTGCGGCCGGCGCCCACCAGGCCCGCTATGCCGAGCACCTCGCCGGAGCGGAGATCGAAAGAGACGTTGTGAAGCTTGCGCGTGGTGAGGCCGGAAACGGAGAGCAGTGGGGCAGATTGGCAATCCGCGCGGCGGTTGGCAACCGCCGCGCGGGCCGATTGCCAATCGGCCCGCAGGTTTCCAACCTGCCCCACCATCATTCGGACCAGCGCATCGGGTGTAGATTTCGGAACTTCCAGCGTGCCCACGTTCCCGCCGTCGCGCAGCACGGTGGCGCGGCCGCAAACGCGGAAGATCTCATCCATCTTGTGCGAGACGTAGACGATGGCGACGCCGCTTTGCGTCAGCTCGCGAATCGTCCGGAACAGGCGCCCGGCCGCGTCCTCGCCCAGAGAACTGGTCGGCTCATCCATCAGGATCACGCGGGCGCGCATGCTGAGAGCGCGCGCGAGCGCCACCAATTGCGCCTGGCCGATGGAAAGCCGCGAAAGCAGTTCGCGCGGCCTTCGGCGCAAACCGACGCGCTCAAGGAAGGGACGGCAGAAGTCGTCCACCTTGCGGAAATCGACCAGCGCGGTCTCGGGGAAGCTCAGATTCCCCACCACGATGTTTTCGCCGATGCTGAGATGGGGAAACAGGTCGAGTTCCTGATAGATGATGCCGATTCCCAGACGCTGGGCATCCAGAGGGTTCCGGATGGACGCGGGTTCTCCATCGATCAGAATGCGGCCCGCGTCCGGCCGGACGGAGCCGGCTATGACCTTGGCGAGGGTGCTCTTGCCCGCGCCGTTCTCGCCGACCAGCGCGTGGGCCTCCCCCGCCGCGAGGGCCAGCGAGGCGTTCCGCAAGGCGCATACGCCGCCATAGCGCTTACCGATCCCTTCGGCTCGAAGCAGGTCAGGCATCGACCCGGTCTTTTCCTTTTACAGCGCAACTCAAACGCCGGTCCGGGTCTAATGGGCGGGTTGAAGCGCTGAACTGAGGATATTAGCAGCCTGCGCGGCCGCCGGTGAACGGGAAATGCTACTCTGAATCCGATGAATTCAACGACCGCCACGCGGCGAGATTCCCCTTAAAGGAGAATGATGAAGATCCGGAATGCTTTATGCTGCATGTTCGTGTGCTGGCTCGGTTGGCTTGCGGCGCCGGCCATGGCTCAGCCGGACTCGGGTATCCCTTATCTACGGAAACAAGGGACCGCCACGCAATTGATAGTTGACGGCAAGCCGTTCGTGGCCTTGACGGGAGAAATCGAGAACGAGGGCGCCACTAATCTCGAGAACATGAAGTGGATGTGGCCCGAGTTCGTCAATCCGTAGCCGCCAAGGGACTCGAGGCCCAGACGACGGGCTATACGCACAGCGGCGACCCTATGTTCGACTTGATGGACGTCTGGAACGCCGGGGCGCCGGAAATCGATTTCCTCGCGCCCGACGTTTACAACGAGAGGGACTTCGAAGAAACGTGCATGAACTACCACCGATCCTGGAATCCGATGTACGTAGGCGAGGCGTCCGGCGGGGCGGCAGGGGCCGCCGAGGCGCTTTGGGCCGTCGGACACGATGCCATGGGCTTCTCCGTGTACGGGGTCGAGTACAATCTGCTGCGGCACGATCGTGAGAATGAGCTGGGCAGGGTCTATAAGACCATCTCGCAGCTCATGCCTGTGATCATGGAACACCAGGGCAAGAAAGGCGAGCTGGCGGGCGTGCTGCTGGGGGAGAGTGGCCAGACCGAGAAGGTTCAGTTAGGCGACTACACGATGACTGCCGCGGTCAACCCCAACCGGACGCGGCCCGGCGGGACCACCGCGGCCCCGCCCGGTCCGCCGCTGGCGGGAGCGCTCTTCGTGTTGACCGCGCCCGACGAGATGTACGTCATCGCCAGCACCGAGTATGAGTTGGCCGTCACATTCACTCCGAATACGCCGGGGCCCGCGCTGGTGGGAGTGGGTACGGTTGAGGAAGGCAGCTTCGTGGATGGCCGCTGGGTTGCGGGGCGCCACCTGGATCACCGCGTAACCACTCTCGACAAGGACTGCTCGTACTGCGCACCGGCTTTGTTGGTGCCTGGCGCCTACAAGCGTCGCGACACTCACAGCGAGCATGGCATCTTGCGCGTAAAGCTGTACCGCTATGAATGAGGTTTGTCCCGCTCATCCCGCCGCAGCCGGGAGTTGCTCGGATGGAAAGCGTGAGAGAAACGGTCGAAGGTACAATCGTTGGCGGCCGGGAGGCAAGAACGGAAATCTTGGTTAAAAGGGGAGCGATTGAATGTCGGGATCCGCGTCATGATGGAGGCCGGCAGGCAGCAGGGTCGCGCGCGGCCAGGGCCGTTACCGCTATGATCGAAGGCGGCGGCGTTGCCGGCGAATCGCTCCGGCTGCTTCGAGCGCCGCTGGGGCATGCGAGGTTTGCATCCGCTGGCCCGCCGATGTAGAACCGTGTTTCAGGACACGCCTGCCACGTCACGAGCGACGGTCGATTCGTGGCAGTCCCTCATCGTCGAAGATGAGTACGCCGTGAGGAAGGCTTGGAAGAGAAGATCTTTTGGAAGGGCGGAACGCCCACTTTAGAGGAGGAATGCGGTGCTTCAGAAATCGAACGTTTCTCGTCGGACATTCATCGCCGGATCGACATCCGCCACGGCGGCGGTCGCCGCGGGGAGCCTGGTCACCAACGCCGACTTGGAGGATATCACCTCCAACGTAAACACGAATTCAGGTCCCACGGCTTTGAAGATCACCGATATGCGCATTGCCCATTCGGACCGATCCATGCTCATGCGCCTGGATACCAACCAAGGCATTTCGGGGTATGGCGAGATCCGGTACGATTGCAGCAAAGCGCACGGCCTGATCTTGAAGAGCCGGATCATCGGAATGAACCCGTGCAACGTCGCGGAGATATTCCGCAAGATCAAGAAGCACGGCGGGTTTGGCTGTGACGGCGGCGGCGTTTCCGCCATCGAGGTTGCCTGCTGGGACCTGGCCGGCAAGGCGTGGAACGTGCCCGTCTGGCAGATGCTCGGCGGCAAGATGCGCGACCGCGTCCGCCTGTACTGCGACACCACGAGCAGGCCGACCGGGGAAACGATGGGGCAGCATCTGAAGGAACGGATGGCTCAGGGTTGGACGTTCCTCAAGATGGACCTGCATGCGGGCGGGATGGACGAGGCCACCGGCCGGCAGGGAAGCACCGTTGGAATGTATACGCGCCCGGCCCCCGACCCGACGGCCAATCGGCCGGTGCGGAGAGGCTTTGCCGATGCAGGGCCAGGCGCGCCGCCGCCCGACAGCACGCTCCCGATGGGCGCCTATAACCCCTACGGCGAGCACTTGTTCACCTCGACGTTTTTCACCGACAAAGCGTTGGACTGGCTGGCGGACTACTGTGAAACCGTTCGCGGCATCGTCGGCTATGAGATTCCGATCGCCTCGGATCACTACGGTCACTTTCCCATCGAGACCTTTATCAAGTTCGCGCGGAGACTGGATAAGTACAACCTGGCCTGGTACGAAGACGTCGTGCCGTGGTTCTACCCCGACCAGCTTCGGAGGCTCAAGGATGCCTGCACGACGCCCATCTGCACCGGCGAGGACGTTTACCTGGCCGAGGGCTTCAGGGACCTGTTAGAAAAGCAGGCCATCTCCGTGATCCACCCGGATCTGGCCAATCTCGGCGGTATTCTCGAGACGAAAAAGGCGATCGACCTGGCCACGCAGTACGGAGTCGCCTCCTGCATTCACAATAACAACGGCCCTATCACGCTGTTTGCCAGCGCGCATGCCGCCGCGGCCGGCGACCAGTTCCTGGCGTGCGAGTATCACCAGGCCGATGTTCCACATTTCCTCGACCGGGTGAGAAGGACGGATAAGCCGAACGACCCGATTATCGACAAGGGATACTTCACAGTGCCCAACGGCCCGGGTTTGGGCTTTGAGATCAACATGGACGTGCTCAAGGCGAATATCCACGAAGGCGGATTCTTCGATCCCACGACGGAATGGGACAACGAGACTTCATTCGACGGTCATATGTGATCGCCGCCCGGCGCCTGGATCCGGCGTGAAGAACGTGGGGCGGGCAATTCTGCCCAATGCCGCATACTTTTTGAGCGTCGCGTAGCATGGTGCTAGTCCCTGCGATGGGGGAACGATTTGGGTTTGCCCCAGACCGCCCTGGGATAGGAAGGGCGTCTTTTCTTGCGCTGGGGCAGCTTTGCCTGGCCCA
>CAIRXZ010000247.1 GCA_903882645.1 uncultured Acidobacteriia bacterium | reverse complement strand
TGGTACAGCCCGAAAGCGTCGTCGCGTGTCTGATCCATACAACTGAAACATAGATCAGTACTTATGTTTTGGCCAGGGCCTATTTAAGTGGCATTGGGCGAAAGCGCCTGCCCCACCTTGCCTTGCAAGGTGTTGATCCTCCAAGGTGGGGCAGGCGCTTTCGCCTGCAATAGATGATGTATCCCCAGTTCGGGTAAGCACTCGGCCCCTACACGGGCCTTGATCCCTTCGGCCATATATCGTAGAGTATACGATCCGGTTGTAAGAAGGCAGGCCAGGAGGCCTGCCCCACTGTGTGGAGCGAGCCTCCGGCTTGCCATGCCGCCATTCCCGGCGGCATTTTCTCAAGGGCCGGCAAGATGCCCGCAAGAAAGCGGGCATGGCAGGCCGGAGGCCCACTCCACGGAAGCGGAAAGAAGGCGGCGGATTTAGACCGGGAAGTGGGAACTAAAACGTGCGTATCCTTTTCGTATCGCCGCGGCAGTGCTGGCCGCCCCTGAGCGGGGCGAAGTTGCGGGAGTATTATTTTGCGCGGGCTTTGGGCGAGCGCGCGGAGCTTACGCACGTTTTCTTCTCGCAGGCCGGGGCGCGGACGCCGGGCGCGGCCGAGTTGCCGTTCTGCCGCAAAATCGTGCCCGTCCCGGCGCCGCGGTTTTATACTCCGGGGAAAATCGTCCGCGGGCTTCTGGGACGCCAGGCGCTGCCGCTGGTGAATTACACTTCGGACGGGATGAAAGCGGCCCTGGCGGCGGTAATGGCCGCGGAACGGTTCGACCTGGTACACGCCGACAGCATTCACATGGCGGCGTACGAGCCGATCCTGCGGCGCGGCGGCGCGCCGGTGGTCTACGATTGGCACAATATCGAATCGGAAGCCATGCGGCGCTACGGCGCGAACGCGCCATCGGCGGCGCACAAGGTCTACGCTTCCGTGACGGCGCGGCGACTCGAGGCGCTCGAAAAAGAACTTTTGCGCTCGGCGGCGGGGCACGTGGTTTGCAGCGAAAGGGAGCGCGAAAAGCTGCTGGGGATCGCGCCGGGAGCGCGCATCGCCACGATCGAGAACGGCGCGGACGCGCGTTTTTTCCGGGAGACGCCGGCGGGAGAGCGGCGGCGCATTCTTTTCGTGGGATCGATGAGCTATCACGCGAACATCGAAGCGGCTGTGGGCTTCACGCGCACGGCGTGGCCGGGCATTCGGGAACGCTTCCCGGGGTGGCGGCTGACGCTGGCGGGAGCGGACCCGGCGCCGGCGGTGCTGGCGCTGCGGGCCGAAGCGAACGTGGAGGTGACGGGGACGGTGGAGGACATACGGCCGCTTTATGGCGAGGCCATCGCCGCGATCGTCCCTTTGCGCACCGGCGGAGGCACGCGATTGAAGATCCTGGAAGCGATGGCCGCGGGCGTGCCGGTGGTTTCCACGCCGCTGGGCGCGGAGGGCCTGGCGGTCTCTCCGGGGGTGGACATCCTGATCGCGGAAAAGGACGGGGACTGGCTGCCGCAATTGGCCGCGCTTTCCGCGCAAGGCGATTTATGGAACCGCCTGGCCGAAGCGGGCCGCCGCCTGGTGACGGCGCGGTACGACTGGGAAGCCCTGGGCCAAGCGCTCTATGAAACGTATTGCCGCTGGCTATGGACGCCGCGATGAAGACCATACGCCTGCTGGCGATTCTGGAAGCCACGACCATCACGGGACCGGCGAAGAACCTGCTGCAATTCGCGCAATGCGCCCGCGAGGGCGGAATGGTGGAAACGGCCATCGCGGTGTTTCAGCGGGGGGGCGAGCCGAACCTGTTTATCGAGACGGCCAAACAGGCGGCGATCCCCGTTTATGCGGTAGCCGAAGCGGGCCGCTTCGACCGGGCGGTGATGGCGGGCCTGCGCCGCGTGGCGCGCGAATGGGGACCGGCGGTGATTCAGAGCCACGCGGTGAAATCGCACTTCCTGACGCGGGCGTCGGGATTGCACCGCATGGCGCCCTGGGTCGCCTTCCATCACGGGTATACCTGGCCGGACCAGCGGGCGCGAATGTACAACCAGTTGGACCGCTGGTCCTTGCGGGCGGCGGAGCGCGTGCTGACGGTGAGCGAGCCGTTCCGCCGGGAATTGACGCGCAGGGGCGTGGCGGCGGAACGCATCGAGGTGGTACATAACGCGATCGACCCGCAATGGGGGTTGCGCGGCAAGACGCCCGAGGCGGTTGCGGGGCTGCGGGCAAAGCTGGGGATCGGGCCGGAGAAGAGGGTCATCCTGATCGTGGGCCGGCTTTCCTCCGAGAAAGACCATGGCACGCTGCTCGAAGCGATGGGGCGGCTGCAAGGCGCGGCGCCGGGGGCGCACCTGGCGATTGTAGGGGACGGGCCGGAGCGGCCGAGGATCGAGAGAACCATTGAAGCGCTGGGCCTGACGGGGGCGGTCACGCTGGCGGGGCAGGTTGCGTCGGCCGAGCCGTACTACGGCATCGCGGAGGTTTGCGTTTTGTCCTCGCTGAGCGAAGGATCGCCGAACGCGTTGCTGGAAGCCATGGCGGCCGGCGTGCCGGTGGTCGCGACCGCGGTGGGAGGCGTCCCGGAGATGGTCTCGCACGGCGACAGCGCTCTATTGATCGAGCCGGGGGATTGCGGCGCCATGACGAACGCCATCGCAGCGCTGCTGAGCGATGGGGAACTGGCGCGGAGACTGGCGCGGAGAGCGCGGGAGATCGTTGTGGAGCGGCACGCGCCGGAGGCCCGGACGCGGCGGTTGGTGGAGATTTACGAATCTTTGACGCGAGATTCACCGCAGAGGCGCTGAGACGCAGAGAAAACCGTTCAAAAAGGGTTCGGTTTGTTATTCGGGCATGTGCTCGTCCCGGGGTTCGGGCGCAGAGGGGGCAGAGGAATGCGCTCGACCCGAGCACGGCGCGGTCTTTCTCCGCGTCTCCGCGTCAAAAGTCGGCGCGAAAGAAGGCAGACCACGAAAGACGATGGTCCGCCCCACTGGCTTCTGGTTGCCAACTCCGGGGCAAAATGATACCTTGAATCGAGTTCACAAAAATGAGAACCTAGCGGAGGGTAGTTGGCCCAAACAGAAGTATTTTTCTACCGGGAGCCGAAAGACGATTCAGTGCCCCTTTTACAGTGGCTCGAAGACCTGCCCATGAAGGTCCAGGCCAAATGCGTCGAACGGATCGACCGTTTAGGAGAGATGGGGCACGAGCTGCGGCGGCCGGAGGCCGATTTCCTGCGAGACGGCATCTATGAGCTTCGCGCGAGCTATCAGGGAGTGCACTACCGAATGCTCTATTTTTTCGCGGGCAAGGCAGTGGTTGTCGTCTCCCACGGGTTGACAAAGAAGCGCGAAGTCCCGCCTCGCGAGATTAGCCAGGCGCTGGAGCGCAAGCAGTTGGTCGAAGCCGATTTCGAAAAGTTCACGTTTAGACCGGAGTAGAGCCATGGCGCAGAAACAGTTCCACTCAAAGGCCGGGCAGTTCCTTTACAACCGCTATATTGCGGGTGATTCCAGGCGCGAAGCGCAATACGAAGAAGAGGTCATCAACGCTGAGATTGCGCGGAAGATTTACCAGTTGCGCATGAAGGCGGGCCTCACCCAGCAGGAGCTCGCCGAACGCATAGGAACGTCGAAGTCGGCCATCTGCCGGCTTGAGGACGCCGACTACGAAGGCCACTCCCTGTCGATGCTCAAGCGCATCGCCGCGGCGCTCGACAAGCGCGTTGAAATCCGGTTCATGCCGACGAAGCGTTTGCGAACGGCGTAGGGTTGGTTCAAGAAAAGCGGCCCCTCGGAGATCCCCCGGTCGAACTCCGCGTCTCCGCGTCAAAAGCCGGCGCGAAAGAAGGCAGACCACGAAAGACGATGGTCCGCCCCACTGGGCTTGCCTGTTACTTCCAGCGGAGGATGGCGGCTCCCCAGGAGTAGCCTACGCCGAAGCCGACCAGCAGCATGGTTGTTCCCGGGGAGAGCTTGCCTTCTTCCGCGGCATGCTTGAGCGCAATGGGGATGGTGGAGGAAACCGTATTGCCGCAATGCGCCATGCTCAATTGGAATTTCTCGGGCGGGATTTTGAGGCGCTTGCGAAGATGCTCGAGCATGTAGCGGTTGGCTTGATGAAAGACGAACAGGTCTATATCGGCCGGGGTTAGAGAAGCCTTTTTCAGGAGCGCGGCGACGCTTTTGGGGACGGCTTCGATGGTGAAATTGAAGATCTCGGCGCCGTTCATGAAGAGGTCGTCCGGGCTGCGCACGTTGCCGTTGTCGTCTTCGGCGGGGATGGCGGTTTCCGGCGCGCGGGGGCGCCGCATCCCGCCGGCGGGGACAATCAAGTTGGGCGCGCCGGAGCCATCGGTTCCATAGACGAACGGGCCGATGAAAGGGGCGGGCGCATCCTGGGCTTCGAGCAAGGTGGCGGCGGCGGCGTCTCCGAAGATGGTCCGGACGCTGCGGTCCCTGGGGTTCATGAACTTGCTGTAGGTCTCGGCCGTCAGCAGGAGGACTTTGGAGGCCTGGGCGGAGGCGATCAAGCCTTGCGCGATTCCCAGTCCATAGATGAAGCCGGAGCAGCCGAGATTGAAATCGAAAGCGCCGGCGGCGGTGGGAATGCCCAGGCGGTCCTGAACGAGGCAAGCGGTGGTAGGGAGGAAGTAATCCGGGCTCTGGGTGCAGAGCAGGAGGAAATCGATATCCTCGGGGCGGCAGGCTCCGGAGGCGAAGAGTTTTCGCGCGGCGGCGACGGCAAGATCCGAGGAGCACTCATCGGGGGCGGCGATGTGGCGGTCGCGGATGCCGGTCTTCTCGTCGATCTTGGCGACGGACCACTCGGGGAACTCGGCCGAAAGATCCTCGGTGGAGATCGCGCGTTCCGGCAGGTAATACTCGATGGCGGATACGGATGCCTGCATGGGGCATCCTCATCATAGCGAACTCGTTGCGGGAGCGCCTGTTAAACTGATAAGGCGATGGCCAGGGGCGAGATTGCCGGAGTTCGAATCGCGGGTATTGCAAGCGCGGTCCCCACGCAGGTGAAAGGCCTGGAAAGCCTGGAATTCATCGATCCGGAACAGGCGCTCAAGATCAGTGAAAACGTGGGCGTGCGGACGCGCCGGATCGCGCCGCCTTCGGTTTGCGCGTCGGATTTGTGTTACGCCGCGGCGGCGCGGCTGATGCGGGAGTTGGACTGGGCGCCGGGCGAGATCACCGGACTGATTTTCATCACGCAGACGCCGGACTATGCGCTGCCGGCCACGAGTCACGCGCTGCACGCGCGGCTGGGGCTGGCGACTTCCTGCTACGCCTTCGATATAAACCTGGGGTGCTCGGGATTCGTATACGGACTATGGGTCGCCGCCAGCCTGATGCAAAACGCGAAGGGCAAGACGCTGTTACTGGTGGGAGACACGATTTCACACGTCATCTCTCCGCGGGACCAGTCCGTCGCGCCTCTTTTCGGCGACGCGGGATCGGCCACCGCGCTGGAACCCCGGGCGGACGCCGCGCCGATGTTTTTCGAGCTGGGCGCCGACGGGAGCGGCGCCAAGAGCCTGATGATTCCCGCGGGCGGGGGGCGGCGTCCGCGCGACGCGTCCACGGGCGCGCGGACCTTGAGGGAAGGCCAGAATATCCGCAGCGACGAAGACCTGTTCATGGACGGGGGGGAAGTGTTCACCTTCACACTGCAACGCGTGCCGGGGTTGGTGAAAGCGATCCTGGGCAGCGCCGGATGCGGGCTCGACAGCATCGATAGCGTGGTGTTTCACCAGGCCAACCGGTTCATGCTGGAGTACCTGGCCAAGCGCATCAAGATCCCGCCCGAAAAGTTCGCGATCGCTCTGGAGGACTTCGGGAACACAAGCTCGGCGTCCATCCCCCTAACGATCACGACGACCGGCTTGCGTGAGCGGATGCAAACCTCGACGGCGCGGCTATTGCTGGCGGGTTTTGGGGTAGGGCTGTCCTGGGCGGCGGCGGTATTACAGTGCGGCCCCGGGGTTTTCCCCGAGTTAGTCGAGTGCGATGAAGCGATGGCCGCGAACACAGCGTAAGTTATGGTGAATCCTCTCGATATGCAGGGGCGGATGGTATTGGTTACCGGCGCCTCTTCGGGACTCGGCCGGGAAACGGCCATTCTGTTGAGCGAACTGAACGCGCGCGTGGCGCTATCGGGAAGGAGCCGGGAGCGGCTGGAAGAGACGCTCAGTCAAATGTCCGGCGAAGGCCACCGGATCGAGCCTTTCGATCTGAACGAAACGGACGCGATCCCGGATTGGATCAAGCGGATCACGGCGGAGACCGGCCCGTTGGGCGGGTTAGTACACAGCGCCGGGGTGGTCACGACCATACCGGTGCAAGCGGCGACTACGGCCCGCATCGAAAGCCTGATGCGCACCAACGTGACGAGCGCGATCATGCTGGTCAAGGGTTTCCGGCGGCCCGGTTGCGCGCTTGGCGGCAGCGGAATCGTGCTGTTCTCCTCGGTCATGGGAATCATCGGGTCGCCGGGAGTTTCCATTTACGCGGCGAGTAAGGCGGCGCTGATCGGTTTCGCCCGGTCCGCGGCTTTGGAGCTGGCGGCTTCGGGGCTTCGGATCAACTGCGTCGCCCCCGCGGTTGTAGAAACGGAAATGGCGCGGCGCGCGGCTGAAATGACGCAAACGCAAGAGCAGCATGAAGCCATGGAGCGGCTGCACCCGCTGGGTTTCGGCCGTCCTCGCGACGTGGCGCACGCGGCGGCGTTTCTTCTGGCCGGTACGGGCCGCTGGATCACGGGCACGACGCTGGTTGTGGATGGCGGGTATTCGGCGGCGTGACAGGGGGATGAAGCAATCGGGTCGGGCATGCCCGACCCCTACGACGGCGGGGCGGGTTCCGGGATGGGGGGCTTTTTCCGGGCGGTCGAAGGCAGGCCGAAGTTACGCAGGATGACTTCGGCGGGGTTGCCCATGGCGAGCGAATACGGCGGGATGTTACTAATCACCACGCTGTTGGCCCCGACGATGGCGCCCTCGCCGATAGTGACGCCCTTCATGATATAGGAGCCGTTGCCTATCCAGGCATAACGGCCGATGCGAACCGGCAGGATGTCTTTGGCGGCGGGCGGCTTGCCGGCCGCGCGGAGGTCGGCTTCACGGGGATGCCCATCGCTATCGGAAATCCGGCAATCCCACGATATTATGGCGTGTTCCTCTATGATTACTTCCCGATTGACCACGATTATGGTATTTATTCCGATCCCGGCGTGGTCCTTCAGGACGAGCTGGGGGCGCTCGAGAATTCGTCCGGATAGAATCGACACCTTTTCGCTGAGAATCGCGCCATTACCTATATGGATTTCGACGGGACCGGTTACAAACGGCAGGCCGCCAATAAACACGCCGCGCCCGAAGCTAGCGCATTTAGACTGAAACAGAGGATTACGATAAAAGACCGCCAGAACCCACCGGAACACGCGTATCGTCAAGAAGTGGAAGTTATACACGAGCCGCAAGACGGGCATCAGCAGGCGGGGCAGAGGCGGAAGGGCCGGATAGTACCAGCGATAGTGAACCCGCTTCAAAAACCGGGCGAACGCGGAGTCGGAGCGCTTGAGACGAAGAATCTGGCGATTGAGAAGACTCATTTCACCGTCACGCTTCACGGACGCCGCGAAGGCTCCGGAATCAGGGGTTCACGCCGGCCACCCTGGCCAGATCGCCGATCGTCTTACAGGGCGCGATCACGCGGGGAGACAGGGTTTTCTCCAGATACTCATCGACAAAGGCTATGAAGCTCACCAAAGCCATGGAGTTCCATTCCTCGAGATCGGCGAGCTTAGAGTCCGGCGTCAGATCCGCCGCCGGCATGTCAAGGACATCGCTTAGATGGTTCAGAAATGCTTCAAAAGACATGAGGACCAATCCGATACGGGAAAACGATTCGATACACCCGCAGTGTATCATGGGGCGCCGTTTCTCCAGTAAAGGCTGTCCGGCGCGCGGATTCCGCCCGGCCCCGGAGAGGCAGAGCCGGCAGAGCGGGGCCGGCCGGGCCGGCTTCATCGCGGCATGTTAGCATTGTGGCCTGGCAAGGATGCCGGGAAGCCCACCGGGCCTCCGCTTCCTTATCGGGTTATGATCTCCATTGTCATTCCAGCTTTTAACGAGGAAGCCGGCATCGCGGAGTTATACCGGAGGATCGTCAACGCCGCTCCGGCCTGGGGGGAGGATTTCGAGATCGTCATCGTGGACGATGGGAGCCGCGACCGGACGCTGGAGATTTGCGAGCGCCTGGGCGCCGGCGACTCCCGTCTGAAGGCGGTAGGTTTGTCGCGCAATTTCGGGCACCAGGCGGCGGTTTCGGCCGGGTTGATGCACGCCCGCGGCTCGATCGTCGCGGTGATGGACGCGGACCTTCAGGACCCGCCCGAAGAACTGCTGCCGTTCCTTCAGAAGATCCGGGATGGCTGGGACGTGGTTTACGCCATCCGCACCAAACGCAAGGAAAGCCCGCTCAAGCGCATCTGTTATCGCCTGTATTACCGGCTTTTGAAACGCCTCGCGACGCTGGATATCCCGCTGGACGCCGGCGATTTCTGCGTCATGCGGCGCGAGGTGGTGGATGCCATCAATCGTCTCCCGGAGCGCAGCCGGTTTGTGCGCGGGCTGCGCAGTTGGGTGGGTTTCCGGCAAACGGGCCTGGCCTACGAACGGCAGGCGCGTTTCGCCGGCGAACCCAAATACACGTACCGGAAGCTGCTGAAGCTCGCCATGGACGGAATCATCAACTTCAGCTACCGGCCGCTTCAGTTCATCATGTCGATCGGCCTCGCGCTGGCCTTTTGCTCGGTCGCGGGCGCGGCGTTCGTGGTGGTCCAATACGTCACGAACTGGACCGTTTTCGGTTTCAACCCGCACCAAGCGCGCGGCTGGACGTCGCTCATCTTCGTGCTGCTGTTCTTCTCGGCGGTCCAGTTGGTGTGTCTGGGCATTCTGGGGGAATACATGGGCCGGCTTTTTGAAGAAGTGAAGCAAAGGCCCGTGTGGCTGGTGAAGAAACGGATCAATCTCCCGGAGGAACCCGGCCCGCCGGAAACGAGGAGCTCCAGCGCCACGCCGTAGCGACGATGGTATCGAGCGACGAATAGCGCGGCTCCCAACCGAGCGCGGCGCGAATACGCCGCGCGTCCGCCACCAAGGCCGGAGCGTCGCCCTCGCGGCGCGGCGCGTGTTCCACCGGGACCGCGCGCCCGGAAATACGCTCCACGGCGCCGACCACCTGTTTCACCGAGTGGCCCGCGCCCGTGCCGCAGTTGAACTGGACGCCGGCTCCGCCCTCGAGCAGATAGCGCAGCGCCCGCACGTGCGCGTCCGCCAAATCCAACACGTGGATGTAATCGCGGATGGCCGTGCCGTCGGGAGTCGGGTAATCCGTACCCAGGATGCGCAGCGGGGGGCCTCCCATGGCCGCGCCGATCACCAGGGGGATCAAGTGAGTCTCGGGATCGTGCCATTCTCCGAGCTCCCCTTCCGGATCGGCGCCCGCGGCGTTGAAATACCGCAGGCAAACCGAGCGCAGTCCGTACGCCCGGCCGTACCAGCGCAAGGCGTTTTCCAAGAACAACTTGGTTTCCGCATAGGGACTGGCGGGGTCCTTGGGGCTATCCTCGCCGATGGGGAGCTCCGTGCGGACCCCATAAATCGAACAACTGGAGGAGAAGACGAGGCTTTTCACGCCGGCGTCGAGGAGCGCGTCGAGGAAGTCGATCGATCCCGAAATATTGTTGCGGTAATACTTGGAGGGATCCTGGGTCGATTCTCCGACATAGGCGTGGGCCGCGAACAGGATCGCGCTCCGGACGCCATATTTCCGCACGGTTTCCCGAATCAACGCGCGGTCCGCGATGGAGCCCTGCGCAAACGGGCCATAGCGGACGGCCCAGCGATTTCCGGTGACCAGGTTGTCCACCACCACCGGCAGCATACCTTCCCGGCGAAGAACCTTCGCCGTATGACTGCCGATATAGCCGGCTCCACCGGCCACCAGGACCGGAGCATCCCCTTCGAGCATAATGTTTCAAGATAACGCACTGCGAGATATCGCGGCATTTCGGGCAGCGGGCGGGGGGCGGAAGATGGCAGCGCCGCGATCTTTCGCCCCTGCCGGGGCTGCGCGAATCTTGCAGCTTCCCCACGGCTTGCGCCGTGGGCTATTATCTTTCGCTCTTACGAGCTTGAACGCGGAGCATTCTCGAATCCCAACTTTTATGTCCCGCACCCCTGCGGGCAGGGGGCGGCCAGGATAAGTCACATATTCGCGGGACACCAAAGAGGCAACGGCGAGGAGGCCGGCCTACCTTCAGCCGCCGCGGGACACCAGCAGGGATTTGAAGGCGTGGAAAAGGATGAAAGTATCCATGCCCAGGGACATGTTCTTGATGTAGTACAGGTCGCGTTCGAATTTGGCGATGGTATCCATGGCATCGCCGGGAAGCGTGGCGTTGATCTGCGCCCAGCCGGTGATGCCCGGGCGGACGCAGTGGCGCTGGCGGTAGTACGGAAAATATCGGGACAACTCGGCGACGAACTCCGGGCGTTCGGGGCGCGGGCCGACGAACGACATGTCCCTTTTCAGCACGTTGAACAGTTGCGGCAGCTCGTCGATACGGAGTTTGAGGATGAGGCGCCCGACCCAGGTCGGGCTAGGGACGACGCCTTCGACATCGATCCGCGTGGAGCGGAATTTGTAAAGAGTGAAGGGGACATCATCCTTCCCGGCGCGCGTCCGGCGGTCGAGAACCGGCCCGGGAGAAGAAAGCCGCACGGCCAGCGCGGCGGCCGCCATAAAAGGGGACGAGACGGTTATCGCAACGGCCGCCAGGAGGATATTCAACAGGCCCTGATAGACAACGTTCCTGGGGCGGGGACCGAGCTCGCCGGAATCGATGAGCTGGGACAGACGCAGTTCTTTGAGGCACACCCGCCCGCGAATCCGCTCGTAGGCGCTGGACGCTTCTTCGACGGCGTACCCGGCAAAACGGAGATGGAGGAGATCGTCAATGGGCGCGGCGCCGCGGCGCTCGAAGGATCCGACAACGATCCTGTCGGGGCGCGTGGCCTCGACGATTTCCCTTAAGGAAGCGACCGGGCCGAGAATTTCTCCGCCGGGGAGCGCGGCAGCCTGGGCGTCGCGCACGTATCCGGCAATCAGAAGCCCCAATTCCCGATGTTCCGCGACGTGGGCGCCGATATCTTCCAGCAGAGAGTTGGGGCCAACCAGGAGCAGGCGGTCGCGGCCGAGCGCCTGAAGTGCATGAGCGCTGAAGAACGCGCGCCAAAGGAACAGTACGGCCAGGGTCAGCAAGCTGCCCCATAACATCACCTGGATCGGCAATCTCAAATCCGGGTCCAAATAACCGATCAGCCCTTGCAAAAGAAAGGCCCAGCCCATCACCAGACAGAGCTCCTGAATCAGCACGATGCGCGACTTGACGTGCAGGCGCGAGTAGAGATCCTGGAAATGCAGGCCGATCAGGATGCTGAAAACCACCACGAGAATGGGCACAAACCCGTTGTCGTAAAGCAGGTAGACGGTGGGGTCCGCCTCGAGAACCAGGTAGCTGGTCAGGACAAACGCCGATGTAATCAGCAGGAAATCGGAGATCAGCAGCGTGAACACGCCGGCGGGAATGAAAACACGAAATAGCCGAATCATCCGACGGAAGGGGGCCGGTATTATCACGGGCCCGGCTGCTGGCATTATAGCGTACCGGGTTTGGGGGGGCCGGAGGCGGAGCAAAGCCGGCCGCGCCGCCGCCCCGAATTGACACGGAGAAGAAATCTGTCGGACGATGAAGGTCCCGTGTTCACCTTTGTCGCGCAGAAGCTCGGACAGTCGGCCACCGAGCTGCGGCGCCTGCCGAGCGCCTTGCGACTGGCCTGGGACGCGGCGAAGCTGTGGACCGCCGCCTGGGCCGTGCTGCTGGTGGTGCAGGGGCTGCTCCCGGTCGGCAGCGTATACCTGACGCGGCCGCTGGTGAACCGGGTGATGGCGGCGGTCAAGGCCGGCGGGTCCTGGGAGAGCGTCCGGCCGGCCGTGACGATCGCCATCCTGTTTGCGGCGATCACGCTGCTCACGGAGCTCCTGCGGAGCGCGCTGGTTTGGATCCGGACGCACCAGTCCGAACTGGTTCAGGACCATATCACCGCCATGATCCACCGGAAATCGGCGGAGATCGACCTGGCTTTTTACGACTCGCCGGACTTTTACGACCGGCTGCACCGCGCGCGCAGCGAAGCATCGTACCGGCCGGTGCAGTTGCTGGAGAGCCTGAGCGGAATCCTGCAGAACTGCATCACCCTGGCGGCGATGCTGGCGGTGCTGGCGCCCTTCGGCTTGTGGGTGCCCGTGGCGTTGCTGGCGAGCACGCTGCCGGCGCTATACGTGGTTCTGCGCAACACGGTGCGCCAACACGAATGGAATGTGCGAACGACTCCCGACCAGCGCCTTACCTGGTATTACGACTGGCTGCTTACGAGCCACGAGACGGCCTCCGAACTCCGGCTATTCGGGCTTGGAGAAACGTTCCAGTCCGCGTACAACGCCTTGCGGCGCCGGCTGCGGGGCGAAAAGCTGGAACTCGCGCAAAGCCAGGCGCTGGGCCAATTCGCGGCCGGAGCGATGGCGCTCCTGGCGGGCGGCGCGAGCCTGTTGTGGATGACGTGGCGGGCCATTCGCGGGTTCATTACGCTGGGCGACCTGGCGCTTTTCCAGCAAGCCTTCCAGCAGGGGCTCGGCCTGGTGCGGTCGCTGCTCGAAAACCTCGGCCAACTCTATTCCAGCAGCCTGTTTCTGGGGAACCTTTTCGACTTCCTGGCGCTCAAGCCCACGGTGCTGGACCCGGCTTCCCCCCGGCCCATGCCACGCGCGATCGAAAGCGGGATTCATTTCGAGCGCGTCACATTCCAGTATCCCGGCGGCAGGGCGCCGGTCCTGAGCGACTTCAGCCTCACCATCCCGGCGGGGCGGATTGTGAGCCTGGTAGGCCCCAACGGAGCGGGCAAGAGCACTTTCGTGAAACTGCTCTGCCGGTTTTACGATCCGAACGCGGGCCGCGTGGAACTGGACGGCATGGATCTGCGCGGCTTCTCCCTCGAGGAGCTGAGACGCCGCATCACGGTGCTGTTTCAGGAACCGGTCCGTTACAACGCCACGGCGGGCGAGAACATCGGGCTGGGCGACCGGGGGGCGTCGGGGATGGACATCGAGGCCGCGGCGACGGCCGCGGGGGCCGATCAGATCATCCGGCGCCTGCCGGGCGGGTACGGCAACCTGCTGGGGAAATCCTACGTGGATGGCGCGGAGCTATCGACCGGCGAATGGCAGCGCATCGCCCTGGCCCGCGCGTTTCTGCGCCGCGCGCCGATTCTGATTCTGGACGAGCCCACGAGCGCGATGGATCCATGGGCGGAGGCCGAGTGGATCGACCGTTTTCGTTCGCTCGCCGAGGGGCGCACGGCCATTCTCATTACGCATCGCCTCACGACCGCGATGCGCGCGGACGAAATCCACGTTATCGCCGGCGGCCGGGTGGCCGAGTCGGGATCGCACGAGGAGTTGCTGCGGCGCGGGGGGCTGTATGCGCAGTCCTGGGCGCGGGCGGCGGAGTAGCTATCAGCTATCGGCCGTCAGCTATCGGCTTCGCCGGACTCCGCTTCGCGGAGCCGGAAGAAAGGCAGACCGGGAGGTCCGCCCCACTGGGCTGTGCTAGGATGGGCGCATTCGAGATGGTCGACATCCACAGCCATATACTCTGGGAGATCGACGATGGCTCGGGGAGCCTGGAAGAAAGCATCGCCATGCTCCAGGCGGCAAAGGAAAGCGGGACCACGGACATCGTAGCGACGCCGCATTCGAACTCCGAGTTCGCCTACCGGCCCGAGGTGGTGGACCAAAAGATCCGGGAACTCACGGCCAGAACCGGCGGCGCGCCCAAGGTGCACAGGGGCTGCGACTTTCACCTGAGCTTCGATAATCTCGACCACCTGCTGGCCCAGCCGGCCACATACACCATCAACGGCAAGCAATACCTGCTGGTGGAGTGTCCCGATTTCCACGTGGGCAAGCACACGGAAATCGTGCTGCAGCGGCTGGTGGACGCGGGGATCGTGCCCATCGTGACGCACCCGGAGCGCAATCCGGTGCTGCAACGAAAGCCGGGCCGGGTGGGGGAGTGGGTCGAACTGGGGTGTCTGGTGCAGGTGACAGCCCTTTCCGTGACGGGCGGTTTCGGCGGGCTGGCGCGCGCGGTGTGCAACAAATTGCTGGACAGCGGCATGGTGCATGTGGTCGCCAGCGATGCGCACGATCCAACACATCGCAGCCCGCGCCTGGACAAGGCGCGCGCCGCGATACGGTCCCGGTATGGCGACGACGCCGCGGAGATTCTGTTTACCGAAAACCCGCGCAACATCATAGAAGGGCTGCCCGTCGCGGGGGGGAAAAATGCGTTTCTGGAGAAGCCGGCGCGGTGGTGGCGGTTTTGGTAGTCAGCTCTCAGCCGTCAGCTATCGGCCATCAGCTTTCGCCGGACTCCGCTTCGCGGAGCCGGGCGAGGCGCTGGACGCGTATGCGGGCGGTTTTTACCGGCGGCGCAGGGTAGCGGTGTCGGAACTCAAATCCGCGCGAAGGCCGGGTTTGATTGTCCACCACATCACTTGCAGGGAATTGGGGGGCTGCAAGAGCAGATCCATTTCGCCGCGGGCGCCGTCATCGGACGTCCAGACCAGAGTGGCCGAGTTTCCGGCGGGGGTCCTGCCCCGGACCTGCAACAGAAGGCTCTTGGATGCAGCCCGATGGGGGACTTCGTAGCGGGCGCGATAATCGCCATCCAGAATGCCGTCCCTTTCGGTGAGTAGGAATTCGATAAACACGGCCGAGTTCTGCCGGCCGGACTTGGCGGCGGTGGATGTGTACAGCCAATCTCCGGCGAACAAGGACGCAGGGGCGTCCGGAACGGGCCGGGACGCCGGCGGCTGGGGCCGGATGGCGCTCCGAACCTCATCCGGCAGAGCGGCCTCGCCGGCCGCGGTCTGAAGCCCGGCGGAGCGGTCCGCGGGCTGGCGCGGGGGGCCTGTTCCATCCGGCGGGGCGGCGACGGGGAGCTGCACGGGCGCGGATTCCGTCAGGGTGGGGACGCGGGCCGTGACAAACCAGACGCCGCTGCCGACAATTACGCACCCAATCAGAACCCAGAACCAATGCCGCAAGACGGACCGCGCCAAATTGAACTTGTCCTCCGGGCTGACAAAGGACTGCGCCGGCGAGGGCGGCGGCCACTGGTAGATGGGATTCGAATAGACCGCTAACGCGAGGCTCTCATCATAAGCGCGGCGTTTTCCGGGGTCCACAAGAATACCGAGAATCTCGTGCAGCCGCTTCATCTGGCAGACGGCGGCGGCCCGCAACTTCTCGTCCAGTTGGCCATCCGGGTGCAAAACGCGCGCCAGGGTTTTATACGCCTGGCGAATCTCTTCGACCGACGCGTCGTTGCGGACGCCGAATTCCTCGTAGAAGTTCATCATGCCGGCCGATGGAACCTCCGCGCGGTTTTCCCGCTAGCGCAGCGCATGCCGCGTATTATTCTAGCAGGATGCCGGGAAAGGCCATCCGGTCTCCGCTGCCTGACGGACGCGGGCCGGCGGAAACATAGTGCGGCTCATAACATATTGCAATTAAAGCCACTACGCGCATATTGCGTTGGTATTCTGTTTGTGATACATTCGGCAGGAACGCGCGCCAACAGGCCCTGGACATAGGGGGCCGGGGCGCGCAAGTCTTGACTTCAGCCTGATTTGCAAGCCGGGCAATGGGACTCAAAGAGCGGAGCTTTGCCCGGCTGAGAACGCAGAGGGCCAAGTCCGCCGGGTTCGCCTCGCCGATTTCCCCTCCGATGGGCTTCACTCAAAAGGAGTTCCGCCGTGCAGAAAGTCCGAAGCCGTCTTATCAACTTCCGGGTGACGGATGAAGAATTCGAGCAACTAAAAACCGCCGCGGCCGTGCAAGGGTCCAGGTGCCTGTCGGAGTTCGCGCGGCTTGTCATGCTGGGAACAGCGGCAGGCGCGCATCTGCTGGAGGTCCCGGAATCCCTGAACGGCACATTGTCGCTGTTCGACCGGCGCCTGAACGTTCTCGAATCCAACGTCGCGCGCCTTGTGGGCGCGTTGGGTAATTCCGGAAATCCCGGACCCGACTCCGGCCAGCGAAACAGCGCTTAAAGGGCGCCATGTGAGGTAAATACCATGAAAATCCTGCTATCCGTACTCGTGTTCGCGGCGGCCGCCTGCGCGCAGCAGAGCCGCACAGCGGCACAGCCAGCCGGCCCGAATCTGCCGATTCAGGCCGTCGGGCCGAACGACCTGATCGCGGTTTCGATTTACGACGAACCCGACCTCAGCCGCCCGGTCCGCGTGGGGTCGGACGGGTTCATCAAGCTGCCGATGCTCAAACAGAGGATCAAGGCCGAGGGTCTATACCCCGCCGATCTGGAGCGCGCCATTACGCAGGCGTACGAGCAAGAGAACATGCTGGTGGAACCGTACGTCACGGTGAACATCGCCGAGTACCACAGCCGGCCGATCATGGTCGGCGGGGCGGTAAAGATGCCCCTCACGTTTCAAGCGGAAGGCCCCACGACCCTGCTCGATGCGATCGCCCGCGCCCAAGGGCTGAGCGACGCCGCGGGCCAGGAGATTCTCGTCAGCCATACGCAACCCGGCCCGGACGGCAAACCGGTTTCGATCATGCGCCGCATTCCCGTGCACGGGTTAATCGACGAGGGCGATCCGGACCTCAACCTGAAACTCACCGGCGGCGAGGAGATCCGCGTCCCCGAGGCCGCGAAGATTTACGTGGTGGGGAACGTGAAAATGCCGAACGCCTATAAAGTGCAGAACGGCTCCCAAACCACCGTCCTGCAAATACTGGCGCTCGCCCAAGGGCTGGCGCCCTTCTACGGCAAAGTAGCCTATATCTACCGGCCGGATGAAACCGGCCACAAGAACGAGATCGCCGTGCCGCTCCAGAAGATCATGGAGCGCAAGGCGCCGGATGTACCATTAATAGCCAACGACATTTTCTATGTGACGGATCGCAAGGGGAGGCGGATGACTCTGACGGCCCTGGAAAAGGTTGTGGGGTTTGGGACTTCGGCCACCACGGCGCTGATCTACACCATGCGATATTGAACGGGTAAATCAATGGCTGAAAGAAAAGATAATCTTGCGCTCGCGGTCCCCGTGAGCGCGCCTGTTCCAGCCGTTCCAGGCCGGGTTCCGGTCTACCCGCCGGGCTATACATACGTGGCGCCGGAGCCGGAAGAGCGGGCGATTCCCTTATCCCACTATCTCTGGATCTTGAAGCGGCATCGATGGAAGATGCTGGCCTTCGTGGTTACCGCCGTCCTCGCCACAATCGTCGTTTCGACCCGGCTTACGCCAATCTACGAATCCACGGCCACAATCGATATCGACCGGCAAATGCCCGCCAATGCCGTGGGGCAGGACTCCGGCGCGCAGTACGAGACCTACGACGCCGATCAGTTTCTCGCCACCCAGATCAAGCTCGCGCAGTCGGACTCGGTTCTGAGGCCGGTGGCGCAGCGGTTCCACCTCAGGCCCGCCCAACCCGGCTCGCCTGGCCCCGCGATTCCCACGGCGCGCTTCGAAGAGGCGCCGGTGACTTTGAGCGGTTTGCGAGTCACCCGGCCGCCCAACACGTACCTGCTGCTGATCGCCTACCGGTCTCCCGACCCGAAACTGGCCGCGGAAGTCGCGAACGACGTGGCGGACAGTTACATCAGGCACACCTGGGACATTCGCTTCACGGCGAGCGCCAACCTCTCCACATTCATGGAGAAACAGTTGGAGGTTCTAAAGGCGAAGATGGAAGCTTCTTCCCAGGCCCTGGCGCAGTTCGAAAAGGAACTGAACGTCATCGACCCCGAGCAGAAAACGAACATCCTATCCTCGCGGTTGGTGCAACTCAACACGGAATATACCACCGCCCAGGCGGACCGGGTCCGCAAAGAAGCGGCGTTCAACTCGGTCCAGGGCGGCTCGCTCGAAGCCGCTCAGGCATCCACCCAGGGCGAGCAACTCCGCAAGGCCGCCGACGGCCTCCGCGAAGCGCAGCAAAAGTTCGCCTCGGTAAAAGCCCAGTACGGCGAAAACCACCCGGAGTACAAGAAGGCCGCCTCGCTCCTCTCGGAAGTTCAAAGCCAGTTCGATGCGCTGAAAACCGGCATCGCGCAACGCGTAAGCATGGAGTACCAGGAAGCGGCCAATCGGGAGTCGATCCTCAAGAAGGCCGTGGACGAAACCAAGGACGAATTCGACAAGCTGAACGCCCGCTCCTTCGAGTACAAAGCGGTGAAGCAGGAGGCCGACAGCGACAAGGGCCTTTACCAGGAGCTATGGCGCAAAATCAAGGAAGCCGGCATCAACTCCAGTTTTCAGAACAGTTCCATCCGCCTGGCGGATTCCGCCCGTCCGGCGATGGCGCCAATCTTTCCCAACGTGCCTTTGAACGCGGCCCTCGCATTCCTGTTCTCCACGTTGCTCGCCGTGGGGGCGGCCATCCTCTCGGACACGCTGGATCACACCGTTCGCGATCCCGAGCAAATCCAGCGCGAGCTGAAGACCGAAGTTCTCGGCTCCCTGCCGGTAGTGAACGCCTGGCGGGGGCGCTTGCTGCCGGCGCCCGGCAGGCGCCGCTCCGGCGGCAGACCCGGCTACGGCGGCCGCGGGCAGGAGTCGGCTTTCGAAGAAGCCGTGCGAACCTTGCGGGATTCCATCCTGCTTTCCGACCCCGCCCGCCGGCCGCGCAGCCTCCTGGTAACCTCCGCGGTGCCCCGCGAGGGAAAGACCACCACTTCGCTGCACCTCGCGATCGCGCACAGCACCCAAAAACGCAAGACCCTGCTTGTCGACGCCGACCTGCGGCGCCCGGGCGTTCATGGCCGCCTCGGGCTCACGAACGACCGCGGCCTCTCCACGGTGATCAACGACGAAATCGGGTGGCGCGAACTCCTGCAAACCCCGGAGGCCTATCCCTATCTGGATGTTCTGGCCGCCGGGCCGGCCTCCCGCCGCGCCGCCGACCGCATCGGAGGCATTCTGGAATCGCTCCTGGCCGAGGCGGAGAAGGACTATGACCTTATCATCGTCGATTCGCCGCCGCTCCTGGGCTTCGCCGAGCCTCTTCAGATTGCCGCCATTGTGGATGGCGTCGTCATCATCACTTTGGCGGGGCAGACCAATCGGACCGCCCTCGGAAGCGTCCTCACCAGTCTGAGGCGTATGAAGGCGAACGTCATCGGCGTTGCGCTCAACGAAGTCCGCGCGGATATGAGCGACCGCTATTATTATTACGGGTACTACGGCAAGTATTATTCGAAGTATTACAAACCGACCGGCAAATCATGACCTCCCGACGGCTGGCAGTGGCGGGAGGCGAAGCCGACGCCCCAGAGGATGAGCGCCTTAGCATGACAAAAAGTTCACAACTGGTTCAGAAAGGAGGATCCATGAAACGTGTTTTGGTGGCGGGGGCCGGCGGATTCATCGGCGGCCATTTAGTAAAGCGACTGGCGGCCGAGGGCTTTTGGGTTCGCGGGATGGACCTCAAGCAGCACGAATTCTCCACATTGCCCGCGGACGAGTTCATCATTGGCCTGCATCTATCCCGAATACAATCAGCTCGATCCCGAGAATCCGAACTGTTCCGAGGACTCCGCCTACCCTGCCGCGCCAGACAGCGAATACGGTTGGGAAAAGCTATTCAGCGAGCGTTTGTACCTTGCCTACATGCAAACACGGCATCTCTGTCCGGATCGCGCGTTTTCACAATATCTTCGGTCCAGAAGGCACCTGGCAGGGCGGGAGGGAGAAAGCGCCCGCCGCGATTTGCCGCAAGGTCGCTGAAGCCGAGAACCGCGGTCCCATCGAAATCTGGGGCGATGGCAAACAGACACGGTCGTTTCTCTACATCGACGAATGCACCGAAGGCGTACGCCGATTGATGGAATCGGACTTCGCCGGGCCTGTCAACATCGGATCCGAAGAAATGATAGCCATAAACTCACTCGCGAGTATGGTGATGGATATCGCCGGCAAGGACTTGCGAGTAAATCACATCCCGGGCCCATTGGGCGTAAGGGGCAGAAACTCGGATAATCGGCTGGTTCGCCGTGTTCTTGGGTGGTCGCCTTCCGCCCTTCTTCGGGCTGGCGTAGAAAAGACCTACCGTTGGATAGCCGCGCAAGTTCGCGCACGGGAACTCGCGAAGGTCGGGAATTAACCGACAGCGCCGTGTATGGCAACCATACCTGACATGACCACCTCCCTGCCGACCGCCGCCGGGTGCGTGCGTGCGGTCATCGTGAACTACAACGGATCAGGCCCAACGCTGCACTGCGTGCAATCGCTGCTGGCGCAGCGCGGCGCAGCCAAGGTGGAGATTGCGGTGGTAGACAATCACTCTTCCGAGGATGATTGGCATTCCTTGCAGCAGGCACTGGCGGAGTATGCGGTTGTGCTGCACCGATGCCCAAGGAACCTGGGATACGCCGGCGGCATCAACGCAGGCGCCCGCCTGAAAACTCATCATGCGCCGGACTATATCCTGGCCCTCAACAGCGACATCACGCTGCCCGGCGCGGACGCCATCCGGCAGCTTGTGGCCGCCCTTCGCGCAGATCCGCGGCGGGTGGCCTGCAGCCCGCTGATCAGCGACCACGACTGCCCAGCGCCGCCGCAGGCCACCCCCCAGGTCAGGCGCGTGCCGGACTTCTGGACGCTGCTAGTGACGCATAGTTGCTGGCTGCGCCGTACCGGATTCGGACGCCGGTTGCGGCGCGCGTACCTCTACGAGGACGCCCTCCCGTACCCACTTGGGACCACGCTGGAGTGCGAAACTATAAACGGCGCCTGCTTCATGATAGACCGGCACTTCCTTGAAGCGATCGGCTACCTGGACGAAGGCACGTTCCTCTACACGGAAGAGCAGATCCTGGGCGCGAGCATCCGAGCGCGCCATGCAACCGCCTGCCTGTCCACCGCCGTAATCGCCGATCACATTCAGGGCGCGTCCACCGGAATGCGGGGTCGCCGCCGGCCTCTGCGCCGCGAGTTGCAGCAGGTTTCCAGCGAACTCTTCTATCTCCGACACTATGCAGGGACGAACTGTTTCGGACAGGGCCTCTTCCTCCTGGTGCGAAGCGTCGACCTCCTGCTCAAGATCATTGCGGGGCCGCTTGTAAAGGCAGTTCTATAATGGCCGAGCTTGTGCTATTGAACACCATCGGCTATTGCGGCGCAGCATTGCTGCTCGGCCTGGTAACCTATCGCGCGGCCACTGGCAATACCTTTGCCCATTTGTTTTCCTTGGTGTGGGGGTCGTGCCTTCTGGCAGCTCAGTTTTTCACGACGTCAACGCAAACACTGTCGTCAAAGACACTCATTGTACTCTTTGCCGCATGGTGGGCGTTGCTTGCGGGCGGTCTTCTAACGATCAGGCGGCAACCAGCCAGCGCGCCGCCCGAGACGCCGATCAACAAACGCCGCGCACTCGCTCTTGTTCTAATACTGATCGGTTTGCACGCGGCTCTGAGCCTATATGAGCTACCAGCAATCATCGCGGGGCAGTCGGCCGCTAAGGTTGTTATTGGTCTGCGGACAACACTCGCATCGAGGAACTTGGACAAATGCCCCTGGTGGTTAGAAATCTTTCGCAACGCCTACTTCGTTTACCTTCCCCTCGCATTGCTGCTTAGAAAACGCGGCTGGTTAAGCCGACGCGCATTCTACATTCTTGTTGTAGCTTCGTGTCTATTAGCGTTAACCCGCATGACCCGTGCTCCCCTACTGGCGAACATACTCACGCTGTGGGCTTCCTGGGCGCTGTTCTACAGACCCCGCGCGCTGCGCGCTTGGGGCATACTTGCGGTCGGGCTGCTAAGCTTCAGTGCTGGGTTTGTAGCGATTCAACTTGCCTTAACGAGCCATAACACTCACACAGCGGAGGGAGTGCAACTGGTCGAGGGATATTATGGGGGGTCCATGCGAGCGTTTGAAAGCATTGTCGATGGAACCTTTCCAAGAGAGGCTGGGTACTACAGTGCGGATATGTTCAATTACGCCCTGTACAAACTAAAGCTGATAGACAGCTATCCTTCACTGATCCGGCCGTACGGAAATTACGCTACAAATATTTATACGTTCCTCGACGCATACGCGCTGGATGGTGGCTTGTTTGGAGCGCTTTTTGGCGCGACGCTGACCGGCGTGGCGGGCGGATGGCTCTTTACTAGAGCATCCCGCCATCAGAGCCCGCTGATAGCGGCGGCCTATTCGCTGTTCGCCTATTGTATTGCCATGGCTGTCGCGAATAATGAGTTTATCCGAATTAATCCTCTGTTGACGACTGTGCTGGCCGGCGTTGTCGGCCGCATTGTGGTTCGGGGGCGCGCAAGCCGCCCAGTTGCGGACGTCATACCGACTGCTCGGGACCTGGGCCGCCGGCAGCCGGGAGCGCTCATAGCACGCACATGACACCGGCCAGCATTGAGGATGCCGCCGCGAGTCTGAGCCTGGGCGAAGCCACGGTCCGGCGGAACATTGTTTCCACGCTTGCGGGCAATTTCGCCTTCTCTGGGTCGCAATGGCTCATCACGGTGGCGATCGCGCGGCTGGGGAGTATGGCAATGGTCGGGCAGTATGCGCTGGGGCTGGCCGTGTGCGTTCCGATCTTCTCGTTCACGGGGCTGCAAATGCGTGCTGTCCAGGCCACCGATTGCACGGGCGCGTACCGTTTCGAGGACTACCTGACCGTGCGCCTGGCCGGAACGGCTTGTGCGCTTGTCGCGGTAATAGCGGTGGCGTGGCTGATGCCGTGGCGGCGAGACACAGTACTGGTGGTGTTGGCGGTCGCGTGTGCGAGAGCGGTCGATTCCTTCAGCGATGTGCTGTACGGGCTGTTCCAGCTTCGCGACCGGCTGGACCTGATCGCGCGGGCAATGTCCATTCGGGCCCTCGGCGGGCTGATGGCGCTAGCGGTGAGCATGGCGGTGTTCCATAGCGCCGCGGCGGCGGTGACTGCGTTGGCGGCGGTGTGGCTGGCGGCCTTGCTGATTTATGAGCGGCCGATCGCGTTACGGATGGGGGGAGAGCGGCACGCCGCAACACCTTGGGCAGCAGTCGCCACCACATGCTGTCGGTTGGCGGTTCTGTGCCTGCCGCTGGCGTTCGTGCTCCTGCTGCTCAGTGCGAGCACCAGCCTGCCGCGGGTGATGCTGGAGCGCCATGCGGGCGAACAATCTCTGGGCGTGTTTGCGGCCGTCGCTACGATGTCCGGCGCTATCGGTCTGCTCTACTCCGCGCTGGGACAGACGGCGCTGCCGCGCCTAGCGCGGATGTTCGCCAGCGACCGCGAGCAGTTCCGTACCGCGATAGGCCGAATGATGCTCTTCTCCGCGGTGGTGGGTCTGGCAATGCTGGCCGGCGCGTGGTGCTGGGGCGTCCGCTTAGTGACCATGGTCTATGGCCGCCAAAGCGCCGTAACCGCGGAGCTCGTGACCGGCCTAGTGGCGATCGGGGTCCTGGGTAATACGTCGTCGCTGCTGGGCGCCGGCCTGACAGCGTCCCGGCGGTTCCGGTCGCAGTTGGTGGCGGCTCTGATGATTCTCCTGATTACCGCGGTGGCGGGCGCCTGCCTGATACCGGGCTGGGGCGCAAGAGGCGCGATGTACGCCAGCTTGGCCGGCGCGTGCTTCCAGATGGTCGCATACGGGTACCTGTGCTGGCAAAGAACATGATCGGCAGACGCGAACCCGCGTTGTTGCTCCGGCTTCGCGGAGGTCTTGGCAACCAGCTTTTCGAGTACGCTGCCGGGCGCGCCCTGGCATTGCGAAACCATATCCCGCTCCGCCTGGACACTACATCCGGCTTCCGTGGCGACCGCTACGGCCGCTCCTACGAACTCGGATGTTTCAATGTACTGGATGAGAGAACGGAGCCGGTATCCTCCGCGGACCTTGGCATCAGGGCCGAGCTATTTCGGAGGTTCGTTGGACGGCGGGAGATCTGGAGGATGCGGGCCGGGCGGTATTTCGACCAGGCAATCTACGACTTGCGCATCAAGCGCCCGACTGTACTTGACGCCTACTGCCAAAGCCCCCGCTACTTCCGCGAGATCGAGGAAATCTTGCGCAGGGATCTGGAGTTTAAGAGCATCCCGCCCGGGCTGAACGATGTGACGAGCGGGGAGATCATGCAGGCGAACTCCGTCTGCCTGCACATCCGGCGGCTGCACGGGAAAGAAGCGGATGGATCGAGACCGCAATCGGTGGCCGATTTTTACGGCACGTGCGACATCGAATACTATCGCCGCGCTATCCGCGAGGTGGCCGCTATTCACGGGAATCTCAGGATCTTCGTTTTCAGCGACGACACTGGCTGGTCTCAACAAAACGCGGGGGCCTTCGAAACCGATGGTTGCAGCGTGAAAGTGATAGACGAAGGTCCGCTTCGGAGCTTCTATCTCATGCGGCTGTGCAAGCACTTCATCATCGCAAACAGCGCGTTCAGTTGGTGGGCCGCCTGGCTCGGGGGGCATCCGATGAAAACGGTGTGCGTTCCGTCGGTGTGGAATCGCGGGGAGAGACGTTTCCCGCGCGATCTCTTCCCGCCTGCCTGGACAGTTGTTCCCGCAGCCGAGACAGCCCCAGAGGCCATCCGAACTGGGAAGTGAACGCCCGCGTCCGACAGCGATCAACTTTCTCTCATCCCCGCCAGACCCAGGAGCGCGCTTCCACCCGTCTCAACCAAAACAACCGAGGACAAATGGAATTATGAGAGTTCTGCGACGACTCCTGGGAACACTGCTGCGCCCCGTTTCCGGGCGCATCTGTAACATCAGCCGAGAGTACCTGTCGCGTCTGCTATTATTCGACATCGTAATGGGGTTCGTTGAAGACTGTCGGGTTGAAGGGTGCTATCTGGAATTTGGAAGCGCTGGCGGGGGATCTCTCACCGACGCATTTTACGCGGCGCGACGGTATCGGCGTTTGAACAAAATGCTATTTTTCGTGTTCGATTCATTCGAGGGATTGCCCGAACCCACGGGCTTAGATGCGAATGAATCCCGTAGGTACAGTAAGGGAGACTATGCCTGTAACCTCGATCGCTTTAAGCGGACTGTCCACCAGCGAGGAGTCGATCTTGATCGAGTCACGTGTATTCCCGGTTGGTATAGCGAGACTCTGAATGGAGAACTCAAACGGAAACTGCCAATAACGAAAGCTGCGGTCGTATGGGTCGATTGCGACCTGTACGAGTCGACGGTCCCTGTGCTGGAGTTCATCACTGATTACATCCAAGACGGGACGGTGGTGATCTTCGATGACTGGTTTTCCTTCAAGGGTCGGCGGGACCGTGGAGAAGCAAGAGCTTTCAAGGAATGGTTGGCGAAGAACCCCTCGATCCAGGCGACGGAATATCATATAGTCGGCCGAACCATGATGTCGTTCATTATGCAGGTTAGTGGACCAACCGCTGTCGAGCCGGTTGCAAGCGAGGGGGCCAGCTTTGCAAAGCTTTCCTGAAACCGTGCTGATCACGGGTGGCGCCGGGTTCATCGGCTCGCATCTTGCTTCCATGCTGCTTCGGCGCGGTTGCAAAGTTGCCGTCCTCGATAACCTAAACGATTTTTACGATCCCGGGCTGAAGCGGGCCAACCTCGCCGAGATCGGCCGCGCTGGCGCCTTCGATTTCGTCTTGGGCGACATTTGCGAGCGCACAGCGGTGCGCGATCTCTTTGCCGGGTTTCGTCCCGCCGCAGTGGTCCATCTGGCGGCGCGCACCGGAGTCCGCTTCTCGGTGGACAACCCGGAACTCTATTACGCGACAAATGTCGCCGGCATGGAGAACGTGTTGGCGGCCTGCCGCGACTTTAAAACGCCGAAGGTCGTCTTCGCCTCTTCCAGTTCAGTCTATGGTACGCTCAGCGCCATTCCGTTCCGCGAAGACGCCCTATTACTCAGCCCCGCGTCGCCGTATGCCGCGACCAAACTGGCCGGGGAAGCGATGCTGCATTCGTTCGTCAATTGTTACGGACTTCAGGGCGTAGTTTTGCGCTTCTTCACCGTATATGGGCCGAGGCAACGCCCGGATCTGGCCATCGGTAAGTTTGTTCACTTAATCGGAGACGGTGAGCCGATACAGTTGTTTGGCAATGCCAGCAGCGCCCGCGACTACACCTGGATCGACGACATCCTCTCCGGCGTTCTTGCCGCGATGACGTATGAGCCTCCAACCGGCTACGACGTGTTCAACCTGGGCAGTGCGCGGCCGATCTCGCTCGACGCTATGGTGGCCCTTGTAGAAGAAGCTGTGGGCAGGAGTGCGAACCGCCAATACACCGATCCCGCTGTCGGCGACATAACGGTGACCTGCGCCGACATCGCCAAAGCGGGAACCCTCCTCGGCTATCGTCCAACCATGGCCATCGCCGAAGGAATTCGCCGTTTCGTGGCCTCGGCGAAGCGCGGAGGCGCAGGCGATGGCACCTCGTAATTGCAGGGTCCATCTGGCTTGAGAGGTGAATGTTTGTCTTCGGCACCCAAGGTTACGATTGGCATCTCCTTCCGGAATCCTGGAAGATACTACTTCAGCTTGGCCCTAAAGTCCGTGTTCGCACAGACGTTCACCGACTGGGAACTGATTCTGATGGACGATGGGTCGTCCGACGACTCGCTGGCGCTGGCGCGGAGCATCAAGGACCCACGCGTCCGCGTGTACAGCGATGGCTTGAACAAGCGCATGAACATCCGGTTCAACGAACTCGTGGGTCTGGCGCGGGCGCCGTATTTGTTTCGCATGGACGCAGACGATATCATGCACCCGGAACGCCTTGAGCGGCAGTACGCCGAATTAGTCCGCTGCGACAGTGACACGGTCATCGGATGTAATGCTTACTCGATCGACGCCAACTCGAATATCGTTGGCCTTCGGTATCTCCCAGCCGCCGCCCCTGCGCTACTTGATGCACCCTTCATTCACCCATCCGTAGCCGCCGCGACGGAGTGGTTCCGGCGACATCCCTATTCCGAGTCTTTTGCTTACCATCGAGCTCAGGATGTCGAACTCTGGTGCCGCACCGCATGTTCGAGCACTTTTGTGAACCTCCATGAGGCGCTCCTCTACTATCGCGAAGCCGGAGTCTTCTCGTACGAGAACTACATCGGTTCGCAGCTCGGGCTGCTCTTCCTATTGCGGACGCGATTCAGCCGCCCGCGAACCCGCTACACAGCCACCCTGCTCAAGATCATCGTCAAACTGTTTTTGGTTTCCTTATACGACACGGCCGACAACGCCGATAAAATTGTGGCCCGCCGTTACCAACGCCTAACGCCCGATCAGCGCCAGCAAGCGGAGGCCGCCTTGGCCAGGGTCCTTTCCTGCCCGCTCCCAACCTAGCCGGTTAGCGAACAGGCGTGGGCGATTTAGATACCCGCAAGCGATAGAAGTGCTGAGCCGTATGCGAGTACTTTATGTTTCCGCGATAGCTTTCAGCACCGCCGTAGTGCTACGCGGCCAATGCCTGTATTTTAGGCGGCGAGGCTTCGAGGTAATCGTCGCGGCGTCACCAAGCGAAGATCTGCGCCGGTTGGCTCTGGCCGAAGATGTAACCGTAATACCGATTACGATACATCGCGAGATCTCGCCACTCCACGACCTGAGATCGTTGTGGCGGCTCTTCGCCATGATGCGTAGAGTCCGCCCCGATATCGTGAATATCGGTACGCCAAAGGCGGGACTGTTGGCCGGGCTAGCTGGCTGGTTTGCTCGCGTACCCTACAGGGTTTACTGGCTGCATGGGCTTCGCCTGGAAACTACACATGGATTAAAACGCCGAATTCTGAGCCTAGCCGAGCGTATTGCATGTAGAACCGCGACCGTAGTGCCGTGTGTTAGCCCAAGCGTCCGAGACGTTGCGGTGGCGGCGCGGCTATTACCGCCCAGCAAGGCGGTGGTCCTGGGCGCTGGAAGCGCTAACGGAGTCGATTGTTCCCGATTCATTGCCACCCCAGAGCGCCTTGCTCAGGCATCTCGGATCCGCGCAGAGTTGCAGATTCCGGAGCACACGCGGGTGGTTGGCCACGTCGGCCGCCTAACCCGCGACAAAGGCGTCGGCGAACTCGTCACGGCCTTTCTCGCACTTCCTCCCCAATTCGAAGACTGCCGGCTCCTCCTCGTGGGCGGTTTCGAGGACGACGACCCGGTTCCCGAACAAATTCGCCGGACTATCGCAGATCATCCACGTATCATCATGACCGGTTTCGTTGCGGACACAGCGCCTTACTACCACATCATGGATGTACTGGCGCTTCCAAGCTATAGGGAGGGGTTCGGCACTGTCGTACTCGAGGCGCACTGCGCTAAGCGACCTGTGGTCGGCACACGGGTCACTGGTTTGGTCGACTCGATAGTCGACGGCGTGAACGGCCTGCTTGTGCCGGTCGGGGATTGCAGCGCATTGTCCGGGGCACTATCGCTCGTGCTTGGCGACCCCTCTATGTCCATGCGGCTAGGTGAGCGGGGCTTTCTCCGCGTGAAGGAGTCATTCCAATGCGAGTCTGTATGGAGCCAAATTGAAGCCCTCTACCTGGAGATGCTGCAAAGTGGCTGGCCAGCTAACGTGTCCAATTCGAAAGCTCACCCTGGCCAGCTTCGAAGCGACGCTCAGCCAAAGTAGCTACGATGTTTCTGATGGGCATAATTGTCGTCTCCTTTCTGGGCTCGGCGCTCGTCACTTTGCTGGTACGGCATTATCTCGTCAGGCAAAGAATTCTGGATATCCCAAATGAGCGCAGTTCTCACTTGGCGCCAACGCCGCGGGGGGGCGGCGTAAGCATTGTTGTGGTGTTTCTCTCGGCAGTTCTGCTGTTCGTGCAGAGAGGCGCCATATCCACCGGTCTGGGATCAGCGCTTTTCGGAGGTGGACTGGCGGTCGCCGCAGTGGGCTTCTTGGACGACCATTCCCGGGTATCGGCCTGGCTGCGCCTGCTGATTCACTTCGCGGCTGCCGGATGGGCTTTGTGGCGCCTCCATGGGATGGGGCCGCTGCACTTGGGCTGGATGATCTGGGATTGGGGCTGGGTTGGCCAGTTTCTTGCGCTTGTCGGCTTGGTCTGGATGATCAATCTTTATAACTTCATGGACGGTATCGACGGCCTTGCAGGGCTGGAAGCTCTCTGCGCCAGCGGGTTGGGCGGTCTGCTTTTGGCGTGGAACGGGCTCGGAGGCCTGGCGCAGGCCGCAATGGCGCTTGCGGGCGCCAGCGCCGGTTTTCTGGTGTGGAACCGGCCACCCGCCAAGATTTTCATGGGTGACGTGGGCAGTGGGTTCCTGGGGTTTGTGTTCGGCGTTCTGGCCATTTCGAGCGCCAAAGAGCGACCGTGGCTGATCTGGCCCTGGCTGATTCTGCTGTCAGTCTTCGTTGTGGATTCCATCGTGACGCTGATCAGGCGCCTGATTACCGGGGTGCGGTGGTACGAGGCGCATTGCAGTCACGCCTATCAGCACGCCGCCCGGCAGTGGGGCAGCCATTCGAAAGTGACGTTGACCATCGCGGCAGTCAACGTGGTTTGGCTGTTCCCGCTTGCGTGGGGGGCGTGCGTTTGGCCAGCGGCCGGACCTGTATTCGCCGCGGTTGCCTTGGCTCCGTTGGCCTGCGCGGTATTTCGCTACGACGCCGGGCGGGATACATCCGCCAAAGAAGTTACGCGTCCCGAGGCTGAAGTTCGCGTGCCCGCCGAACCGCAGGTCTAGAAGAAGGCGATAGAGATTATCATGCCCAAATTTGAGGTTTTAATTGGGTTCCAGCACTTGGGGTACCGTCTGAACCGGTTTAGGCGGTGGACCTTGATTGGGGTCCAATTAACTATTTTCCTGTTCGCCGGCGTCTCGGCCTTCCTGCTTCGGTTCGACTTCGCCATCCCGAAGGAGCACCGCGCGCACCTATGGGCTGGGATCTGCATATGGGCGATCGCCAAGATTCTGGTCTTTCAGTTGTTCGGGTTGGACCGCGGGTGGTGGCGCTACGTTTCCGTTCCGGACCTGCTCCGCGTCGCCTACGCCAATCTTGCCGGATCGGCGCTGGGAGGCGCCGGCATACTGCTGTTTGCGACGCGGGGCTTCCCGCGCTCCCTCTATTTCGTGGATTTCCTGGTCTGCTTCGTCGCGACGGCGGGAGTCCGCCTGGCGGCGAGGATGCTCTTTGAGTTCTCCGGAACAGTGAACCGAAGCGAAAAAAAACGGGCGCTCATCTACGGAGCGGGCGACGCGGGAGTGTCGCTGTTGCGCGAAATCCGTCAGAATCCCGCTCTCGCCTACGACGTAGCCGGTTTCGTGGACGACAATCCGGTCAAGACCGGCTCTTTGATTTATCGGGTCAAGGTCTTTGGAAATGGCGAGGCTCTGCCGTCTATCGTGAAAGCCCAGGGCATCGACACGGTCCTGATTGCCATGCCCTCCGCCACGGGCCGGGAAATGACGGCCATCCTCAAGCGCTGCCAGGAAGCCGGCGTCGTTTACAAGACCGTCCCCAGCTTTACGGAAATCCTCGAATCCGGCAACCTCGCCTCGGGTATCCGCGACGTCGACGTGGAGGACCTGCTGGGCCGCAATCCGGTTCATCTCGACGAATCCGGAATCCGTGAAAAGATTGAAAACAAAGTGATTGCCGTCACCGGAGCGGCCGGGTCCATCGGTTCCGAGTTGTGCCGCCAGATCGCCCGGTTCCGCCCCGCGGCCATCGTCGCTTACGACTGCGCGGAAACCGCCCTCTTTTATATCGACCGCGAGATGAGCGAGAGCTTTCCCGGCCTCAGGTTCCGCCCCGAGATTGGCGATATCCGCAATTCGCAGCGGCTGGCCGAGGTTTTCAGAAAATACCGGCCTTCGATCCTCTACCACGCCGCGGCCTACAAACACGTCCCCCTGATGGAGGACCACGTGTTCGAGGCCGTGGAAAACAACGTGATCGGGACCTGGAATGTGGCCATCGCCGCGGCGGAGAGCGGGATCGCCGACTTCGTCATGATCTCGTCCGACAAGGCGGTTCGCCCGACCAGCGTCATGGGGGCTACCAAGCGCGCCGCCGAGCTGCTGATCCACGCCCTTCAGGACGGCGGCACGAAGTACGTCTCCGTTCGTTTCGGCAACGTCCTGGGCAGTAACGGGAGCGTGATCCCCCTTTTCAAGCAGCAGATCGCTGCGCGCAAGCCCGTCACCGTCACGCATCCGGAGATGCGCCGGTACTTCATGACGATCCCGGAAGCTGCCCAACTCGTCATTCAGGCTTCCACCATGGGCAAGGGCGGCGAAATCTTCGTTCTGGACATGGGCCAACCGGTCCGGATTTTGGATCTGGCCAGCAATCTCATCCTGCTTTCGGGCCTACGGCCCGGCGAGGACATCAAGATTGTGTTTTCCGGCATCCGCCCCGGCGAAAAGCTCTACGAGGAGCTCGCCCATCTGGATGAAGAGATGCGGCCCACGTTCCACCCAAAAATCAAAATCTTCGCCAACCACGGCCTTCCGGAGCGCGGCGCGCTGGAGCGGGTCGAGAAGCTCCGGAGCCTCTGCGCGGATCGCAATATTACCGATATAATATTGGAATTAAAGGACTTAATTATAGACTATAATCCCAGCGCCCACCTCCTGCGGCAGGTGATGAGTCTGCCAACGGAACAACCGGCGAAAAGCCGGCCGGCCATCGCCGGGAGCTGAGAGCGGCGAGGGGTGTCCGGGCGTCCACCTGGTCCTCCGAAGGAGTTGGCTGTGTTTTGTTCGTTTTACAACCATAGCGCAGTACTATTTGCGAATTCCCCTGGACTGGGCGATACGTCTAGGCAATACTAGTACTATACGACCCGTAATGGCTTCAAAACTCTATAGATGTTCGTCAAGAAAGGAGCGTATAATGATCGAAGGTGATAGCCGAATGAGCAACCGCGAATCGAACGAAAGGATTGAGCATCCGGAGCGTCCGGCACCGCGGCGGCCGTATGTAAAGCCGGAGTTTTCTTGTGAGCAGGTTTTCGAGAGCACCGCGCTGCACTGCCCCAACAAGGGCATATCTTCCTGAAGGGGCGATACGAGAGGTCGAGATGAAAAAACTTTTGGCTACGTTGATTTGCTTGCCCGCGTTCTTCGGTTTCGCTTATGCGAACACCATTACGGTCTTCGATAGTATAACGAATCCCCCGAGTTCCACCGACTACACTGGCTCCGTCGTCCAGACTTCCGTGTATTCCAGCTTCTCGACTGTCAACCCCGACTTTGTGGTGACCGACATACAACTGTTGCTAAACGCGCCCGCGAGCCCGCCTCCCACCGGAGCTCTTCACATCGGCATCTATTCGGATTCGATGACATCCCCGGCTGGGCAGTTGTATTCTTTGGGAACACTTACCGACACCTCCATCGCAAGTTCGCTGACCGGCGACTTCGATTTCATCGGGGGCTTCCTTCTCGACACTCCTGGCCGGTATTGGATTGGGGTTTCCTCCGTTGGCACGACGACCACGACGGCTGCGTGGGATGTGACTTACGAAACGGGCGGCACCGGAGTTTCGAGCGAGTACTGGAATGTGCCGGTCTATGGGACGTTTGCCAACACCGACTACGACTGGACCTATCAGATGCAAGTCAGTGGCTTCCAGGCGCCAGAACCCTCGACAATTCTGCTCGGCGCAATCGGTCTGGCCATGTTGGCTGCCTACCGGCGGCGCGTCGCTTCCTAAATACCGCGACCGTTTGAGTTGTTCAACGCTTCGGGCTGGGCATGCCCGGGCCTTTCACTTTTGAGTTTTCGTTTCAAGCACCACGTGTCGGCTTGCCCCTAGAGAACTTTCCTCTGTAATCAAACTTGCTGGAATACCCGCCTCCACAGCCGCCAGTGGCAAGCGTTTCGCTTTATTTCCCGCGCGATATTTTGCCGACTTCAGATGAGTGACGGGCCCGAGAAAGCAGATCCCGAGGGCTCTGCTACGCGGCAAGCAATCCGGTGTGAAGTCGCGGCGGAGGCGTTGCGCGCCTCCGGCAAGCTCCGGTTGCGGGTCTTTGGAGGCAGCATGCTTCCATCGATCTGGCCGGGCGATGTTCTTTTGGTCCGGCGCGCGGCGCCCGCCGATATGGAACCCGGCGATCTCGTACTCTACGCCAGAGAGGGGGATTTTCTGGTCCACCGGATCGTTAAGAAGGGGGGAGATACATTTACCACTCGCGGCGATTCTCTCCGCGTGAACGACGAGCCCCTCCCCTTCAGTCAAGTGCTTGGCAAGGTTGCTATGATCGAACGTAGCGGAGCGCAATTCGCCCCTAAAGAAAAACTGAAGGGACCCGCGAGATTCTTGTCCTTGCTGATGCGGTATTGCGCCCCAGTCAAGGCTTTTGCCTTGCGTTTGAATTCGCTCCGCCTGAAGTTGAACCGTGCGAGGGGCGACAGGGAGACACTGGCGGCATGATACCCGGGAGCATTGTCGAAATCGGAGGAATCCCCGTGCTTCTGGGCGTGCAGGATCGCGCACTCCTGGAGTTCATTGACAAGCGGTATGCCGCCTACCTCACGACCAAGCCCTCCGCCGAGCCTTTTGAGCTGACCGTGACGGTAACTCCGGATGGGGGCGTTTATCAGGGCAATCAAGTGCGCGTCGAATGGCGGGAAGGGCGGTGGTTATTGGAGGTTTTCGATTCCCGGGCCGAGTGGTTTTCCGGCTCCGGCCGCGGGTGGCTAAGACAGTCGGCGGCTTTCCCTGAATCCATCGATGCGGTCCTGCGCGTTCTCCACTCGATTCTGCTGGCGCCCCAAGGAGGCTGCCTGTTGCACGCCGCCAGCGCTGTGCGCAACGGGCGCGCCTTTGTATTCACCGGGGTATCCGGCGCCGGCAAGAGCACGCTGGCGGGCCTGGCGCCCCCCGATGTCGTTCTCCTCACGGACGAAATCTCTCACATCCGCTCCGTGGACGGAGTCTACAGAGCATTTGGCACGCCTTTCGCCGGCGATCTGGGCGTAGCCGGAAAAAACATATCGGCGCCTCTCGAGGCGCTGTATCTGCTTGCCAAAGGTCCTGAGAACAGGATCGAACCCCTCTCTCGCAAGCAGGCCGTTAACGCCCTGATGCGGAACATTTTGTTTTTCGCCAAGGATCCGAAACTATCCGAGGCCCTGTTCGAGACTGCCTGCCGAATCGCGGCTTGCGTGCCGGCCTATCGGCTTGTTTTCACTCCTACCCCCGAAGTCTGGGAGATGATCGGATGAGCATGTACATAGCAAAAAGCCGCTCGATCGCGGCGCGGGCCCTGGACGGGGAGATGATCATCATGTCCACGTCGGACTCGATGTTGTTCACCCTGAATGAGGTGGCCACCGAGATCTGGCTGGCGGCCGATGGACGCACCCCCCTCTCACAGATCGTTCAAGACAAGGTGTGCGCAAAATTCGAAGCCGAGCCGGAAGCCGCTTACGCGGACGCTGAGGATCTCTGCCGCAGGCTGGCGGACTACGGCATCCTGGTGATCTCCGATCAGCCCATTGAATCAGCGAGGTAGGCGCCGATGACCGATGCAGTCTCCATCACAACCGCCGGAGGGGGAACACAGACCTCCTTACTGGGCCGGATCGGCGCGAAGGCCGAGGCCCGAGTGATTCCGATTTCCGTCCATCTGGATCTCACCTGGAGGTGCAACGAGGGCTGCGTGCATTGTTTTCTCGACCACAGCGTGGGCGGCGACATGGACACCGCCGAGGTCAAGGGCGCGCTCGACCAGTTGGCCGCGGCCGGAGCGATGTTCCTTACGCTAAGCGGCGGGGAGATCATGCTGCGGAAGGACATCTTCGAGATTGTGGCCCACGCGCGGTCGCTGCTGTTCGACGTGAGGCTGAAGACCAACGGCGTCCTGATTGGCGACGGCGAGGCGGACCGTTTCGCCGAACTCGGGGTCCGCGAAGTCCACATCAGCATCTATTCCCACCTGGCCGAGGCTCACGACGCCATCACGCGGGTTCCGGGATCGTTCGCCCTTTCCATCGAGGCGGTGAAGCGACTGACGAGTCGCGGCCTGGCGGTGGAAATTCGCGTCCCCGTTATGAAGGGCGGGGCCAACTACGCGCGCCTGCGCGCTCTGGCGAAAGAGGTGGGGGCCAGGATCCTGTACGATCCCACCATCATACCCATGATGGACGGAGACCGGACGCCCGTATCGCTCAATCTCTCCCCCGCGGAACGCGCGGAATTCTACGCGGATCCAGCGGTACTGATCGGGTTGGAAGACGACTGCGCACCGCCCGCGCCAGCCGGAGAAGAACTGCTGAACGGGCATTCTTGCGGAGCGGGCCATCTCAGGTGTTACATCTCACCGCAGGGAGATGTCACGCCGTGCGTGCAGTTCCCGCTGGTTTGCGGCAGCCTGCGCCGCGGCAGTTTTCTGGAAATCTGGAAATCGCCCCAATTCGCCGAAGTTCGCGGCATTCGGAATCGCGATCTTCAGGTCTGCAGTTCCTGCTCAAGCCTGTCTTCCTGCCGCCGCTGTCCCGGGCTGGCCTTCCAGGAAGGCAATATGCACGGCGCGTCCAGCCAGGATTGCGAGAGCACGTATTTCCGGACGAAGGTTCCCACGCCTTTGTATCCCGCGACGGATCTCGACCCCGCGCCAGAGCGCCACCCACCCGTCTCCGGCCAATTCGTTCCGCTGGCAGCCTTGCTCCCGGCGCCGCGAGACGGCATGCATCGTGATCCTGCTGCTTATTGAGTGCGCCCGCGCTCACCCCGATCCTGGCGAGCTCCGCCGCCTCTCCGGTCTTTGTTCGGACTGGGACGGTCTTATCGGGTCCGCCTCGCAACGGGGGGTCGCTCCCTTGGTGTTCTGGGCGCTGAATCGGGCCTGCCCGGACGCGGTTCCACCCGAGGCGCTGGCCGCTCTCCGGAATTGCTTCCGGCAGAACATCAAACGGAATCTCCGCTTTGCAAAAGAACTCCTCCGTCTCCTGGATTTGTTCGGCCCGGCTGGCATCCAGACCATCCCATTCAAGGGCCCCGCGCTAGCCTGGTCGCTATACGAGACGCCTGGGCTGCGCCGTATGGCGGACCTGGACCTGCTCGTTCCGCAACGCGACGTAAGTCACGCCATCGATCTTCTAACTTCAAACGGCTACCGGCGACTTGGCCCAAGTATCGGTTTGCGGTTCTTTTCGGACGCCGGTCAGTTGGTTTTCAAGGGCACCGACGGAGAATTTACCGTCGAGATCCACTGGCGGGTCGCGCCGGCTCACTTCAATCCGCTCAATGCGGCGGAAATTCGCGCCCGGCTCGCGCCCATCAATGTGGCTGGGCGCCTGATGCCGGCATTCTGCCCGGAAGATCTGCTCGCTTACCTGTGCGTGCATGGTGCAACGCATGGTTGGATCTCGTTGATTGGGCTCAGCGATCTGGGCCGGCTTATCGATGTCTACCGGCTGGATTGGGACGCGATTCTGTCGCGCGCCGCGCGGCAACGCATGTCGCGAATCGTTTCGCTGGGTCTCTGCCTCGCGCAAGACTTGATGGGTTCGAACCTGCCGCCGGAGGTATCGAGCCGCATCCACGGCGATGCCCGCGCCGTGGCGCTCGCCGCATCCATCCGCGCACAGCTTCAGGATGGCCGTGCGTCCAGTTCGCAAGACCTGCTGATTCTCAGATTCCGGCTGCTGGAAGGCTGGCGCAAATTCCTTTTCTTCTGGTACTCCCTCCACCCCAACGCCAACGACTGGGAATTCTTCGGCATCCCCGAGTCCATGTTCCCTGTTTACTATCTGGCCAAGCCGGTCCGCCTCGCCTGGCTGTGGTGCATCCGGCCGATTGTTAACCTGAACCGCCGCGCCCGGTCTTAGTTATTGCGCCCCCGCGCGGGCCGAACAGCTTCATATTCCGCGCATGCCCCAACAACTGCCGGTTTTAGTCCGGATAGCCCTGGCTAGTGAGCGGATCCGGAATACGGTGGAGCGCCTGCAGCGTCTTCTCTCGGAAGAGGTTCTCTGGGCCTGGACGCCCCCGCCGCAGCGTGAGGCTGTCAACCGGGCTGTGTACTGCGGAAAGGACAATTACCTCCCCGGCGGGTGGGTCTTCGAAATAGGGCTCTTCGACTGGGAGCGAGCAGCCTTCGCCACGCCTCCATTTCCCTCGGGTGGCCGGATCCTGCTCGGAGGCGCCGGCGGCGGGCGGGAACTGCGTGAATTGTGCGGGATGGGCTTCGATGTGGTGGCCTTCGAACCATCCGAGCGGCTTTGCGAGAGCGCGCGACAGATCGTCTCGGCCTATCCGAAAAGCACGGTAGTACGCGCATCCTTTGGGGACCTTGTAACCGCGGTGGAACAGCGGACCGGGCCGCTGGCTGCCCACGTCCTTAACACTTCCTTCGACGCGGTCCTCTTCGGCCTGGCAAGCTTCAATTATGTTTTCACCGAATCGGATCGTTACGCTCTACTTCGAACCGCCCGCGCGATTGCGCCAAGAGCTCCTCTGCTGCTCAGCTTCCTGCCCGGGCACCAGGGCGCGGAAACCGGAAGGCTGGATCGTTTACGCCCACTCCTCCGCCGCCTTTTCGAGCTATTGAAGGCGCCGTCGTCTCGACGCCCAGGCGACAGGTTCATGTTGGAGAACGGTTTCATCCATTACTTGACTCTCGATGAGATCCGGACCGTCGCGGACCGTTCCGGTTATCGCATAGTCTACTGCCGCCAAGAGACCACCCCTCACCCCCACGCGCTGTTGATGCCGCAATAGCTCCCCTCGCGCGCCAGGCCTATCAGAGCGCTTGCCCGCGCTGGCGCCTCCGCTGCATACGATTCGTGCGACTGCCGCCTTTAGCCCGAATGTCCTTTGCCGCCGAACGCGCCCTGAGTGCGGCGACGCGCCTTCACACCATCTTTTGGGACGAGGTGCTCTGGGCTTGGTTTGGCCCACAGCGGCGTGAGGCTGTCAACCAGATCATCTGTGGGAGGGCGGGCACCTACCTGCCTGGGGGAGCCACCTTCGAAAGAGGACTCTTCGACTGGGAGCGGCGTGCCATTACCGAACCTCCATTTCCACCGGCCGGGCGGATCCTGCTCGGGGGCGCCGGCGGCGGGAGGGAACTCGTTCAGTTATGCCGGATGGGCTTCGATGTGGTGGCCTTCGAACCATCCGGGCAGCTTTGCGAGGGCGCCCGCCGGGCGGTTTCATCCTCCCCGAACAGCGCCGTGGTCCGGGCTTCCTACCGCGACCTCGTGACCGCCGCGCAAGAGCATACCGGGCCGCTGGCAGCCCACGTCCTCGACGCTTCTTTCGACGCGGTTCTCTTCGGCTGGACAAGCTTCGACTATGTTTTCACCGAATTGGATCGGCAGGACTTGCTTTGCGCCACCCGTATGATCGCGCCAAAGGCCCCTTTGCTGCTCAGCTTTTCGATGTTGCGGGATGCGGAGAATGGAAGGCTGGATCGTTTGCGCCCAGGCATCCGCCGGGTTTGCGCGCTGCTAGGATCCCCGTCGGCTCGACATCCCGGCGACGTGTTCTGGCCGTGGGTCGGCTTTATACATCTCACGTCCCAGGGTGAGCTCGAGGCTGCCGCCGCCGGTTCCGGTTATCGCATACTCTACTTCCGGCCGTTTAGCGCGCTTTACCCGCATGCGCTGTTGATGCCGCAATAGAGCGAAGTAGCTGTCGGCTTTCAGCCAGCGCTCAATTCCCCGAAAAAGTACCGGGGCGCGTGATGTAGTAGAGAAAGCCCAAAAAAAGCAGGGCGCTAAAACCATAAAGCAAGACGATGCGCTTCTTCCGTTGCCAGCGGATGCGGAGGCGGGTCGACTTAATCTCCCGCTCCGCCTCCAAATGCTTGCCCGGGCCTTCGGGGGGGCTCGCGTAGCGGAACTGCAGGAACCGATGGCCGCACTCCCGGCAGCGGTAGGGATAATAGCCAATCAAACTCCCCAGACGCTCCACCAGACCTGAACGGTGAGAGCGGTGCGCGTGATCGATCTTGCACTTCGGACACTGCATTAGAACCAACTTCAGCCCACTATTCTAATTCAAATCCGAATCGCCGCCCGCGCCAATACCCAATTCCCCGGTCAATGCGCGAAGTCATGCGCTGTTCATCCCCATCCGTCATCCCTTCCCTTCCCCGCCTCCAGGACCCCTCGAATCTATCGTATGCCTATGCCGTACAAGTTTATGCTACGGTATAAGCTATCAATACGGTATCATTATCTTTTGCCGTATTACTTCAAGGTACGGTAGAGCGACCCACCGCTTCCCGGCCCTTACTTTGTTGTACGGTAAGGCCGCGTCCCCGTTTTTGGCTCCCGACTAAAGTAAAGCTCCCGTTCCGCCGACGTAATGGCGTATGGCGTTACGCGGATACCGGATTCTCTTGATGGCGAACTGCGCCATTTTGGCCGTGGGCGCGGCGCCAAGGGAACCCGTGCCGCTGCTCTTTCTGGCGAACCATGGGCAGGCGCCGCCGCCGGTCCGCTTTATGGCAAGGGCGCCCGGGTTGACGGCCTATTTCTCCCCCGGCGAAGCGCTGTTTCGCGTGGCGGGGAACACTCTCCGCATGCATTTCGAGGGGGCCGCCCACGCCCCCCGGCCGGAAGCCATGAGCCGCGTGGCCGGAGTGGCCAATTTCCTGACCGGGCCGAAGGACCGATGGCTGCTGGCGCAACCCTTGTATGGGGGAGTCGTATATCGAAGCCTTTATCCGGGAATCGACATGATTTACGGGGCCGCCGGCCGAAACCTGAAATCCGAGTTCGTCGTGGCACCAAAGGCGGACCCTTCGGCCATCCGGGTACGGTATCTCGGCGGCGGCAAGCCGCGCATCGGAGAAGATGGCTCGCTGGCGATCCCCGTCGGTGGTGAGGAGTTTCGCGAACAGGCGCCCAGCGTCTATCAGGAGCGCGAGGGCCGGCGCGTCGCCGTGGAGGGGCGGTTCATCCTGGCGGGCGAAGCCGTGAGTTTCGCAATCGGCGAGTACGATGCGTCACGGCCTTTGATTATCGACCCGGCGATCTCCTACAGTACGCTCCTGGGCGGCTCGGGCGCCGATGCCGCAAACGCATTGGCGGTGGATTCGACGGGAGCGGCATATATTGCGGGCTTCACCGAATCCACCGACTTCCCTACCGCCAATCCGGCGCAGAATTTCAACGCCGGCGGGAACGATGTTTTTGTAGCGAAATTGAACCCCGCCGGAACCGGGCTGATCTATTGCACCTATCTCGGCGGCGCCGGCGATGATCGGGCGTATGGAATCGCGGTGGACGCCGCGGGGGCGGTCTATGTCACGGGAGCTACAACATCGCAAAACTTCCCGGTCGTCTATCCGCTGCAGTCGAAGCTCGCGGGCGTTCGGAACGCGTTTGTCCTGAAGTTGGCCGCCGCCGGCAACAGCTTGGCGTACAGCACGTATCTGGGCGGGAACGCATCGGATTCCGGCAATGGAATCGCGGTGGATGCGGCCGGAAACGCTTATGTCGTGGGAGACACGACGTCCCTGAACTTCCCGGCGACCGGCTGGCAGAGATGGAACCACGGAGGCCAGGACGCCTTCGTCGCCAAGTTGTCCGCCGATGGGAGCCGCCTGGCGTATAGCAGTTATCTGGGCGGGGCGAGTACCGATCACGGCGCCGCCATAGCTGTGGACGCGACCGGGGCGGCCTGGGTGGCTGGATCGACCTGGTCCCCCGATTTCCCGGTGGCGAATGCATTTCAAAGCGCTCTCGGGGGTGGCCAGGATGCATTTGTGGCCCGGCTCTCCGCCGATGGGAATACGGTTCTGTTCGGCTCTTATTTGGGCGGGAGCGGCGGCTCGCTCGGTTACCCGGAGGCCGCGCAGGCGATCACTCTGGATTGGCAGGGTAACGCTTATGTCGCGGGAGTCACCAGTTCGACGAACTTTCCCCTGGTGAACCCCCTGCAGCCGTCGCTAAATGGAGCAACGGACGCTTTTGTGACGAAAGTGAACGCTTCCGGGACATTGGCCTACAGCACATACCTGGGAGGCTCCGGAGTGGAGGTCGCCAACGCGATCGCGGTGGACACGAGCGGGGCCGCGTACGTCGCGGGCTACACGTATTCGACGGACCTGCCGGTCGCCAATGCGCTTCAAGGCTCCAACGCCGGAGCTTGCGACGCCTTTCTGGCTAGAGTGAGCGCTACGGGGACGCTGGCCTACTTGACCTATCTCGGAGGAAACGGGGCCGACACCGCCACCGCCCTGGCGCTGGCGTCGGGAAACGTCTATGTAGCCGGCTGGACCCTCTCCAGCAACTTTCCGCTCCGGAACCCTTATCAATCCATCGACGCCGACAATTATGGCGCGTTCGTGACGAAACTGAATTCCGGTTCGCCGCCGGTCAATACGGGGGTGACGCCGAATTCGGGCGGCGGCGCCTCGCAGACGTTCGGCTTTCAGTTTTCCGATGCCAGCGGAGTAACGGACCTGACGACCGTGTCGGCATTGCTCAATTCGACGCCAAGCGCCGTGAATGGGTGCGCGGTGGTCTATGACCGGGTCGCGAACGCTTTGTCGCTATTGACTGACGCCGGGGGCCCGCCGGCTGGAACGATCACCCCGGGCAGCGGCACGCAGGGGAACAGCCAGTGCGTCCTGAACGGCGCCGCCTCGAGCGTTTCGGCGTCCGGGACTGTCTTGACTTTGAACCTGGCGATCTCGTTTCTGCCGCCAATGGCAGGGACAACGAACGTTTACGTGCAATCCGCCAACCTGAGCACTTCGACGGGCTGGGAGCTTAAAGGGAACTGGACGGTTCCGGCAATGATCGTCAGCCCGCAAAATGGGTCCTGGCTGCCTGGCGCCAGCGTAGTTTTTCAATGGACCGGCATGGGCAATTTCAGCGGCTGCTCGCTTTCCGTCAGCGGGATCAGAGCGGGGGGGACGGATATCTTTACCGGCGCGCTGGGAGCCGGTACGTCGCAACTCGTGACGAACCTGCCCCTGGATGGCCGGCTCATCTATGTCCGTATTGGTTCGACGGCTGGCTTCGGCTGGCTGTATGTCGATTACGTCTATTGCGCCGCACTGTTGACGGCCGGGACGATGATCAGCCCGGCTAACGGCTCCACCCTGCCCGGTTCCACGGTTGCCTTCCAATGGTCCGCCGGGGTTGGGGTCTCCCAATATTGGCTCTACGTCAGCAAGGTAGCGCCCGGCGGGGGCGATCTTGACAGCATCAACGCCGGTTCCCAAACGGTATTGACCCTGACGAACCTGCCCCTCGACGGCAGCACAATTTACGTGCGCCTGTCGTCGCTGATAGGCGGCAATTGGCGGTACGCCGATTACACCTTCACGGCCGTGGGTTTGCCGGTTGCCGCCATGATCACCCCGGCCAACGGCTCCACCCTGCCTGGTTCCACCGCGACCTTCCAATGGTCCTCAGGGGTTGGGGTCTCCGAGTATTGGCTCTACGTCAGCAACGCGGCGCCGGGCGGACAAGAAATCTACAGCGGCAGCCAGGGAACCAACACATCAAAGACGTTTACAGGCTTGCCCACCGACGGCAGCACGATTTACATACGCCTGTGGTCGAAAATCGGCGCCGCCTGGAAATTCCTGGATTACAGCTATAAGTGCGCGGCGGCTCTTACCCGGATCGCGCCCGCAGATTCGGCCTCGCTGGCCTCCTATTTGGCCGCCACTCCGTTCTACGGTTTCGACTTCTCCAACTTCCCCGTCTGGGATTATGTTACCCCTCCCACCTCCAACCAGCTCAGCGATGGAGTTCTGAGCCTGGCTTTCAGCTCCACGCTGGTAAGGTTCGCGGTTGGCCCCGACAACTGGGACTGGAGCGTAGCCCCTAACTCGGAGCGCACGGACCCCAACGGCGTCTTGCCGATACTCGATCCATACAACCCCCTTTTCAACCCAGCGGCCACATGGAGCGCGACGACCAATTGGTTCGGTCTCCCCAATCTCACCATCACTTTTTCCCGTCCGGTGTGGACATTCGGCTTCGAAGCGGAGCCTGACGATATCGGCACGATCATCGCGACCTTCTACACCGCATCTTCGGGATCCCTCACCATCAGGATGGACGGCATGTCGTATCCCAATTCCCGGATCTTCGCGGCCACTGGCGCGCCAATCACAAAGGTCGCTATAGCGCTCTCAAACGCCGGCTCTTACCCGGACTTCGTGATTGGCGCGTTTCGCTATGCGCTTTCGGGCGCTGTGTCGCCGGATCTCTTGCAAGCGCCAACTCCGTCGCCCGCCTCAATGATCAGCCCGATTAACGGCGCCACCCTGCCCGGTTCCACCGTCACCTTCCAGTGGTCCGCCGGCGTGGGGGTCTCCGAATATTGGCTTTACGTCAGCAAGCTAGCGCCGGGCGGAAAAGAGATCTATAGCAACACCCAGGGGTCGAATACCTCAAAGACCTTTACAACCCTGCCCACCGATGGCAGCACCCTGTATGTGCGCTTGTGGTCGAGAATCGGCGCCGACTGGCAGTACGCGGATTACAGCTACAAAGCCGCGACGATACACTAAAACGTATGCAGCTAAGAGTATACCGTACAAGTTAACAATACCGTATTGTTTTTAGGTACGGTGTAAGGAGTGGAAAGCCGCAGGTCGCTCTCCCCGGGGGTCTCCCGACGCATCCGGCAGCAATTCGACTCCGCGCGTCCTTCTGACCCACAGCAGCCCTGCCGATTGACGCCGCGCCCATATTGCCGGGTTGGAATAAACGCGGTATTGCTTCCCTTCCCTGTTAGCGGAGTCCTCGGCGGCTACCACATCAATGGCGAGCTTCTTCTCGAGACTGCGCAAGTTGGCCTTTACCGTCACCCAACTTAACCTGACCAGCGCAGCCAGCCTGTCATAGCCGATTCGGACAATGCGGTTCGCCTCGGGATCGTTGGTTTCCGCCACGCCCACTCTCCACAGCGTCCTGTAGATCTCCTGTTCGGCAAGCGAGTGCCCGTCTTCAACGACACGGGCCAGCTTCACCCGGGACCGCCTGCTCTCGTGAGCGTTATGAACCTGGACGGTATAAGCTTCTTGTACCGCGATACTTTGTTGTACGGCGTTACTTTGTTGTACGGTAGCTGTTTTACGTTCTTGTACGGTAGTCGTTTCCTTTACGGTAGCCACTTCCGATACGGTACCAAATTCAGGGCCTCTTGCTGGCGATCCTGGCGTCCCGGCCGCTGTTGGGGCAGTCGTCCCAGGCTCCGGCGCGTCGAGAAACGACACAAAACCGGACATGCCGGCGTTGGCCATGATTTCCTCGTAGCTGATTGGCTCAAGCTCTGGCCGGGCCGGCGGTTTCCTGGATTTCGTTCTGGTCCTTGCGTGGTTCTCCATGGAGCAGATTCAATAATTCCTCGAACGCCGTCTGATAGTCCTCAAGGGCTTTGGAACGCGGTTCGAAGTCGGCTAGAAATCTCTTGGCCCTGTTGCATTTCGTGACTGTCGTATCGGTACGGATTCCGTGCAGCAGCGGAATCCTGGTGCGGACCGACAAGTCCTTCAGCGATGTGCTGACGACTTCGGTGATTTGCAGGCGGCGATCGACCATTACCGGAAGCAGCGCGACCGGCTGAATTTCGATGTGGATCAAGGAGTTCAGCATCCGGGCAGTCTCGATGCTGGCGGCGGCTCCCTGCAAACTCAGCGGATCCATACTGACGGGGATCAGCAGCGATCTTCCGTACACCATGGCGCAGGTCTGCAACAGGTTGATGGAAGGGGCTACGTCGATCAGCACGGCGTCGTAGCCAGTCTCGACCTGCGTGAACAGGTTGTTGAATACGAATTCGCGCGCCACTTGGCCCATCAGATGGCCTTCCGTTTTCACGGTGTCGCGGTTCCCGCAAAGAACGTCGACGCCCGGGCACGCCTCGACGATGCAATCTTTGAACAAGTGATTATAGACCACAAAATCGTGCAGGTATTTCGCGGGCTTCAGGCCCAGCACCGTCCCTATGGACCCTTGCGGGTCCGTGTCGATGACCAGAACCCGCTTCCCGCGGTCCGCCAAATATCGCGCAAAGGTGGCCACCGTGGTGGTCTTGGCCACCCCCCCGCGCTGATTCGAGATGACCAGTCGAATCATTTGGCGCCGTTCCTTTCGGTCAAGAACCTGCGCACGGCCTCAACATCCTCGAGGGTCCACAAGCGATATCGGTTGGACGGATTCCGCTGGGGCTCAGGAATCGAACCGCGGCGAAGCCAATTCTTGAGGGTCCTCTTGGTGACCCTCAGAATGTCCGCCACCTCAGCGGTTCGTAAGTAGGGCAATTCAGTCCAGGTGCTAGTCGGCATCCGAACAACGATGATATGACCTCTCGACTTGCCCGTCAATACAAAAGTGGGGAAACTGGGGAATGCCAGCCGGAATCTAGCGCATAAGCCCGTATAGATACGGTAGAAGTGTCGAATACGGTATAACATTGATATACCGCTGCGTCCGTACTTCAACGTAAAACCAAGTACGGGGCAGCGAGCCAATGGAACGCACCGCCAGGGGTCCAACCTGCCGCTTCATCCGCACTCCAAAGTAAGGTATTCCGTACCGCAAAGGAAACTTTCCGTACTAGAACGTAAGGCATACCGTACCCCAACGTAAGAATCCCCGTACTTCAACGTAACGAAAACATCATTAACGTCTGTTATTTCAACGGCTTGCGGAATGTCACAGGTTTTTATATGTGTTGTTCATAGTATTAACAAACAACATTCAGAACAGTTCTTGTTTTTGCTGCATGCCTTGTGACACGATGCTAATGAACTCCATGCGCCGGCCACGTACCCGTCAGCAACTTTTGCTTCCCATTGCCCCAAACACGGCTCGAACGATTGTGCGTGTGGAGAAGAACGTAAACACATTCGGTTTTTTCACTCCGTCCAGCAAGAGACTCCGGACCGCCTCGAAAACCGTCGCCCTTCAAGTTCGCACGGACGACGGCCAGCGAGTGCAGGCGAAAGCGACGATTTACCCTGCCGCGGAGCTCGGGCTGCCGACCACCGCCGATCAAGACAAGTACTTTGCTTTCCAGAAGATCATAGAGCAGATTCGCAAGCAGCAAGGGTTGGTTGCCAATCCGGTGCAGTTCTCCTCGGCGGCGATGATTGAAATACTTGGAATGACCGATGGCGGCAGGAACTACCGCGAGATTTGGGAATGGCTGAGGCGTATGACGCTTACGGGCGTGGAATCGGAGGGGGTGGTTTACTTCGCCGGCAGAAAGAAATACGCCCGCGATCTTTTCCACGTTTTTCAGCGATCGGTGGCCATTGGCGAGGTTCTCGAAGACGGCACGGTCGCGGAGGAGAACTACGTTTGGCTGAGCGAATGGCAACTCGAGAACGTCAACAATCGCCACACGCTGCCGATCGACTACGACGTCTACAGAACTCTTCAATCGCACATTGCCAAAGCCCTGGTACCGTTGCTCCAGATCTGGTTTTATGCCAGCCGCCGGGACCAGTGCGCCGAAAGAAAATATTCCGATTTGTGCTCGCTGTTAGGCCTGCAATGCTTCAAGGCGCTGTCCCGGATCAGACAGCAACTCGGGCCAAGTCTTGAGGAACTCCGGGAGAAAGGTTTTCTTTCGAGCTGGGATCTGGCGAAGACCACCGATGACCTGGATTACAAACTCTGCCTGTGGGCGGGCAGCGCTTTCGTCAGCGCGGCCGATATTCGCAACGCGGAGAATCCCGACAGAGCCGGCTTGCTCAGCGCGCGTCAGAACGAGCTTTTGAGAGCGCTTGCGGAGCGGGGCGTTCGAGAAGATCGCGCCCGCCAACTGCTGATCGACCTTCCGGAAGAACAGCCGGCGATGGATCAGATCGAATGGGGCGATACGGAAGTGAAGCGGAAGGAACGGACCCGCGAACCGATCCTGAATCCACCCGGGTTTTACGTGTACCTCCTGGCCTGTAATTATCCGGTGCCGGCCAGCTTCGAGACCACGCACAAGCGCACGCTCCGGGAGCAAGCGCAACAGCGCGATTTGGAAAGCCGCGCGCGAGAGGCCCAGCGCGAACTCGAGATGTACGAACAGCGGGAGCGCTACGAGGCCTTCTTGATCGAAGAGACCGACCAGCACATGAAGAACAAGATGGCGGAGCCGACCATCGAACGGCGCATTCGCGATCACATGACTCGCATTCAGGCGGGAGCCCCGCAATACCGCTGGCCGGAACCAACGCTTCGTGGATTCGCGCTGCGAAAACTGCGAGAGGAGGTGGCGGGCGAGCTCGACCTGCCGAGTTTCGAGGAATTCACGCAGCAAAAAGCGGGAAGCCTGTTCTGAAAAGTGCTACCGTACAAGATCGCGCTACGGTATAAGATTAGCTATCGAACTTCCGGCAAATCGCTCAATCGGGCAAATAGAAGCTGGAGCTGTCGGTGGGCCGGGCATGGAGGTAGCGCCCAGTCGTAGCGATGGAGGCGTGCCCGAGGGTAGCCTGGACCAGGTGGAGGGGGGCGCCTCGCTCCAGAGCGTGGCTGGCGTGGGCATGGCGCAGCCAGTGGGGCGACACTTTCTTCTCCAGGCCGGCTTTGCGGGCGGCGGCGTACACGATGCGGCGGACCTGAGAGGAATCGATCTGACCGCCTCCTTTCCGGCTGCGGAACAGGGGATTGACCGCGCGGGCCGCTCCCTGGAGCGACAGGAGTTGCTGCCAGACGTTTGGCTTCAACAGAATCGTTCTGGTCTTACCACCCTTTCCGAATACCGTGATCTGGCCACCCGCCTGGCGGGGCAGGGCATCGCACCATTTCAAGCCGCACAGTTCGCCGACGCGGACGCCGGAAACATACAGAAGCTTCAAGAGCACCCGGTCCCGGCCAACGGGTGCGGCCTCGATGAGTTTGGCCACTTCGCTCTCTTCGAGAAAACGTTGCGCCAAGGCATCGGGATAGGGGCGGAGTTTGACTGCAACCCCAACATTATAAGCCAGATAGCCGGTCTCCTGAGCGAATGAAAGCAGCGACTTGACACTGGTGAGCGCCCGGTTCTGGCTGGCAGTCTTGAGGCCGCTCCGCGCCAGCGTTTCAGCGTAAAGCTGCATGTCCGCGAGCGTGACCGAAGCGATAGGCCTCCGGACACAGGTCAAAAAGCGCGCGATTTCAGCGGCGTAGGCGCGGCGGGTGGCGCTGCTGATCTTGGTGGAGAGCCAGACATGGATCACTTCGGCCTCTTGCGGACTGCCATGGGCCGGCGCGGGCCTGGCAGAAGCTCCTACAATGAGCTGATCCATGCGAATCCACGATAGCACGATATGTCTAATTATCGTGCGTTCATAACCGAATGCGGGCGGCGGGTTTGGCTGGTTCCAATATGGCTCAACAGCTATCAATTCCGTCATAATTCGCATACGCGCATAATCATACCTAGCGTGCTATGATTCTGGCTGGACGATCTAATGCCGGATAAGCCTACTTGGTGCGGGCGTTTAGAAGAAATCGCCAAGGCTCTGGGCGAACTTCCCGATTCCTGGGTAGATCGTCCCATGCTCGAACAGGCGCTCGGGGTCGGCAGGCGCCGGGCCCAGCAGATTCTGGCCCCGTGCGTTACCCGCCAAATCGGCAGGAACGGTCTTGCGCGGCGCGAAGCAATCCTCGACCATCTGCGGCGCTTGGCGGCTGGTGAAAAAGCATATTATGAACGGCGCCGGCAACGCCGGCTTGGGGAGCAGTTGGAGAAACTGCGCGAGGACCTGCTGCGGCGCCCGCGGGTTTTGGTTGAAGCTCCGATGGCGGTTCTGGGCCAGAGGTTCGAGGGCCTGCCGGAGGGCGTGGCGGTTGTCCCGGGGCAGATCACGGTCTGTTTCGGGACCGCCACCGAGGCCCTGGAGAAGCTGCTGGCCCTGGCGATGGCGATCGGCAACGACCGGGACCGGTTTGAGCGGCTGGCCACGGTGGGATGAGCGGGGCAGGGAAGCGGGCCCCCCCAAAAAAAAACTTCGCTTCGTTCGTCAAGGCTTCGGGTCGGGCATGCCCGACTCCTACACAGCGGGGGCTGGAGCTTTCCGGCACGGAGCTAAACTAGTGGTTTGCGCCGGAAGGGATGTGTTCTTTCGAGCCAGCCTCCACCAAAACCAGCAAGCTTATGAAATTGTCCGTCCTGATGCCGGTCTACAACGAACGCACGGTCGTCGGGCGGTGCATTTCACTGGTGCTGAACGCTCCATTGCCCGAGAACATGGAGCGGGAAATCGTGATCGTGGACGACTGCTCAACCGATGGCACGTGGGATACGCTGCAACGGTTCGCGGCTCAATTTCCGCAAATCCGGCTGTACCGGCAACCGGAGAACCGCGGGAAGGGCGCGGCGGTGCGCGCGGCGGCCGAAAAAGCGTCGGGCGATTTCTCGCTGATTCAAGACGCCGATCTGGAGTACGACCCCGCGGAGTACCCTCGCCTGTTGCAGCCGTTGCTGGATGGCCGCGCGGACGCGGTTTTCGGGTCCCGGTACATGGCGGGCGGGCAGAGCCGCGTTCTTCCCTTCTGGCACTCCGTGATCAACAAATGGCTCACGCTGGTTTCCAATATGTTCTGCAATCTCAACATCACGGACATGGAAACCTGCTACAAGGTCTTTCGTTCGGACCTGCTGAAAAGCATCCCGATCCGCTCCAACCGTTTTGGTTTCGAGCCGGAGATCGTCATGAAGAGCGCCAAACGGAAACTGCGTATTTACGAAGTGCCCATCAGCTATCATGGCCGCACCTACGAGGAAGGCAAGAAGATCGGCTGGAAGGACGGTTTCAGGGCGCTGGGCGTCATTTTGAAGTTCTGGATCATCGACGATCTATACTCCGCGCCATACGGCCGCGGGGTGCTCAACAATCTAACCGGCACGCCCCAGTATTTGAGCTGGCTGGCTAGAAAACTCCGCCGGAACGTTGGCGACGAGGTGCTGGAAATCGGCGCTGGAATCGGGAACATGGCTGGAAGACTGATGGGCAAGCGCACGCTCTACATGGCCGGGGAAAAAGACGCCTTACACCTGCACGCGCTGCGCAACCGTTTTCTGCGCGCCCCTAACGTCGTGGTACGGCGTATCGATCCGGAGGTTCCCGAAGACTGGGCCGGCCTGGAACGCTGTTTCAACACCGTCCTTTGCTTGAACGTTCTCGAGTATGTCGAACATCCGGACCGCGTGCTGGCTTTCATGGGCGCGGCATTGAAGCCGGACGGAGGCGTGGTGATTCTGGTTCCCAACGGGCCGGCCCTGTTCGGGACCCTCGATCGAAGCCTGGGGCATAAGCGCCGCTACAACGCGGCGGGACTGCGGCTGTTGCTGGAGTCGCAGGGGTTCGCCGTCGAGAGAATCCACAGCTTCAACAAAGCCGGAGCGCCGCCATGGTGGGCGTACAGCAAGGTGCTCCGCGCGAAGACCATCAACAAAGCGGTGCTCAAAACCTTCGACAAAACGATCTGGCTTTGGAGACGGGTGGACCGCGTGATGCCATGGCCGGGCCTTACCCTGATCGCCGTGGCGCACAAGCGCGGGGATTCGGCGGTTTCCGGGGAGACCGCGGGCGCGGCGGCGGTTGCGCCGCCGGCGGCCGCGGGGAGCCGCTGAGGGGCGAGGTTAAGAAGGCAGGCCGGCAGGCCCGCTCCACTTTGCTACACTCATCGGTTTATCGGCCGACCCTGGAATGCAACCCAGACCTGAATCCGCTGCCTTTCGGGAATGGATCGCCGCCTTCGCCGCCAAGCGAATCCTGGTAATTGGCGATCTAATGCTCGATGAGTTCATTTGGGGCAGGGTTACGCGCATCTCCCCCGAGGCGCCCGTGCCCGTGGTGAATGTCACCGGCGAATCTTACTACCCCGGCGGCGCGGCCAACGTGGCGCGCAACGTGCGGGAATTCACCGCCGGCGTGGCGCTGATGGGCGCCGTGGGGACGGACCCTCCGGGGCGGCGTTTGCTCGATTTACTGCGCGCCGCGGGGATCGATACATCCCCGGTGCGGCAAGACCCGGCTTTTTCCACCGCCGTGAAAACCAGGATTGTCGCCCGCCATCAGCAGGTGGTGCGGGTAGACCGGGAGCGCCAGGGACCGCTTTCCGCCGAACAGTCCGAGTCGGCCATGCGAAGCCTGGACCGGGCCATCGGAAATGCCGACGCGGTGATCGTCGCCGATTACGGCAAAGGTTACCTGACGCAGCCGCTGGCCGATTATATCTGTCACGCCGCCGGCGAGCGCGGCAAGATCCTGACGGTGGATCCACATCCGCACACCTTGCTGCGGTGGCATCACGCAACGGCAATCAAACCGAACCGCACGGAGGCGTTTCTTGCGGCGGGGCTGCGGCCTTCCGATCCGGTGGAACCCGTTCTGCGCGACGAACCGCTGCTTGCGGCGGGGGCCAGGCTATTCGCCATTTGGGAAACCAGGAACCTCCTGATCACATTGGGCGAGCAGGGCATGCTGCTCCTCGATCCCGGCGCGCCCCCGCATTACGCCCCCGCGCGCGCGAAGGAGGTTTTTGACGTTTCCGGCGCCGGGGATACCGCAATAGCGGTTTTCACGTTGGGACTCGCCGTGGGCGCTTCAGCCGCCGAAGCCGCCGAGCTTGCCAACCGCGCCAGCGGGATCGTGGTGGGCAAGTTGGGCACCGCTACGGCAACCGCCGCCGAACTCCAGGCGGCCTGCGCCGGCCTATGAGCGGGGCCAGGGCGGTGTTTTTCGACCGCGACGGGACATTGATGGAGGAAGTCGAGTACTGCGCCGACCCAGCCAAGGTCAGGGTGTACCCGGGCGTGCCCGAAGCGGTGCGAAAGATTAAGGAGGGCGGCTTCCGTACGTTCATCACCACCAACCAGAGCGGCATCGGCCGCGGTTGGATTACGGAAGCGCAGTACCTGGCCGTCCAGGACGAACTTCTGCGGCAACTAGGAGCGGAGGCCATCGACGCGGTCTACTTTTGCCCCGATCCCCCCGGGACGCCTTCCACCAGGCGGAAGCCCGAGCCGGGCATGCTGTGGGAGGCCGCGGCGGCATACGATATCGATCTGGCCCGGTCTTTTGTCATTGGCGACAAGAGCGCCGATATCGAATGCGGCCGGCGGGCCGGCGCACGGACGATTCTGGTCCTCACGGGATACGGAGCGCGGCAGCGCTGCCGGCCCGATTTCACGGTCGATGATTTAACCCAAGCCGTACCGTTGGTGCTGGCCGGGTAATCCATTGGAGCTGGAGGACAGCCTTGTTTTTTCCCGCCCTCAAGTTCGATCCACCGGATTCGGGCCTTCATCCGTAGGTCTGGCGAGTTGGATAGATCGGGATCTGGCTGGGAACCAGTGATCGCGGCATACAAGCGCCGGCCCCTCCACGAGGAGGGTTGCCAGGACTCCAGCCGCAATGGAACAGACAACATAAAGCGCGGCTTTGATCCAGGGACCAACGTGTACATGGGGAGCGGCGAACATGATCAGAAAGGGGTGCCACAAGTACGTAGAGTAGGTATAAACTCCGAGCTTGGCCAGGGGAGCGGTGATTAATCGTGACCATCCAGCCGGCTGCCGTCCGACGACCTTCGCCAAGCCAAGCCCACAAACCAGGTAAAGAACAGTGACCCCGGGGCCATAAACGAGAGGGTGTTGCGCCGGGTAGAGCGCCAGCAGCGCCAACAGCGGGACGGCGAGCCACCAGATGATCCGCGACCGGGCCACCGTATCGAACCGCTCTGGCCGGAACCGGTGCAGGTAGCTGAGCAGCACGCCGAAAAAGAGGCCATCCATGTGGAGGTGACTTTGATAGGAGAGCTTGCTGAATTGCGCCGCCTCAATGGCGCTCCGCAGCCCGAGATCGACGACTGCCGCGAACGGGAAGACCCAGAGAAGCAAAGCGAACGGATCCTTCCGCCGGAATCGCGTCATCAGCGTGAGCAAAAGCGGCAGAAGCAAGTAGAAATGCTCTTCAACCGCGAGCGACCAGGTGTGCGGGTAAATGTGAGCGCAATAGCTCTGTAGAAAAAGAAATTCAACTAGAATCGCCCGCCAAGGCAGTGGTTGTGCGCTTCGCCAGATCATGATCGCCACAGTGGTCAACAGAAACGCATAGAAAGGCGGGTAGATCTTGAACGCCCGCCGCGTGTAGAAACGCGCGATGCCAATGCTTCCGTTCTTACAGAAGTCGGAGAATAGCAGCCCCGAAATCAGGAACCCACTCAGGACGAAGAACAAGTCGACGCCGACCCAGCCGAAGCGAACGCACGCGGCGAAGATCGGGTTGGCGCCGCCGACGCCGAGCAGGTCGAAGTGTCTGCCGAGGATCAGCAAGACCGCCAGCCCACGCAGCACGTCGAGCATGTAATTGCGCGATTGGGCGGTCATATGCGATTGCAGGGCGTCGGATTTGAAATTCCGAAGCGCATCGCCGCCTACCAGATGCGAAGGGGGATATCTCCCGGCGCGAACCCGAGGCCCAACCGGGCGTCGCAGGTGAGCCGGTTGTACCCGCTGAAATCCGGGCTCTCATATTGCCGGGCGCTAAAACTCGCGACTACGTGTACGTAGTGGCCGATCTGCCGCGACGCCGACAGGGTGCCGCTGATGGTTGAGTAGTAGCCCAGAATATTGGCGACCGATTTGGCGTGGGAATACGACGTCTGTGCGCTGAAGCTCCAGCGCCGGATCCCGGTATAGGTGTATCCGGCCGCTCCGGTCGTCGCGGTCGACGTCAGAAACAGGCCATTTCCGGGCGTCGTCGAATGGCCCCCGGCAAGGAAAGCGACTCCGCGTGAAAACGTCCGCGAAAGGCGTGCGCTGATATAGGGATCATACGTGATGCTGTGGACGATGACGACGCCCTGGGATATCCCGAGCAGTATGGCGATCACCGGGTTGATGGGTATGTTCTGAACCATCTTCGTCTCCATTCTCGAGAACCCGCCGGAACCGGAGAACTCCAGAGACCGGGTCATCCGGACGGAATACGTTCCGGCCGCGGTGTGGATATCCGAGGCGCTGAATATGCCGCGATATGCGTAATGCGTGTAGGAATAGTCGGCGCCGATCGTGGAGCGGCTGCTCAACCGGTATTGCACGTCGCCCCGCGCCCCAACGCCGCCGACTCCGTACAATGCCGTCGACCGGCGGCGGGTGAGATTACTGTTGCCGCCCAGGTCGAAGGAAAGCCGGGTGCTCTTTTGAAGCCTGAAATCGGCTTGCGTACTCTCGAAAATGGTCCGGTTGTCGTAAAAGTCCGTGTTGGGCGTATAGATCGTCGATGGGTCGAACGGCACGGTTTGCGAGAGGCCGGTCGGACTGGGGTTCCGCGAGTACATGCCGGCGTTCTCCCGCAGCGAAAACGTGGCGTGACGGGTTAATTGGCGGGTAACGCTGAACAGGAGAGACTGGTTGGAGCTGTCGTAGAAAGAGTCCTTGAAGTAGTGCGAGAAAGAGGCATTGTAGTTCAAGCCGATCTGCATGTGCCTCCAGGTATGCATGCCGCTGACGCCGGCGGTGATCTGCGCTCCCGAGGATGACATGTTCCCCGGGTTTTCCTGAGTGTTGGCCGATACGCCTTCGAGCCCCGTGCTGTAGCTCCCGGCCACGTCGACAAACGGCCGGAAATCGACTTGCGGCCCCGCCATGCCGGCGGGGCCGTCGCCGCGCGAGAGAATTGCGGGGCCGGCGTACTGCGCAAAGGCCGGCGCCGCCGAGATAGCGACAATCAGAACGCCAGCCAGCTTCACGACGGAGTCTCCTTTCCGGGGCCGCGGATGCACTCCGCCGCGAGCCGGATCGGGGTTCGCGGAGCGCGCCTGGCGGCTTGGATAATGCTATATGGCGCGGGGCTGGCTAACATGGCGTAAGGGCGCGCTGCGCCGGGATTCGGAGCTTCCACGCGGCCGCGATATGCAGCCCATTGAGGGCTTGGCGGGCGATGAGCTCCTCCTCCATGGGTTGCCGGCGCCTTGGAAGCGCGCTGTGCAACATGCCGAAGAACCCGTAGGATCTTCGCGAAAGACACTCATAATCCGGCAACCAGGATTCCATGCGGGAAATCGAGATGCCTTCCCCATCTTGAACGTGGATATCCGTGATCGAGAAAATCTCGTGGACGGACAGAAGCGTCGTGACGATGCCCTTCTCGAGCAGCGCGCGGTTCGTCTTGGATACAAAATCCTGTCCCTGCTTCCCCGTCAGATCGCGGTGGATCCGGCCGAAGATTCTTCGAGGCGTGAAACGGCAGGCCCACTCCGGAAGCAGCCGCCGCGAAACCCGCGCCGTTCTTTGCCGCAATTCGGCATCGTCGAGGAAGTCCCCGTTAGGGTCCTGAAGGTGCAGGAATACGCCCCCGGGCGCCTGGAGGCCGCGGACGCCTCCGAGAAACGCAGGCAGGTCCGGCACGTGATGCAGAACCGAGCAGGCGACGATCAATTCGTACTGTCTCCCGGGCGGGAGGGCATTCAAAAGCCCCTCATGGCATATCGCTGGCGCCTTCCATCCCGAGGCCCGCTCGGAAGCCCGCTGGAGCATGGATCGGGAAGTATCGAGCAGGTCTATGGTCTTGATGTTGCCGCCGATGGCGGTCTTCAGGAGGCAATCGGAAGCCAGGCCCGTACCGCACCCGATATCCAGCAGGCGTATTTCCGCGGGCGCATGCGGGTCGCGGCGAAGCCAATCCCCGGCCAGCAACTCGAACTGCCGGGGGAGGCTTTCCCACATGTCGCGATGCCCCTGGTCGTAGATCTCGGATTCAAAATCGTGAAATAGAACGTTTACCGATTGATGGAACTCTTCGGGGCTGCCGCGGGCGCCGTGGCGATCCATGATCCCGCGTATGGTGGAACGAGCTTCCGAAACGGACTGAAGGCCGGCGGGCATGGCTCAATTTCAAGCTCTACTGTAGCATGTAAGGGGAAATCGCCATGGCTTCGGGAGCGCTTGACGCGAAAAAACAAGAGCGCATCGCGGCGCGCTGGAAGAGGCCGCGGGGAGGCCTTCCAAGCCCATGTTAACGTTGAGTGAAGAGGATTCTTGATGCTCAGTCCCGTTAAGCCATCCGGCGTCCCCGCAAGGCTCCTCGATTCCACCGGCCCTCCTGGCGGAGACCGCGCCGCCCCCGCCGGCCTGGCGCAGGGGAGCGAAGCCGCCAATCCACTGCGGGAGATTGCGTTCAGGATGGCGGTGGTCCTGGTGTTTATACGCTTCAGCACCATTCACCAACTCCTGACCTATATAATCCACGTCAATTTATACCTGCTGTACCTCTTTAGCATTCCCACGTTGGCGGGGGTTGTGCTTGCCGGCGGGATACAGCGCACGCTGCGCGGCCGGCCGGCGATTTACTGGACTATTTTTTTGGTCTGGATGATAGCGGGCTTGCCGTTCAGTACGTGGCGGGGCGGCTCGGCCGGCGCTCTCGACGCTTATGCCAGGACCACTTTCCCCATGCTTTTTGTCATTGCGGGCCTGACTCTGACGTGGCGGCAGTGCCGGGCCATGATGTGGGCGGTCGCGTCGGGCGGCGCGGCGATCATGCTGGCCGCCAAAATGTTTCAGGACGAAAGCGGCAACTACGGAGAGCGGCTGGCCATTACCTTCGGCACGATTTCGAACTCCAACGATTATGCCTGCCATTTAGTCGTGGTGTTGCCGTTTCTGATCTGGGTTGCGCTTGCCGCCAAGTCCAAAGCGCTCCGGTTGGCGGCTTTCGGCGGCGTCGGCTATGGCATTCTGCTGGTTTTGAAAACCGCATCCCGCGGCGCGCTTCTGGCATTGGGCGCCGGCGCTTTGTACTGGCTGCTTCGCGGGACGATGCGCCAGCGGATCTTTCTGATCGCCGCCGGTCCGATTGCGGCCATCGCGCTGGTCGCCTTTGTGCCGCGGGCCGCGTTGGTACGCATCGTTTCGTTCTCCGCCGAGGATGCGGGCGCATCGCAAGAAGCCCTTGCGTCCTCGGCGATGCGCCGGTACCTGCTGGGGCAAAGCATCGTCTACACGCTCCAGCATCCGGTTTTCGGCGTCGGCATGTCGCAGTTCAGTTCCTACGAAGGGAATCACAACCAGATAATAGGAGCGCACGGGTATTGGCACGAGACGCATAACACGTTCACCGAGGTATCGAGCGAGTGCGGATTGCCCGCGCTCGCGCTTTACATCGCCGCGATCCTGTCCACGTTTTTCCTGATGAACCGGGTGTACCGGCAAGCGCGCAAGAGACCGGAATGCGAGGACATCCGCACAGCGGCATTTTGCATCATGATGGCCATGACAATGTATTGCACGGCGATCGCCTTCACAAACTTCGCTTACTTCTTCTACCTGCCCGCCATTTCCAGTTTGGCGATTGCGGTTTCCCGGGCGGCGCCGGCCGAGTTAGCCGGCCGGCGCGCAGCTTGCCAAGCTGCCCCACAAACGGACCTTTTCCAGCGGTCAAGGCACTAGCGCCAAGACCGCGTGATTTCTTCCCCGGCGGTGGGGAGCACGCGGCGCGAGGGCGCGGCATGCCGCGCCCCTACAAGGGCGCTCGGTAGGGGCCGGGCATGCCCGGCCCGAGCGTTGAGGAACAAATCAAACGGTCGCGGACTAGTATCGCGACCGTAAGGGAAGGTGCGATTTCTGTGGGGCAGGATGGTATCCTGCGCGGCGATTGGCAATCGCCGCGCGTGCCGGTTGCCAACCGGCGCGCAGCTTGCCAAACTGCCCCACAAACGGACCTTTTCCAGCGGTCGCGGCCTAGCCCGCCGAGGCGGGCTGCCGGTAGAACACTTCAAAAACATATATGGTCCCGGCTCTCGTCAGGAACACGAGCTGCGCGCCCTGTTTGCGGAGTTCCACCAATTGCCAGGTTTGCCAGGTGGTATCGGCGCAGAGGAGAAAATGAGGGTGGCTGGCCACATAGTCCCGGTATGGCGCCACGCGGATCGGCAGGCGCCGGCTGAGTTGCAGGAGGTTGAGATCGTTGGTATCCGCGCCTTCCACTTCGATCGCCAGCTTTCGGTCCGCGAGGTAGGAGATCCGTTCCCGAACCGGCGGCGGCGCATAATGCTGCAACTGTAGGAAGAAAACGGGGGTGGTGGCGGCGATGGGGAGCGGCGAGCTTTCGAGGATATGCATCCAGGGCTGCCGGCGCAGCGGCTCGCCGATGGGCATGCCAAGCCCGCCGTTTTGCGCGGCTTGCTGCCTGATGCCGCCGGCCTTCAGGACGAACGATCCGAAGAGCGCGACAACCACGACGCCGCTGAGCGCCAGGTCGCGCTGAGACGACCGGCACATTGCGAACGCCAGGAAAATAGCCAGCCCCACAATAGTGGGGAGCGCGTAGCGCGCCGAGAATGACCCGGTGACAAACGACAAAGGTACGGCGAACACGGGCATCAGCGCCAGCGATCCGGCCAGAATTCGCTCGTGGGCGGGGACGAAGAAGCGGCCCCCGTCGCGGACGGACGCGACGCTCCTGACCATCATCCAAAGCACGGCGGCGGCGAACAACGGAGCGAAACCTAAAGACAGAAACTCCAGGTACGAGTTCTCGATGCCGCTTAGGCTGGGCGGGTTCCAGACCGACGTCCCATAGGCGGCGTGGGCTGCTTGAATGCCCTGCCGCAACAGGATCAGCGGGGAGAGCGCGAGTATCATTGACGCCCAAACCAGATAATCGATCCGTCGCGTCTTCCAGGAACGGCTCAATTCGGCCAACCCTAAAGGTATCCACAGCAGGATGGCGTAATAATGGCAGCACAAGGCGAACGCCAAACTGGCCAAAAGTCCGCAGGCGGCGAGGATACGCCGGCGATTCTCGGCTAGTTCCTGCCAGGAGACCAGCGCAACCCCGGTCATACCCAGCACGATTCCATAGCCGCGAATCTCAGTGGCGTAATAGACCGTCGGGAGTATCATCGGGAACAACATCGCGGCCAGCCCGTACGACCTCGGACAGCGCCTTGATACAAAACGATAAATGCACAGGCACATCAGCAAATAGCCGAGCGAAAACGGGAGCCTGGCCACGCTGTGATGGTCGCCGAGCATTCCGATGGCTGCCCGGACCAGCAACACGGGACCTGGCGGATGGTTATCAAGCCCCTCTCGAAAGAACGCTTGCAGGTCCGCCATCGGCAGCAGCTTCGCCGCGTAGTACATTCCCAACTCGTCAAACCACAGCAGTTTGGTGGCTGCCCGAAGCAGGCAGACGATCAGGAACAGGGCCGAGAACAGCGCGGCCAGCTTACCGGCGTGTTGTTCTAAACCCGTCGCGAAACGATGGGCGGCAAGACTCGCCGCCTCGCGCCATCGGTGGTTCCCACCTTCGTCAGTCGCCTGTGCGGGAATAGTCATATTTAGGTTAGGGGTTTTTACTCGCGCCGAGCGGGCCGCCTGGAAGGACGCATGAGGACACTCAGGTCGGAATCGCCGGTTTTGCCAGTCTGGCTAGCATCGATTGTACCTCCGGCCACTTCCGCTGGGGCCGTTGTCCGCCCTTTTTCATTCACAGCAAACTTTAACGATTTTCACTATCAAAACAAAGCACTTAGCCAAAGTCTCCACTCACCCCCGTTCTATCCTGGAGTAGAGAACTATGTCGTCACTCCGCAAAATCGAATCCGCCCGCGCCAATGGCGCCCGCTCCCACGGCCCCGTCACGGCCGAAGGCAAACAACGCTCCGCTCAGAACGCCATGCGCCACGGC